>CAZNVM010000001.1:0-3423 GCA_964576215.1 uncultured Planctomycetaceae bacterium
CATCCGGGAGCAGTTTTTTTCGTTCGTACAGTATCTTGTATTTTTGCATGGTTCATTCTTCGTTGAGGATTGTTTCTATCGATTTTTGTAGCGACAAAAGAAACTCGTTTCCGAACACATGGCGGATTTCCACGGCGGAAAGCTCCGGGTTGTTCGGATACAGTTTGCATTTGACGGTTTTTTCCTTGACGTGATGCGTTTTCGTTCGATTTTTGCGAGTCGTTTCTGCGGCACAGTGTGTCTGAAGACGTTCGACATCCGGCTGTCGGTCCTCCTCAAAGTCGTCTCCCAGCTTGAGCCAGTCGCAACAGCCCGGTGTCCAACTCGATTGCTTACTGTAATCTCGTGCGCAAATCCCGGTTTCAGAGTTCCACTTCGCACACTCGTCGCAACGACGACGGGCCGTGAAGTCGAACCCACAAATGTTCACGGTCTTGCCGTCGGCGTTGACACGAAAATTCGTTTCTGGTTCGGGAGGTTCGTCGGGATGGGCGTAGGATTTATTCGTAGCAGGATACGATTTTCCATCTTGCCCTATCCGTTTTTTCAGGTGGTCTTTAAGACCACCTGATTTCGATGCCCGTCGAAGAGTAAAAACAAGGGTTTTTCCAACTTTGACATGCTCTGCGATCCGGCGGTCACTCCAGTCATCGCACTGCTGTTCTTGGAGAATCATCTTCACAGCTTTGCGTTTGTCTTCGTTTGTGCGGCGTAGACCGTGTGATATGTTGGCTCCGGCAGCGAAAATCCGAGCGTCTGCAACCGTCCCCAAATGGACCCGGCACCGGATCGGTTCGTTCGGACGGAACGAACAGTGGGACTGAAGTCTGTGAAACCCGTCGGCGAGGATTACTTTTTCCGAACTCCCGTCACTGAAAACATCCAGCGGCGGAAACTCGACGCCGTCTTTCATTGACTCAATGTACGCCTGACAGGTCTTGATATCCGTCTTGACCCGTGCCTGCGTTCCCGCATCGAAGATGATCATGTTCGGCAGGATGTCCCTGATCGTCGTTTCGGTCATGGTCGTTTCTCGAAAGGATGGATGTCAGACGCCGCAGATCGTCGAGCCGGAGAACGACGACCCAGGGCTTGCCGTTTTGCCGATGACAGACGACGGGGAGTTTCGTTTGACCGGCGTCCTCCGTCGCCTGGTCGAGCGAATCGTAAAGTCGAAATCGCTCCGTTCGCTTGCATTCGAAATGGATGTCAGGAATATCCGTAACGACATCCGGACTATCGGGCGATCCTTGGAACTGGACACCGCGCCGGGCGGTGACACCAAGGACACGCATCAACTCGGCGGCCAGTTCCCGCTCGCCTCTTTTACCTTTTGATCTTGAAAAATGGCCCATTGTATTATTGAGGTTGAAAGTCAAGTCCGACCGCCGGGAGAAAGCTACAATCCAACGGCACGTCCCATTGTTTGGAATTACGACCATTTCGGGTCTCGAAAAGCAGACGTTCCAGTAAAAGCGTCAGTGGGTTTTTCGGTGGAACCGGTGCCGGTTTGGACTCGGGATCGTCGTCGAACGTGATGACGATTTGGATGTGAATCTTTTTCATGTTGGTGTCACAGTAAAAGTGGAAAGGATACAGGAATCTATCGCGTTTCGTCCGTGGACTCACGCATCCAGGGCGGGACATCATCGTCAGCTTGAGGAAACTGCACCGGCGCAGACGGTGGGGAAGCGGGTACGGATTCTGCTCGTCGGTCGATGGCGGCATAAGAATTGATCACGTTGACCAACTCGTCAGTCTTTTTGTCACGCTTGAGGCCGACCTTGATCTTAAGCGGAATGTTGTGAAGCAAAGCCGTTTCATTGCAATGCGGATGACCGGCGGCATGGCAGATCGCCGAGATACGGGCTCGTGCGATTTTGACCGTTTCGTGGTTCGGATGTTCGTAGCAAAGGTTTTCCCAGAGTTTGCGACCGCGATGTTCGTCGCCAAGTACCTCGTATTCCACGTTGAGGCAAAAACCGTTCCCGGCCTGTGTTCGCTTGTTCTCCGTGTTACGGATTTGGACGACATACCAACCACTTGGAAGCGGTTCATAGCCGGAATGAGGAGCGGTTCGGGACACGTCAAAATTCAATTGGACCATTGTTGTTCTCCTTGTAAAATTCGTTTCGTTATTGTCCGTCGGACGTTTTGGGTTCGTTTGGTTTCACGGCGTTGCCGTACATTGCCCGTGTCAGGGCGTTCCAGTTCAGTGGCAAGGTTTCCGGGAGGTTGTAACGGTTCTTGGCACTACAGGTCGCAGAACGTTCACAGCGGAGAATCCGCTGACCGCCACCCTTCTCCCCTTTGGCGGCCCCGTATTCGCGGGTCGCCATGAGGATCGCGTCACACCATTCGGCGACGAGTGCGTTGGCGTTTTTGTGCAGTTTTGGCAAAAACTGGTCGAACGCGGTCGTTTCCGGATCGACATGCTGCCGCACCTGAGCGTGGGCAAGCAGAATCACGATCATATTCCGCTGTTGCCGAATTTCCCGAAGCAGGTCGATGAACTTTCGCCAGTACGTCAGGACAATCGTGTACCCTTTTCCGTAACCGCCGCCGACCTTTTCGATGTCCTCGGCCCGATGTTGCAGACAGGTGTGGTCCCAGATCAACCGCTCCAGCCAGTCAAGACTATCGACCACGACCGTTCGATAATCGTGTTGTTCCTTGAGAAGGGTGTCGAGACAATTGATGGCGTCATCGAAACTCCGGCACAGTGGAAATTTCGCACATTCGATGTTGTCCAAGCCGTCTTCCGTCGGTACAAAGATCGGTTTCGGGGCCGAAGCTCCGAATGTGGATTTTCCAATCCCTTCTGTTCCATAGATCAACAGACGCGGCGGTCCTTGAAGTTTTCCTGTTTGGATCGTTTGAAGTAATGACATGTTTTCGTTTGGGTTAAGGATTCATTCAGTCTAAAAAATCGTGTTCGGCAAGTTTGGAATGTGCATCGAAAAGATCGTCGTACAGTTCCATGTCCCGTTCATTGTCACGGCGTCGGAGCCAGACTTCCGGTTCGCCGTCGCCTTTGGGATAATTGCAGGTCGGGCAACCGTATCGGAACGAAAAGTTCCAATCACCGCAGTTGGGGCATCGTTTTTTCATGGTGCTAGTTCAAAAAAAGGTAGCGAAGTTCCTCATATCCCGTCTCGAATTTATCCTCGCGGGTCGCCGTTCGAAGTCGTTCCATTGCCCCTTCAATCTCGTTACTTGCCATGAACAGCGTTTCCGACGGCAATTGCCAGACACCACAACGAAACGGTTCCTTCTTTTCCACGGCGATGATGTAGACGGGAACGAGTTGTCCGATCACTTGGTTGAGGACGTTTTGATAGAAGGCCAGTTGATGCACGTAACGAAAACGCCGTGCATCCGATTCGAACCAGGTCAAATCGTCACAGGTCTTGAGGTCGACGA
>CAZNVM010000002.1:0-1527 GCA_964576215.1 uncultured Planctomycetaceae bacterium
AGCACCAACCGGATGCGCAAGTCTTTTGCTGGCAGGAGGTTCCGTCATTCTAATCGGTCACGGCATCGACCACACGATAGCTGGTATCAGCACAATCTGGAGTGGTGCCAAAACGCAAACAGTAACATCATCTGCCGTCCAAGTCGCGACTGGAAGCCAACTTGCGGGCGAACTAGTCGACGCCTTCATCGGCATCGCCGGTAGCTATGGTGTCGCCAAAGGGATTTCACAAATTACAGCCGCAAGAGAGGTTGCTTTCGGCGAACGATTCGCTGCTAGTAACTTTACTGTAGTAGAACGCGAGGCAATGGCCAAAGTACCAAGCATTGAAGGATTTACTGATGTTTATGTACACGGGACACTAGATGGCATGAGGTTTATTACTCCATATGGCGAAATGACTGCGGAACAGTTCGCCCATTTTTTAATCGGTCAAGGTATTGATCTTTCAAAAAGTATACGCTTGATAGCCTGTCATGTAGGTAAGCAAGGAGGTGCTGCCGAGCAACTTGCAAGTATTCTTGGAGTTCATGTCAGAGCATTTGTAGTCTCTGGTGGAAAAGTCAAGATTAATGCTGGGAAAATCATAGGAACTATTCGCGATATTCTCCCCACTCTTCCATAACTTTATTTAAGGGATTTTTATGACAACAATATCACCTTACGATTATTTTAGAGACGATCCCCCTTTCGAACATCTTAAATCTGTATTACCTTACGAACTTTTTTCAGAAGTCGAATGGAGAGAATTTATTCTTGCATTTTGCAACGAAGAAGAACATCCTGAAAAACAAAATATTTTACAATATTTAGCTTGTTCCGACGATAACTTTCATATTCTCGTTTTCGGTTGGTCAAACGATCCTTTGACCAGTGAGCCAATAGGACCGACGAGCCAACACACAGATAACGTATGGGTTTGGCAGATGACGGTTCCCTATTTTGTTGAAAAATACAATATTCCTTTACCTGAGGAATTTATTGAGCACATGCGTAACAATAATTGGGTTTGTCCGAAACGGTCACCGACGGAACTAACAGAAGAAACGGTCCTTGCAATGGCGGAATTTGAATTTCTTCCAGGTGTGGCAATTCGAAGGTAACAGCTATTATTGTGTGCTGTGCCTGTTCAGACCATTTCATCTGACCAAAAACCGTCAGTTTCGGCCCCGGATTTCGGCGAATAATTCGAGTGACACCAAGATACCCCATTTCCTGACAATTCAAAAACACCATGAGTGCCAGCCAAACCTTTCTTGATCGCATTGCCAGAACGCTGTTCGGCAATTCCGGTACGAAAAAGTCGAAGGCTGTCAATACGCGCCGCCTTCAGATGGAGCCGCTGGAATCGCGGGAAATGCTTGCCGTCGGGTTCTGCCATGACGCCAACGAATGGTTCTACTCCGGCACCGCGAGCAGCAAGTTAAAAGGCGAGTCCGAGTCCGCCATCTCGCTGAAAAGCGGATATTACTCACGGGAAATCCTCGGCGGCTGGCTTTTCGGCACCGCCAAAGAGTCCGAAGAGAC
>CAZNVM010000003.1:0-15029 GCA_964576215.1 uncultured Planctomycetaceae bacterium
TATCGAAATAGTACATCTGGAAATATCTGTCAAATTTGAACCTCACTTTCTCGGCCACAAAAACAGTTGTAAGTATTTGATACAAAAGCAGTTAGCTTCATTTTACTAAAAAACCACCCACAGATTTTGGTGAGGAGGCCAAAATCTTTTTCTCATTTTTCATTTCTTATTTTATCCACAGCGGCGTTTCTCCGTTTCGCAGGGGGAAACCGAGTCGTTTTCCTTCGGGCGAAAGCCGGTTGATCATCGGTTCACCCGCTTTGCGACGTTTGATATTTTCAATGAACAAACGGTTGATCGCCTCGAATCTCCAAGCCGCTTGCCCTCCGACGTGCGGGGTGATAATCACGTTCGGAGCGTCCCAAAGCGGATGGTCTTTCGGGAGCGGTTCCGGATCGGTTACGTCGACGACCACCCCGCAAAGCTGCCCGTTTTCAAGGGCTTCCATCAAATCGCCGGTCCGCACCAAAGGTCCCCGGGCCACGTTGGCCAAAAGTGCCCCTTTTTTCATCTTACGAAACTTTTCCGCGTCGAAATAGTACCGCGTCGAATCATTGAGCGGCAGGCACAAAATGACGACGTCGGATTCCGTGAGCAAATCATCGATTCGGTCCGGTCCCCAAAGTTCGGCGACATGGTCCGGTTTTTGAACGGGAAACAAATCGGTCGCCAGGATTCTCGCTTGAAACGCCGAGAGCACTTGCGACAACCGACGGCCCACCCCTCCAAAACCGACGATTCCAACGGTGTTTCGGGTCAAGTCTTTTGTCGGAAGCCGTTTGAAACTATGGTAATCTGATGATACCCGATTTTTTTCCGTTTGACAAGCAAAAAAAGCGGGCAAATTTCTCCGCGACGCAAGGATCAACGCAAGCGCATGTTCCGCAACTTGGTCGGAAAGTGCCCCGGACGCGGTGGTGATCTCGATTTCCGACTCGATCACCGAGGGGACCAGGCACCAATCCATTCCGGCGGCGGACGATTGAATCCAACGGAGCCGGTTTTGCCGGACAATTTTATCCCAATCGACGGGAACTTTGGCGTGTCCGCAAAAGTAATCCGCTTCCAGCAAAGCGTCGGCGATCTCCTTTTGACCAACGTTGATTAACCGGACTTCCGGCCAAACGGCTCGGATTTCCTCGACAAGGTACTCGTCAACCGGCCCTTCCTTGTAGCAAACGACTAAATTCATGACTCAAAGTCTAAACGAAATGGTAATGAAACTGGAAAAAGTGTTGAAATTTAAGGGCATCGGGAATCGGAAATTGGAAATTGGAAATTGGAAATTGGAGGAAGTTTTTCACTTATCACCTATGCCCGATTCCCGATGCCCTTGACTGTTTTGAGTTACCATCTGTTTACGGTTTGAGTGAGTAATTGACGTGCTCCAGCATCGTTTTTTCATTCTTCCGGCCCAAACAGTTTCCAGTATTGCCGGTCCGTTTCGTAAGGATCAATCGGTGTTTTGGGATCGTGGTCGTCTGGCAAGACGCCGTACCGGATCATTTCGCGGGTGTAGGGCCAATTGGCAATGAACGGCGTCATGCTGAACCGGTTGCTCTCATTCAAAATGTAATCGCGGCCCCGCTGAATTCCGGCACGAATCGTTTGGTAATCGGCGTCCTCTTTGTCCGGAAAGACCGCTTGTCCGCTTTTGGTTTCGCAGATTCCCCGACCGCCTGCCGCTTTACTGAGCGGAGCGGTCAGAACCGGCGATTTCTCCACATTCGTCAAGTTGAAAAGGTAGTGCCGGGTGTATCGGCTTCCATCCTCCGACATGGTACGGGCCAAATGCCTTTTGTCTTCCGAAGTATGACACGAATCGCACCGTCGGGAAATCGTGTCACGCATTAAGACAGTTTCCGGCCAGCCCAAGTCGTTTCGTTTGATGGCGTTGTTGTAATACCAGCCGATCAGCCCGGTCCCGTTGGCAGCGTAGGTTCCGGCGTAGTTCGCTCCGACGTCAAGCCAGTATCGAACCATTGTCTTCTCCTGCCGGGAAAGTTCTGCACCCTGGTGCTTTTCCTCGATCAATTTCATCAAAGTCGATGCGGCGGAACCGATTTCGTAGGGACCGAAATCGCTTTTCGGACGATTCCGGTTGTCTCCGAACATTTTTCTGTACGTAAGCGTCAGGTAACTCGTCGTGTAAAGCGGCGTCCAGTCGCCAGCCAGGTTGACACCAGCGTCGGTTCGGTCGAAATTGTGACAGGAAACGCAATGTTTGTCCAGAATCGGTTGAATGTCACGCGGAAAATCAAAGACCGGGGGAACCCCTTCGACCGGTACGGGCCGCTTTGGTGCTTTGGCAAGCTGCGTGAAAAGCCGCTCGTCGAATTTCGTGTCCGGCGTCCGTGTTCGGTGTTCATGGCACCCAATACAGGTTGTCGTTTCGCCCGGCATGACGGAAGTGAAACTGTGCATTCGTTTCACCGGAAGCCCATCGTGATCCATAGCGACAAACAAGTAACTCCGAAGGGCCGGGAGTTCCATCGATGCCGAACCATCCGGCGCAACGGGAACCTTGCCGACAATCCGTTCCAGGGTGAAGGTTCCTCCCGAGGAAATTTGATCCATGCCGCCGCTGTAATGCACCGGTTCAGGAAGCGTTTCCAGAACGAGCAATTCTTTAATGGAACCGGGTTTTACGTCCTGCATACGGCGTCCTTCATAAATGTTCGCAAGAACCAAACGACCGTACTTGTCGTCCCGGTCGGTTTGGTCGGGAATGATTCGCTCCCGTTCCCGGACAATAATCGGACGCGGCTCGTGAATCCAGAATCCCTCATTTCGCAACGGTTCCGGGAGTTCATAAAGCGTTTGTGCAAACCCGTCCCCATCAATGAGTTCAATCCGCGTTTGCCTCGCCGCCATGAACGCTTTTTCCGAAAACGCCCAGGGATCGCAATGCTCGTAATGTCCGGTGATACTTCGGGCACTCGCAAGAATGTCCGGCCCTCTCCGGGGATCGACGACCGTGAGTTTTCCGTAATGTTCCCGGATACCGTGTCCCGGCGAAAAGATGGCGACAACCTTCTCGCTGTTCGGTATCGGCTTGGCGTCAATCATCACGATTTCCGGGTGAAAATTTCCGTAAAAAACCGATTGCCGCGTTCCGTCCGGGTTCATGGTCCAAAGGTGATGGTAATGGACTTGCGAGCGGTCGACGTATTCCCAACGCATGTACAACACCTGCCCGTTAGGGAGCACCCAGGGCGTATTGTCGTGTTCGATGTTCGCGGAGACTTCTTGAATATTCTCACCATCCGGGCCGCAACGATGGAGCGTCGCCACAGGTGTCAACCAACATTGCACCCAGCGTTTGGAGCGGGAGGAACAGAAAATGATGTCGCCGTCCGGAAGGTAGGCCGGTTCAATGTCGTCCCAGTCGCCGAAAGTCAACTGCCGTAAACCGGTCCCGTCGAGGTTGATTTCATAAAGGTTGAAATGCCGCTTACCACTTGGCAAATAGGAAAAGACGCATTTTTCGGCGTCGTAATGAATTTGCGGGTCTCGAATTGAACCGCCGGGGTCTTTAAAAATGGTTCGGACTTCTTTCGTTTTCACGTTGAGAACACTGAGAGTTCCTCCGGTTCCAAGCGGAAATGGCCAGGTGTTTTCATCCAATGCGTAATACCCGAAGTTGGCGTACCAGTGCGGATCGTCTCCCGGTTTTCTGACAACGAACAGAATCTCCTTGACGTCACGCATCGGAGCTTTGCAAAATTCCTGAAGAAGGGTGTCCGAGGCGATTGGGGTAAGCGGTTGAGCGTTTTCCCGTAACGCAAGATAATCGTAGAAAAACCAGCTGCCGTCTTCCAGAGTGATGGAAAGAAGATTTTTCCCTTTCCTGACGGCCCCGGCAGGGATTTCGAGAATGACCGAACCGAATTCGCCCGTATCACGGTTGGAGTCGAAGTTGAAGGAATCGCCGCCGATTTTTGCAAGCCGTTTCGGTGCTATTTTTTGACCGTTAATGTCAACGCAGACCAACGATTGTTCCGTCGCATGGATAAAACAGTACCCGATGACGAAAGCGAGCGGTTTGTCGTAAGAAACCTCCGACTGAAATTCGATTTGATGCGTGAATTTTTTCCCGGCGTTTTCGAGGTCCCGGGTGCTCAGGTGCATGGCGGACCAGTCGGACGCCCGGCTCACACCGACGACATACCGGAAAACAACGCCCCGATTTGCGTCGTGGCGTTGTTCCCAGTTGTAATGGCGGAATTCCGCTGCTCTTGCATCCGGGCGACCGATTTGGAAAATCAGATCGTCCTGAGCGAAACCGACTAAGGGTAAGAGCAGAAACAGCAGTGCCTCCAGCAGGGGCATCGGGAATCGGGTATCGGGCATCGGTATAGGAAAATGAGAAATGAGAAATGAGAAATGAGTTACCGGCAGCCTCTCTTCCATCATTGCACAAATCGTTTCGCCCGTCAAGGCAAGTTCGCATCGGACCAGGAGGATTGCAAAGTCCCTGGGAACGCAGGCTTCCAGCCTGCGCGAAGGTTGCGGAATAAAGTCTCCGCCCTGCACAGGTAGGATGCCTACGAACTCACTGGCAGGCTGGAAGCCTGCGTTCCCAGGAAAAAAGCGATTTTGCAATCCTCCTGTGCATCGGACTGCCCCAACGTTAAGTAACCCCCTTTTCTCATTTCTTTTTTTCCCTTAAATTCTCAATACCTTCCTCTTCACCATTGTTTTCAATTCCCTGACAATCCGGGTTCCGGCCATGAAAAAAATCCTCCAAATCATTCCCACGTTGGACCGAGGCAGTGCGGAAAAGCAGATGGTTTCATTGGCAACCGGCTTACCGAAAGACGAATTTGAGGTTCGGGTATGTACATTGGTCCGAAACGGGCCGCTTGAGGACGAGCTGAAACAGGCCGGGATTCCGATCATTCCCATCGGCAAAAAGTGGACAATTGATCCCTGGGCCTACTTTCAACTCAAGGCGGCGATTCGTGAATTTCAACCGGACTTGGTGCATACCTGGCGTTTCACGGCCAACGCTTACGGTCGCAAAGCGGCCATCGAATGTGGCGTCCCGCGAATCGTTGCCGCCGAACACTACGTCGATTCTTGGAAGAATTGGCTTCATTTTCGAATTGATAAAGCACTTGCTCCAAAAACGGACCGGTTTTTCACCAATAGTTCCGGTGTTGTCGATTTTTACGCGCAGCACGGTTTTGATCCGAAACATTGGACAATCATTCCCAGCGGCGTGGAACTTCCTGAGCCGGTTTCGAGTGATCCGGAAAAAAAATGCGAAATCCTGCGGGAACTGGGGATACCGTTGGAAGGAACGCCGGCCCTGATCGGTATCGTCGCCCGGTTTTGTCCACAAAAACGGATCAAAGAGGCGATTTGGTCCAGCGAAACACTCAAATTCACGAAAACGAATTTTCACACCATCATTTTCGGCGACGGACCGGAACGGGAACGGCTTTTACGGTATCGCTCTTCGCTTGGTCTGACGGATCGGGTTCACTTTCCCGGCTATCGGAACGATGTGAGCCGCTTTTTCCCGCATTTTGACCTGCTGTGGTCTCCAAGCGAGCACGAAGGGCAATCCCATTCCGTTTTGGAAGCGATGTCCTACGGGATTCCGGTCGTTGCCTCGGACATACCGGGCAACCGCGATCTGGTTGTCGATGGCGTAACCGGTATTCTTATTCCCGGGTTCGGTGATGATTTTCGCCGCCGCCGCAGCATGTACGTCGAGAAAAGCCTGCCGCTGTTGAACAATCCGCAAGTACGACAGCGAATGAGCGAGGCCGCAAGGGAGCGGATACAAACGGAATTCCGTGTGGAACAAATGGTTCAGCGTTATACGGAATCGTACCGGAAATTACTCTGATTCGATCCGATTTTCCGCAAAAACTTAACACCCTTCCTTGCTTTTTGGGGAAAAATAACCTAGACTCCAATAGCTGTTTTGGGGTTTCGGTGGAGTTCGTACTGTTGTGTTCCGCAAACTGATCGAATCGAAGCTGATTCACCGTAGCATAATTCAAAGTTGTTTCGCCGATCTCGTCCTTTCGTCCCCAGCCATTGCAGAATGCCTTTCTCAGACCCGACCAAAATACTGCTAGGAGTCGGCGATTATGGTGCAACCGTCGCCAATGGCGGTGTTATCAAAACGATGGCTTTAGGCTCCTGCATCGCCTTGATGATTCTGGATCGGGGGACCCGTTGCGTCGGAATGGATCATATTGCACTACCGGAGTCGGGCGTTTCACCGGATCGGGCCAAGCAACTCCCCGGTTACTTCGCCGACACGGGGATTCCCGCCCTCATCGAACGGATGAAAGTGGTCGGGGGCAGTTTTTCCAAACCCTCCAATTTGATCGTGAAGATTGCCGGCGGAGCGAATGTCGCGGACCCGAACAACACGTTTAACATCGGAAAACGAAATGTGTTGGCCGCCAAAAAAATCCTTTGGCAGTTCGGTTTGGGACCGATGGCCGAAGATGTCGGGGGAAATCACAGTCGTACCGTTACCCTTTATCGCGATACCGGTCGTATCGTTTTGTCCTGTCCCGGACGCCCGGACTGGGAATTGTAAATCGCCGCCCTATGCCCTTTACCTTGTCAAATGAAAAACATTGTTATTGCAGATGATTCCGCGTTGGCGCGTATGTTTATTCGCCGTTGTCTGGAAATTGCGGGCCTCGGAGATGCGAATTTTTATGAAGCTTCCGATGGTAACGAAGCGATCCAAAAAATGAAGGAAGTAACGGCAGATTTGCTCGTAACCGATTTGACGATGCCGAACATGAACGGAATCGAACTGATGCGAAGAATTACCGCCAGCCCACGATTGAGCCGAACACCGGTTCTCGTCGTAACCAGTGCGGGAAACGAGGAACAACGTAAAGAACTACTCGAATTGGGAGTAACACGAATTCTTTCCAAGCCGATCAGTCCGCCAATGCTCGTTGAAGCAATCAACGCAATAGTCCAAAAAGAATCGGAACCCCTCTCGTGATGCGAGATACTGAAAATCCTTTATTATTCCGAAAATCATGAACCATAAAAGCTACGGCCAACTTTTATATAACGCCGTTCGGGAAACGTTGGAAACGATGGCCTTTGCCGAAGTTGTTCCTTGTTCTTTCCAGATTAACGACGAAGAATTTTTCGGGGAAGATGCCTTGGAATTCGAGTTGGCCGATGGAGAAAACTCGGATCGGCAATTGGACTGGCAACCGCCTGTCCAAACCGATTTTACGGAAACGGAACAAAGCGGTTTAAGGGATATTGACTCTCCCCCTGATACGGAAGAGGATTCCTGGGGAGCCGCTCCGGTTGAAAATTCTGCGGATTCGTGGGGAGGCAACGGTGCTTCAAGTCAAGAGGGAGGAAGTGACACTTGGGGAAGCACTTTGCCCCTTGTGACAAGTCCAAACAGTGACCCGTGGGGGACCGGGGAAAATTTTACGTCCTCCGGTCTTCGCATAAAAGCGAGTGAAATCAATTTCAATTCTCTTGTGGAAAATCAGGAAGACTGGGTCTGGTCGTGTATGCGAGTCAATTCGCCGGATGTTCATTCCGTCTGGTTCGTTGCCTCAAAGTCCCTGGCGATGGAACTGGCTCAAAACATGTACGCCGGTGAAGACTTGCGGTTAGACAGTCCGATCATCCGTGATCTCGTTGCCGAGTTGACCAATGTGCTCGGCGGTCGTTTGATGCTTCTTTTGGAAAAAATGGGAGGACAATTCACGCTGGCCGTTCCGGACATCGGAACCGGTTTGCCGACAATGCCTGACTCCGCGAACATGGAGACCGTACTTTGCAAGGTGATCGTCGACGGAGAGTTTCCCGTGATGTCCTCAATTTGTTTCAACAAAAAATAGACGGAACCGGTCGCTCACGCCGGGCTATTACTGTTTTTGGCCGATAATCTTCAAAAACCGCTCATAAGCGTCGTCGAACGCTTTGGCATGTTCGGCGGTTGCGTGAAATTCGACAACCTCGAAACTGTCGCGGATCACGGATCGCGCCTCGTTAATATCTTTCACGTCCCCCGCCGCAACGGCTTGCATCATCAGGTTACCGATGGCGGTTGCTTCAATCGGTCCGGTTACAACCCGGCGTCCGGTTGCGTCCGCCGCCGCCTGGCACAGTTGCAGGTTTTTCGTACCGCCGCCGACAATGTGGATCGTTTCGATCCGGTTGCCGCCGATTTTTTCGCACATCTCCAAGACCTGCCGGAATTTCATGGCGATGCTGTCCAACGCACAACGAAGGATCGCTCCTTCGCTTTCCGGGACTTTTTGGCCGGTGTTTTTGCAGAATTGCCGAATCGCTTCCGGCATGTCGGTCGGGCCGAGAAAATCTTTCGCGTCCGGATTGATGAACGATTCGAGCGGACGGGCCGTTGCACTCATCCGATTCAGGTCTTCCCAATCCCAAGGGAGTCCGGACGAGTTTTTCTTTCCTTGCTGAACCCACGTGCGACGACATTCCTGAATCAACCAGAGTCCGCTGATGTTTTTCAGAAGCCGCATCGTTCCGCCGACGCCCCCTTCGTTCGTGAAGTTGAGACCGGAAACCGTTGCGTCAACGACCGGCTTGGGAGATTCGATTCCCATGAGTGCCCAAGTTCCCAGGCTGATGTACGCCCAGTCGGTTTTTCCCGTTGCGCTTTGCGTCGGAACGGACATTACGGCACTCGCGGTGTCATGGGTGCCCGGCAAAACGACGTTTAATCCGGTAAGGCCGGTTTCCTTTTCCACGCTTTTGCGAAGCGGACCGAGCACGGTTCCCGGCGGTGAGATTTTGCCCAAAAAGTGCGTTGGCAGTCCGAACGCTTCCAAGAGCGGCTTGGCCCAATCACCGCGAATCGGATCGTAAAACTGGGTCGTCGTTGCGTTCGTGAATTCGTTGCTTTTGACGCCGGACAGGAGCCAATGAAACAGGTCGGGAATCATCAGAAACGATTCGAGAACGTCCAACAGCGGCGAGTTCGACCATTTCATTGCGAGAAACTGGTAAAGCGTGTTGAACTGCATGAATTGCAAGCCGCTTTGCCGGAAAATTTCTTCACGGGAAACCGTTTGAAACGCTCTTTCCATGGCGTCGTTGGTTCGCGGATCCCGGTAAGCGTAAGGATTACCGAGCAACACGTCGCCGCGACCGAGCAGAGCGTAATCGACCCCCCAGGTATCGACGCCGACGCTGCAAATCGGGCTGGAGCTGCGTTCTTTGGCCGCTCGCAACCCGGCTTGGACATGGTGCCAAAGACCGGGAAGGTTCCAGTAGAGACTTCCTCCGAGATCACAAGTCCCGTTTTCGAAGCGATACACTTCTTCCAACGCGATACGGGAACCGTCGAAACGTCCGAGAATATGGCGTCCGCTGGACGCGCCCATGTCGATGGCAAGGTAGGTTTTCATAGAGAAATTCCGTGCAAAAAAGAGGAAACGACCGCAAATTCACCGATGAGGATTGCGTGGGGGGAATTATAATCCAAACGACTGAAGTTGTCCAGTGAATAATGAGACTGGGCAGGAGGATAGCCAGTCCGTCGACAAGTTTACGATTTTTACTGATTTTACCGTCATTTCGCTTCGCTTCGCTTCATTCCGGCTTTTATTGGGGGAGATGAATAAAAGCCGGAATGGAGCATCGCGAAATGACGGTCTCGATACAAACTTGTCGACGGACTGGGAGGATAGCAAAGTCGCTTTTTTCCTGGGAACGCAGGCTTCCAGCCTGCCAGTGAGTTCGTAGGTGGCATCCTACCTGAGGGCGGAGACTCCATTCCGCAACCTTCGCGCAGGCTGGAAGCCTGCGTTCCCAGGGACTTTGCAATCCTCCTGCGGGGCAAGCCCCGCCGCTAACGGGATCGCAAAAAAACGAAACTTGCCGACGGACTGGAATTCCGGAAAAAATCGGGTAAAAATAGGGCCATGTACTTTGCACCGGTTTGGAGCAGAGCCGCCAATGCCAACATTTCTCACCCTCGATGAATTATGAACCGTTATCTCGATCACGCCGTCTTGGTTCCCCAGATGACACGCGACGAAGCCGTTGCTTCGATCCGGTTGGGGATCGATTATCAGGTCAAAACCGTTTGCGTTCGCCCTTGCGACATTGACCTGGCCGTTGCAATGTGTCGCGGAACACAGACCGGTGTTTCCTGCGTTCTCGGTTTTCCGCATGGAACGTCCTGCAGTGAATCCAAAGCCGCCGAGGCCGCTCTTTACTGCGACAAAGGCGTTGCGGAAATCGACATGGTCGCCAACTACGGCTGGATTCGCAGCGGTCTTTGGGACGACGTTCGCAACGACGTTAAGGCCGTCGTCGATGTCGCTCACGCCAAAAACGTTCTCGTCAAGGTGATCTTTGAAACGAGCCAATTGACGCTGGAACAGGTGAGCAAAATGACGGAAATCTGCATGGAAGCCGGAGCGGATTTCGTGAAAACCTCGACCGGATTTAACGGCGAAGGAGCCTCCGAAGAAGTCGTCGCTTGCATGTTGAAAACGGCTGGCGGTCGTATCCGGGTCAAGCCGTCCGGCGGAATTCGTGACGCCGCAAGAGCCAAACTGTTCGTGGACATGGGGGCCCAAAGGCTTGGCGTCAACGGAACGAGCACGCCTGCAATCTGTGAAGGACAACCGAATACGACACAACAAGGCGGGTATTAGACTCCAGCGTTGACACACTTTGAATGAATCATCCCATGCCTGTTTCCTCGACCCGTACCGTTTCGCTTCGCCGCCGGTTTTGGTACGCGTTTTGCCGCGTTTGGGTGTTGCTCTATTTCATGGTTTTTCATGGAGCACGGTATTTCGGACAAGCGAACATCCCCAGGCGGGGGGGGGTTTTGATCGTTGCGAATCATCAATCACATTACGATCCGCCGCTTGTCGGGGGCGGGATTTCTCGCCGGGTCAACTATCTGGCCCGCAAAACGCTTTTCAAATTCAAGCCGTTTGCCTGGCTAATCGATTCACTCGAAGCGATTCCGTTGGATAATCAGGGGATCGGGTTTGAGGGAATCAAGGAAACGATCCGACGGCTCAAAAACGGCGAAATGGTTCTCATGTTCCCGGAAGGAACACGATCCTGGGACGGAAAAATCGCACCGCTCAAAGAAGGATTTTTGACCCTGGCGATTCGTGGTAAGGCCGCGATTTTGCCGGTTGCCATTTCCGGAGCTTATGAAGCCTGGCCGCGATTTCTGCGGTTTCCCGGCGCAGGCCGCTTAAAAGTCGTTTACGGAGAACCGATTCCTTACGAAACGGCCAAGGAAACTCCACCGGACGAATTGCACCGACAAGTCGAAGAAAAACTCCATGAATTATTTCGGTCGATTCAAAGTGGAACACGCCGTTAAAACGTCCAACCGCCCCGATAAACGGCGATTCGTTTCATCTTGCCTTTGAAGGCGGGCAAATCCAATCCGGAAACTTTTCCGCTCAAATCATTCCCGACGATGGGAGGATCAACCGGCGTATCGTAAATCAAGTCGGGCACGTTTTTTTGCGCAACGGTTTTTCCGTTGACCTGGAGCACGAGCTGTTTTTTCGACGTGAGAGTTCCGGACAGCGTGGTGTTTCCTTCGATTCGGTATTCGCCCGTAACGGAGTGAATCTCGCCGCCGATCCTCACGGCAAACGCGGGTTTGCCGTCCTTGAGATAAAGCGAGTAACCGTGATTCAAACCGCCCTGCGACATGATGACACCATCAGGGGCTTCCGCAATAATCTCCGCTTCGACCCGCCAGGGGGCGTCACCGCATTCAAACGCATCGGACTTTTCAATCGTGATCCATGTTTTGCCGTCAAAGACTCCCAGGGGCGAGCCGTCGATGGTGAACGAATTGGCAACCCCGGAAGAATCTTTCAGAGGTCCGTTTTCAAACCGCATTTCGAAGATGAGAGCGTCCGGTTCGACGTTTTCGTCGATTTTCGTTCGGAATTTCCGTTGATATTTTCCCCAGGGCCAGGGGAAAACGTTGGATTTGTTTGCCCAGTTTTCCCATTGGGATACCATTTTCCCGGCGATTTCGGGATGATCCCCGGCAACGTTATTCATTTCGCTGCGGTCGACCTCCATATCGTACAGTTCCCACGGAGCCGAAGGGCCTTTGGCGACGAGTTTCCACTTGCCGTCACGGATTGCCCGGTTCCCTTCGTGTTCCCAGAAGAGCGGCTTCTTTCGGTCAAGCGTTTTTCCGGTGAGGGCCGGTTTCAGACTGGTCCCCTGAAGCGGCGTCACGCTGACACCATCACGATTTTCGGGATACCCGGCTCCGGCAAGATCGAGACAGGTTGCCATAATATCCACGAGTTGCCCGTATTCGTTGTAGAACCGGCCTTTCATCGACTCCGAAATCAGTGAAGGAGCGTGAACGATCAGCGGGGTGGAAATTCCGCCTTCGTGAATCCAATGCTTGAACTCACGGAACGGCGTGTTCGACACATTGGCCCAGCCTTGTCCGTAAGCAATAAACGTATCTCGTGGTCCCGGCATGACCTTTTCTCCCGTAATGACCGGAAAACCGTCGCGTGTTCGCCGGTCCTCCTCACGGCGATGGAGGATTTTTTCCGGCGGATACGGTTCGTAAACCGGCTTGTCCACACGTTCGGGATAGTCCTGACGCGATTGGCGACCAACACCCTCGGCACATGCCCCGTTGTCCTGCAGGTAGAAGATCACGGTATCTTCGTATTGACCGTTTTCTTTGAGCGCACTTACGATAGAGCCGACGCCCTGGTCCATACTGTCGACCATCGCCGCAAAAACTTCCATACATTTTGATTCCCAAGCCTTGTTTTGAACCCTGTCCCATTCGTTCGTTTTTGGGGTGAGTTCCCAACGCGGGTCAAGAAGCCCCATGCTCCGCATCCGTTCAAACCGGGCCTGCCGAATGGGATCGTACCCCTGATCGTAACGTCCTTCGTACTTCGCAATGTCCTGGGGACGAGCTTGCATTGGCCAATGGGCGGCGGTAAAAGCGACGTACATGAAGAACGGTTTCTCCGTTTTCGACCGGGCGTGCTCGTTGAGATACCGGACGGCGTTGTCGCTGATGGCCGTCGTAAGATAGTATTCGTCCGGCTTGTACTGCGGATCGTTCATCGGCGAAATCGGCGTTTCGTTCCGAAGTAACGTTGCCGGTTCAAAGTAATTCGTCGCGCCGGAAATGAGTCCGTAATAATGGTCGAAACCGCGTCGGGTCGGCCAATTGTCCCGCTTGTCGGAATCGGTGGAGAACTTGGTAACATGCCATTTTCCGAGTGCATAAGTGGCGTAACCTGACGTTTTGAGTGCCTCGGCAATCGTAACGCAGGAAGGGAGCAAATCACCGGTAAACCCCGGCAATTTGCGGTCGTCCGTCATGTGTCCGATCCCGGCTTGGTGCGGATGCAATCCTGTCAGGAGCGAGGCACGAGTCGGACAGCACCGGGCGGTGTTGTAGAACTGCGTGAACCGAATACCGCCTGCCGCAAGGTTGTCCAGGGTCGGCGTTTGGATTTCGCCGCCGTAACAACCGAGGTCGGAGTATCCCATATCGTCGGTCAGGATCACGATGATGTTCGGTCGGGTTGGGGGTTCCGCCGCCTGAATCGACTGACCAAAAAAGAAAGCACAAAGAAAAGACAGAAGGCCAATGACGGTGTGTTTCATGGTTTTTTTTCTGAAAAAAAGGGAACAATGAATGTCTCTGAAATGAATCGCATGAATAACTGAACACCGCTTACGGATTATCCCGGATCGTTTTGAGCGTTTCCGTTTCCATAAATGGCATTGACATTTGAACGATGTTTCCGACCGCGTCGGTCCAGAACGTGATCGGAATCTGCTCCTGCGGTGCTTTGAAAACCGTTTCAATCCGGCGAAGGTTCAATGTCCGGTCAGGAAATTTGACCGTTTCCACATCCTTGGCGGCGAGAATCGCTTCGATAATTGCCTGTCGCGTGGGATCGTAAAACGAGACGCGGCGTTCCTCGTTGTCGAGCATCGGATTTTTGAGCAGTGAAATCTGGATCGCACAAACCCCGCCGGTCCGGGAGCCGATTTTCCAAGGCAATGTCTCCGTTGTCGTGTTTCCGTCGAAAGTTGATGTGATTTCCAAACTTTCCTCCGTCACTTGAGCGACCTGATCGGTTTGAAGATTGTTCCGCCGAATAATCGATTGGCAATTGACAAGTTCGCCTTGAAGCGTTTCGAACGACTGGTGCGCCGCGGAAAGTTCCATCGACGGCGTCTTAATGTGATTATGCACCACAACGTACAGGAGCAAGTGATCCTGGACCGTTTCCCTGGAAAATTCCGTGCTTTGGAAACCGACCTCTTTTGATCCGATGGTGATGGTGTCTCGAAACGTTCCGCCGTTTTCGAGATAGTTGGTCGGATCGACCGTGTCGATCTTGAGTCCATCGGCTTCAACCGTTTTTGAGGGGGCGATTTCAAGCGGTTCCGTAGGCAAAAACTCGTCGTCGGTCAAGACACCGTCGCGGGACGGCGGGAATACCGCGTTTTCCGACAGCTCCGACTGTTGCACCGACGTATCGTTTTCCGGTGAATCGTCCCCTTTTTTCGTACAACCGGAAAAAAGAAGCAGAAAAACCAGCAGGAGAATCAAAGAATTCGTGTTTTTCATAATTTGATAAAGGGCATCGAAATCGTGGTTATCGTGCGGCGGAACGGTGCCATTATAGCGTTTGCATAGTGGCAGGTCAAGTAAAGTCGGCGGCGGAGCAGGAGGATTGCAAAGTCGCTTTTTCCCTGGGAACGCAGGCTTCCAGCCTGCCAGTGAGTTCGTAGGCATCCTACCTGCACAGGGTGCATTCCCATTCCGTGGCAGATTTCGTATTTTCATATTCTATTGCGGTTAAAGGATTTACGAAAATCGACATGTACCATAACAGCAAAAAACGGCGGCGTTTCAACTTGCAAAACGCAAAGTCCGCTATTTTGCCCAAATTGACAACTCGTTTCGCCCTGAAATTTAAGGAACCTGCACAAAATAATCTGATCGTACATTGCCACGGAATGGGAATGCTCCC
>CAZNVM010000004.1:0-10159 GCA_964576215.1 uncultured Planctomycetaceae bacterium
ACCTGAAAATAAGCGTCCATTGGTACTTTCGGTTCTTTTGCCCCAGAAAACCGGTCCAACTGGGCGGTTGATAAATCGGCCCGTAGCCGGTTCAACCACAAATTATCCTCTTCAGATAACTCCTCGGACACAATCACCTGGGTCGGGCAAGTATCCCCGTCCACCAAGTAAATACCCGGCCCGGTGTGTCGGACTGTATACCGATCTTTCAAAAATGACAGCAACTTTCTCGGATGCCGGGTTGCAACGACCGTAACCGAAATATCTTTGATGTCTACCTTGTTCAGGGCGGCATACAATCGACCGTAGCACTGTGTTTTGTGGTAATCTTCAATGGTAACGCTGTCCTGATAGCTCTTATACTCTACTACGTTATATGTCCGGAAAATCTGGGCAATGTTCTTCCTGATGGCGACGTTCTTCTTCTTTTTGATGATGAGAACGTCAATCCTGAGCGGCTCTGTGGTTAATTGGCATTCCGACTCAAACGTCAATACGTCCAAGTAATCCTCAAGTTCCTGCTGAATAGCCTGAACAAAGGCCGGATGCCAAGCGAGACGAGCCATGAGGGAATTCTAACAAAAACTTGATTGGTTTTCAAGGAGAACACGAGACGTAATGACTCCGTTGCCATTTTCGCCGGTTTCCAACTGAGTAATACCCGGATTCTAACCGAAACGCTGGGAAATGCAAGGTGGATTTGCTTGGGCGAGAAGAATCGAGGAAGGTGGCAGGAATACCCCAAGCATCCTATTTCGCCTTCACCACCGGCAGTTCCCTCCAATTCGTCGTATAGCCGGGACTGCAATGGTCGGAGGCACCCCGCCAGTTCTGGGTTGTTCCCTGGGCACCGAAGAACACTTTGCCGGGTCCGAGGAGGTGGTTGATCCGGTCTACCGATTCCATTAACCCGGCGTCTTGCTGCCTTTGCTCAGGCGTTTGGCCGTCGCTGTCAAATAGTAATCCCTGGGATTGTACCGCTTTGGCGTTTTTCGTGTCCAGAAGCGTTACCGACGCTTTTTTGTACATCAAGCCGGGTCGGTAAATCTGTCCAAGCAACTCAAGTGCTACCCTGATAACTCTGGGAGTGTAGGCAGTCGGAACGTCCAAGCCCCGGACAAGGCCGCCGGAAACATAACCCTCCTTGAAGTAACTGGTGTTAAGGTGTACATAAATCGCTGAGGCAACGGTGCCGTCCTGCCGGGCCTTTTCACACGCCTTGGTTGCAAATGTCGATACCCCTTCCTCTAAAACCCGGTAGTCGTCCGTCGCTTCCCGGAAAGAGCGGGACACCTGAATACTCTGTCTCGGCTGAGGGATTGTGTGGAGTTCAAGACACCGCTCGCCGTTGAGTTCCCGGACAAGACGCTCCAGTACGATGCTGAACTCACGCCGCATCCAAAGCGGGTCCATGTCGGCAAGTTGCAGGGCCGAGCGAATACCAAGTTTACGCATCTTCGGGACAAGCCGCCGCCCGATTCCCCATACTTCCCCGATCTCCATTTGTTCCAGAGCGGCCCTCCGCTTATCAACATCGACAAGGCTACAAGTTCCGTCACCCTTTTTGGCAAGATCATTGGCGACCTTCGAGAGAGTTACTGTGGGACCAAGCCCAATGGAGACCGGTATCCCCGTCCAGCGTTTCACGGTGCTTGTGATTTCGTGCAGTAATGAATCGATCTCTGAGTGCTTGACACCCAAGCCGGTAAAGTCCATGAAACTTTCGTCGATGGAATAGATTTCAACGTTCGGTGTCCACCGGGTCAAGGTTCGCATAACACGGTTGCTCAGATCGCCATACATTCGGTAGTTCGAGGAGAAGGCGGTGACAAGTCCGTGCTCTACCAGCCTTTTGATTTTGAAGTACGACTCACCCATTGGGATACCGAGTTTTTTGGCCTCCGGTGATCGTGAGACCACAACGCCATCATTGTTGGAAAGGACGACGATGGCCCTGTTGCGCAAATCAGGGCGAAAGAGTTTTTCACAAGAGACAAAGAAGCAGTTGCAATCGACCAGGCTGTACAAGTGAAGAGGGATAATATCGTTTGGCATCACTTCACCTGAAAGATTTGTACGTTCCGGTTACGACGCCCCAGACTTCAAAGTCCATGCTGTCGGTGAGCGTAATCTTTCTGAACTTCGGGTTTTCGGCGACGAGTTCCGTGCGGCCATGATGAATCACCAGACGCTTCACTGTGAATTCTCCGTTGAGCACCGCCACCACAATATCACCGGAGGCAGGTTCAAGGCTTCGGTCCACCACAAGCAAATCGCCGTCAAATATCCCTGCCCCGGTCATGGAATCGCCGGAGACCCGCATGAAAAACGTTGAGGCCGGGTGCCTGACGATATGGGCGGCAATGTCCAGAATCTCTTGCGAGTCCTCCGCCGGAGAAGGAAACCCTGCCGGTATCACCGACTCCGCCATTGCAATCGAAAGCGGTTGCTTCCCCTGGGCCGGGGTCCAGATCGCCTTGATTCGGGTGTCGTCTTTTTCTTTCACGGTCATTGGTTGCCTTTTCGTATGGGATCGCAATGCAACTTCGTATGGGATCGCAATGCAACCGCATTATACGCCATAGCAGGAGGCATTGCAACCGGCTCGTCAAATTGCGTCAAAAACGATTCACCAAGTCTGCTTGTCCAAAATTGGTATCGGTTCCACGAATGCCGTATGCCGGGAATCCCCAGCACTTCCAATGTGAAGGCAAAGAGTTTTTATTCATCGTCGGATTCATCTCGCGTGATCAACTCGATTTCGAGTTTTTCAATTTTTCTCATTTCTTCCTCATATAGAAAGATGCTAACATTATTTTCCAAATGCGTGGCAAACACCTTTGCCTTTTGACACAGTTCCTTTGCCTTTTTTACATTATCTCGTCGGACATATATTGAACACAGATTTGAAGCACACATAAAATATACGGTTTCAAATCTACTTAACCATTCAAAAAAACTACCATCTGAACAAAGTATAAAGTCTGTCCTTTGGTGCACCCAAGAGGGATATAAGATTGTCGGGCAAATTTCTTTGTTCTCTATTTTGTTCTCAAGAAATGTTAATATATTTTCAAAGTATTTTTGTCCGCGACTTAAATTTCTTTCGATAACTTCTCGGTCCGTTAATTGTGGGGTAATGTCAACTGTGTAGTACAAGTAGCTAATTATTTTTTTGAACGCCCCATAATATGCGTCAGATTTTCGCAACATCATATCTTCGCAAACCTCAATCGCCTTTTCCACGAAAACATCTGTTGTGGTTTTATCTTGATAATCCTCTTGAAACCACGCATAATTTTGAGCGATCTCAATATCTAAATCAACTAATAATGATCCGTAGACATCTATAGCAGATTCATATTTTTCTTGGCAAATATCGAGAGCTTTTTGCAAGGCGGAGATAGACTTATTGGCATTGTCTAATGAATAAAAACCTATTTCTCTAGCTTCGATAATCCAACTCATACGATATTGCTCTGCTAAGGCAATTAGACACCGTGCATATTCTCGATTATATGTCTCTGGGTCAATATCAGATTTTTCGATGAGTTCAAATACGGCTTTTGCCTCTTCATATTGTTGAATAGATTCTAAATTCTTTTTTTCGGTGGCGAACAAATGAGCCAAAGATATATGCGCTAGTGCCAATGTTTTATTTGTAAACTCGTTATATTCTTGTGCACGTTTCTTTTCTTCATCCAATGACATTGTAAAATATATTTCAGCAATCGCAGGGTCATCTTGTTCCAACGCGAATTGTCCAAAATTATGATAAGCAAGGCTTAAACTAAAACTTTGTTTTTTACTGTTCTCCTGATTCTCAATATGTCTGATGGCTTCCAAGTACAATTCTTTTTGGATTTCAACCCTTTTTTCCCAGCCTGCGATCAATGCTGTCGTGTTGATGGTTGTGGCGATATCGCCATGAGGAACAGTAACGCTGTTTACGAGAAGTCCTGCGATTAGAGCGAAAGATGTCAAGGCATAAAATTCCGCCACAAAAATCCCGTTGTCTACAGGATATAATACGAGTGTTTTGTCTCCTTGTTCAATTTTATCATAAACTTGTCGTATATGAAAACCAAAAGAATTGCTATTATCAAGCATTTCGTACATTTTTGGAAATCCAATTTCGTTGAAGTTTATAAAACATCTACCATTCTTGACTATCAAGGCAACAACCCCAATCATTTGCACCTGAATATCCGAAAGAAAAAACCAGTCGGAGTGGTCTTCACTTATTCTGTTTTCCTTCGAATTTATATACGGCTCGGCATCGAACGCAAAAAATTGCGCAACCGTATCCATAAATCTCGAAAGTTCAATCGTTTCTTCGTCAGAAAGCCGTGTTTCTGCCAAGTTCTCCCAGCAACTCAAACCACTTTTAATCGCCAAAAAACCTTTGCATGTGCAGTGTGAAACGTGTAAACATTTGGCAGCTAGTCTACCGTAGGCTTTTGCAACTTCAAGCGAATATGGGGACGTGTCTTTCTCAAGTTTTTTAATAATGCGTTCTTCCACATCAATGGCTTTTGACGCTTTATGCCTAGCATTCAAGTATTCAAGATACCTTCGATGCGCCGAAAAGTCCAAGTCATAGTTTGCTTCAACCCGAAGTGCAATCTCAAAGCACTCTTCAATGATTTCGTCGAGAGCGTCATATTTGGTTATATCGCCAAGTTCGTTGAACGACGAGATAAACCGATTCACCACACGTTGTGCAGTATCGGCTCCAACGTTTAATTCGCAAGCAAATGCAAGCGTACGCAAGGCATTATCAAGCCGTTCCTTTACTTTGGTTGCATCATCATTTTTTACAGTAGTTTTGAATTTAAAACCTAAACTGACTTGTTCTTGTAATTTTTCTATTGCAGATAATACTTCGTCCGTTCTATCGGCTCTGGAAAAAAGTTCGGGATCATATTTTTCCAATAATTCTCGGTTAGAATTGTCAAACAAAATTGTTTCAATATCATCCCAAAACAAAAATCTTATTGGGAAAGCATATTTTTTAGTGGCATTTAATGTTGATACAAATTTTTCAATATAACTATCTCTTTTAAGGGCGGTCATTACCACAAACGTATCAACGGTAAACGCTGTATTTGCCAATTCAATGTCTTCCACAATGGTGTCCAGAAGAATTCGATGTGTTGGCGGCTTTCGTGGGTCATAATTCTTGCATTGCGCTACTATTCGTTTTCCGTTATCAAGATCGCAATAAATATCAATTCCATCTTGCCGTTGTCCACTACAGCCAAGGCGTGAAAAAGTATCCTCAAAGGGCGAAGAGGATTTGTTGTACTGTTTTATCAGTATATCTCGGCATAAACTTTCAAATTCATCTGGTGATTTTGTTCCTCGAAGTCGCCCTGTATATGATGTCGGCATATCAAAACCCTCCTAGTTATAGCGTCAATATTACGTCGATGAGCACTTGTTTTTGGCCGAAGCCGATGGTGCTACTGCTTTACACGATCCCAATTCTACATTTCAGTTCTCAGCATTTCAAGAGGCCGTAAATGGATTTCCAACCCCCCCACTTTCCCCACCCCCGTTTCCACCGATAAACCGGCGGCTTTTGGGCGACAACCTTTCTTTTACTCTTTGCCCTATCAAACGCCGGTTTTTAGTAACAGCAGGTCATTTTCGAACACCTCGTTCCAGAAATCGCTTTCTTCCGGTTCGGAGAAATTGATCCATTCATCGCCGAAAATATCATCGTCAGCCCAAACCAAGTCCGAGAAGGCGATGTTATCGGCTTTTTGTCCTGAACTTCGCAATTGGTCCAAGTCAAGCATCTGCCTCTGTCGCATCGTTTCGGCAAGGTCAGCAAGGTAGTTTTCAATACGGTTTTCACCTGCGAACGGCAAAGGAGCGGCGAAGGACACCATCGCCGGTTCTTCGAGGAGCGAGAATTCCTGCGTATCAAATCCAAAGGCCAATTCCGGTTCAACCCAAGCGAAACTCTCTACAACAAGCGGTTCCACTACCCTTTCCTTGATCGTGTAGGTGCCGATGGTGATGGTGTTGACCACTCCGTCAAAATCGGTGGTCTTAATCGTCACCGAGTACGTTCCCGCTACGCAGAAATAATGTGTAACGTTAATCCGGCTTCGCGGTCCGCCGAGAACCACTGTGTTCTCCGAGCCGTCCCCCCAGTTGATTTCCCAGTCCTTGATCGGGGCGGATGAAATTGATACCGCCGAGAATTCCCAGTAGGTCAGGGTTTTTGCAAACAACTCGCCTTCAGTTGGAGCGGAAATCTCGTACACCGGAGCCACCGGAACAAAACTCGCACTGGCGGGAGCGATGGTGGTGTTATACCAAGTCTCAGCACTACCGGTTTTGGTCCAAATATCTTTGTACTCGTCGTCGGAGAAGTTTTTGGAAATGTCCGTTGTTCCTTGAAGCGTCACCGTGCCTGTATTATTGCCCAGGCCACCGCCGAGCTTGTGGGCGGTGTTATTCTTGACAGGAACATCGATCAAGGTCAAGTTGCCAGCGTTGCCAATTCCACCATAGCCTTGTTTGGCCATGTTTTCCTCGATTGTACCTTTTTCGCCGCCGATGATCGTCATGGTGCCGTGATTGGAGTTACTGACACCTCCGGCCCATTCCGCAGAGTTGCGTGCGACGAGGCAGTTTTCGATGGTCGCTTTCCCTTCGTTCGAGAGACCGCCACCGGAAAATAGTGGTGCTTTGTTGTTGGTGATTTCACCACCGGTCACAAACAATGTACCGGCATTGTAAACACCACCTCCAGAACCGCCTGATACCGCTCCGCCTGCCACAGGTACAGGGGCCATTTTGTTGCCGGTGATGATGCAGTCTGTTATCGTAGTGATACCGCTTTGGACATAAACCCCGCCGCCGTAAGAGTGGGAGGTGTTGCCAGAAATGGTGCCGCCGATGATCGTTGTGGTTCCGGTACTCGCAATGCCGCCACCGCGTTTGGCTTCGTTACCAGTAATATCGCAATCATACAGGTACAATTCTCCGGCGTTGCTGATCGCACCACCGTTGCCGTCCGTGACACCGCCGGTGATCGCTAGGCCAATCAGAGTGACCGTGACACCGGAAGCGATATTGAAAACCCGCGAGTTTCCGGCGGCCTTGATGATGAACGACGCACCGACGGATTGGATGGTGATGCTCTTGTCGATGAAAAATTCACCGTCGAGGAGTTCCAGGATGACGGGTGCCTCCAGGTCCAACAGGATGATGTCACCCGGACTGGCATACAGGATCGCTTCTCGAAGCGAGATATGTCCATCGAACTCATCAACAACATCATCCCAAGTCGTAACAATAATCGAAGGGAATTCCGGCTTGTCGGTGGTCGCCTTGAGCGTCGTCGCCGACACCGCAGCATAATTCTCTGATTCAAGTTCCGTCTCCGTATTGTAAGCGTAAATCCGGTAGTAGTATGTCGTCTTGGCCGTCAGCTCCGTATCGGCGAAGAACAGGTCTTCCACCGATGCAACCAGGACGAACTCTTCCGTTTCCGTGGTGCTACGGTAGATGTTGTACAGATCGGTATTTTCGGAAAGTTCCCAGGAAACAAGAATCTCGCTTGAAGAAGTCGCCTCGGCGGCGGCATTTGCCGGTGCATCGGGAGGCGTCTCTTCGACATCAAGCGTCGTCACCGTATCGCTCGTGAGTCGTATCGCCTCCGTGAAGCCGACGTTGTCGGTCGCCACGGAAACAAAAGCGTAAGTTTTCCCATTTTGACCGGTGAATTCGGCGGAGGTTTCGGGGGTTTGCTTTTGCCACAACTCATACTCGCCGCCATCGACCGAGACGTAAATATCGTAGTAAGCGATCCCGGAACCGATGTCATTCCCTTCCCAGGAGGCCGTGAACCGTCTGGTGTCAGTGATTTCCGGAAGTGCAATGACCGAACTGGTCGGAGTATCCTTATCGATCGTCAGCCTGCATTCCTTATCGGGATCGGTTCCCTTCGACGGATCGTGCGGGTCGATCTGGTTGGTGTAAATAATCTCGTCGAAATCGAATTGGATTTTGGCGACGGATTTTATGGTGTCATTTGTGACAAGACCGCTCTTTGTGTTAACGACGTAGCTGAGGAAGCCCATGCCGCGGAAATCGACGGGGTTTTTGCTTGCATCCAGCAGCGTCGGAAGCAAAAAGCCGACATTGACATCAAACGGCGGCAGGCCCCACGGAGATTCGGGATCAACCGTCTGAAACGAGGCGTAAATGCGACCGGTCGTCAAATCGATCCCCGCGAGCACTTCGACGTGAATCATGACCGGTTCGTCGCTTCCGAGAGGTGTCACCGTCATTTCGACGATTTCGTTGACCGACCAGGAACCGGCGGGCAAAGCGACATAAACATCCGCAAAACCAAAGCCGGTGAACTCCAAAGTGCTCCACTCAAGGTTTTTGTCGAGGTACTGCTCAATATCAACCCGCTGCGCCGGGGCGGTGGCGATGGCATCATTTTCAAAATGAATCTCATAAGCCAGCGTCTCACTGCCAATAATCCAACCATCCTCACCGTAACCGTAAGGACCTCGAATCTCGTTCGGGTCAACAGAGCGGGGAACCGATGCTCCACCACCCGGAGGCCCCGGCGGCGGAACCGGAGGAGGCGGCGGTGGCGGCGGGGTTGGACATTGAGTAATAGATGACGCCATTGCTACAATGCCGGTTGGGGAGTCATCGCTCATCGCACCTGCTATGGTCTCTGGAATTGAAACGCTTTCAACAAAAATGTTAATGTTGTTATAAAGTTGTGATTGTAGGGCATTTGATTGTGTCTGTTGAGAACCAAAGAGAGAAGGACTAATAAGTAGAAGCCCAAAAGGAACAGTCACTGGAGCTAATTCTGGTTGAAATACAGTTAGACCAAGTAATCCTACACCTAATACTAGGTCAAGGCCAAGCATGAAATTGCCGATATCTCTGGTTCCGGGAGGGCCGGCGGTATTTTTTGCCCGATCATTTTGCATCGTACCCGGTTCAAAGACAGGTTGGGGGTTAGGTTTAGGGGGATCTTGATCGTCATCATCCTTTTTCTTTTTCTCATTCTTTTTGTTATTATCATTAGGATCAGGATTACAATTAGTATTAATACCAATATTGCCACTTGGATCAATATACCTCATTGGTGAATTGATAGCATATTGGTAGAGGTTAATTCCGCCGCCAAGCCCTATCGGGTCTTCACTCACAAACCTGCCAAGGGCGGGATCATACCACCTTGCCCGCATGGAGATGAGGGAATCGTTCATACCCGTGGCGACGCCGAATTCGCCGACGAATTGGAACGGGTTGCTAATCGCTTCGTTTTTGTAGAGCGAACCGCCGTAAGGGTCGTAGGCGTATTGATTGACGACACCACCGGCGGCGTCGGTCATTACGACAGTGGAGCCGAGGTGATCGTAGCCGTAATAGGCGGCGTTTCCGGCACCGTCCGTTTGACTGAGCAGGCCGTAACCGTAAGCGTAAGAGGCGATCAGGTTCCCTTCGCCGTCGTAAGCCGCCGTAATCGAACCGAGACCGAAAATGTCGTAAACATAGTGAATCTCTGCGACGACTGTATCGCAATTGGTGAAAAAGGGATTTTTCTTCCTCCGTATAATTCGCTCGTAACATGGGGGCCTCCTTGCTTGATGAAATCCAAAGGAGACAGTATAATCAAATTTCAAATCCTCGGAAATACCAAATTATTGACGTTTAATGGTATACAACGCAATTCTTTCAAGGCCGTACAACCGGACATATTCAGCGATGTGAGGGAAGAATTGTAACAGTACACTTTTTCCAGAGCCGTACAGTTGGACACGTTCAGTGACGTGAGAGGGGTATAGCCGCAACTGATTTCTTTCAAGGCCGTACAGCCGGACACATTCAGTGACGTGATAAGGTTTTGAGCAACATTTACGTATTCCAGGGCCGTACAACCGGAAAGGTCGAGGCTTGCCGAAAAACGGGCACCACTGGCAAGAGAGACTTCCCAAAGGCGGTACTCGCCGCCAACCACTCTCCAATTGATATGAAGGTCATAATACTGATATTCTTCGAGACCTGAGGCGCGTACTTTTGACAAATCATACGCATTGTATCGATAGTCTGTCCAGAGATAGGCCCTGTAGGACCAGGGGGAATTGGAATAATTACCAGTACT
>CAZNVM010000005.1:0-7613 GCA_964576215.1 uncultured Planctomycetaceae bacterium
CTTTTCGCTCTGGTTATAAATGGCGTGTTTTGGGCTAGTGTCATAATAAGGGTAGTTTTATTGATAAAGTTTGTTTTCGATTAGAGAAGATGAAGGGGGTGGGTAAGGTTTGAGTACATCACCCACCTCAGTCTCCGTAAATCGCTTCTGTGAGCGAAAGGATACTACTAACCTCGATATTCAGTTCGGGTTGGTTCGACGACGACCCAGATGTATCCCGTACAAGTGTATTCCATAGGATCGTAACCAAACACAACACAATAGATTGGCTTATCAGTCTTGGTGATAATTCGATCCCGAATGTCGGGTATAATGAATTCCACCTTTTCACCGGTGATTTCGGTGTCATTCAAGAGAATATTCCCGTCACCGTCAACCGTGGACTCATCGTCAATAACGAAGTAACCACCGCAATAATTGAAAACGTATTCAATTAAATAGCTGAATTCTTCGTAAATTTCATCGGGATTCATTTCTTCATTGATACTATCATCGTCGAATGGTTTGAGGACATACATGTCTTTGTCGCAATGAGATTCCTTAACAAGAAATATACGGACAAATTCAGTTTTTTGAAATCCAAACATAGTTTGTTTCCTTTCATTAGTAAAATTGTTTGAGGTAATCTGTTGGTCAGGCTTGAGGTTTTTTAGGGAATTCTCGAACCCTTCCGCATTCGTGCTGGTGTTTTGGGCAGGGACAGGGGCTATCAGTTGGCTTTTATTGGTCATTTTTTCCTCCCTTACTTGGAAATTTGACTCCCAATTTTTCCAATTCCTTCATCGCGGCTGTGTGTCTCGCTGAAAGTTTTGTAGGCGATTCAATGAGTGGAGGCGAAGGAGGCTTGGGCGTATCGGCACTTTGCAAAAAATTCCTCACCGTTTCAGCATTCCAGCGGAGCACCTGCTTCGGTTCTGATGGAATTGGTACGGGAAATCCCCCATACCCTTTTTTCGCTTTCTGAGTTCTGCGATAAACAGACACTCGGCTCAGATGGAAAATTCGCATCATGACATCAGTGTCAAAAGTTTCTAATTCTTGCATATCAATTTTTTCATAATGGTTAGCAGGAAATAATCAATCAAGTGTTGCAGCATTTGTTTTGAAAATTTCGTTGCATTTTTGGGCTGGTACTCCCCATTGAGCACCTAGAATACCGTCTAATAAGGCAACGAAATAATTTTCTGCATCTACCGATTGCGTACACTGGAATATTCACTATACTGGGTAGCAAATTCTGCGATAGTTGAGCAGGTGAACCGATATTATATCACGTCTCGGAAAAGTCACGTTCTATTTGAAAATCGTTAAAAAAAATTTTTTTGAAAACAACAACAAGAATTTTTTGAAGATAATAAAAACGAAAATTTCATTTTCACTTTCATTTTTTCACTTTCATTTTTTTCACATACGTTTTTTGCACTTACATTTTTTCACGTTTTTCGCAAAACACGATAATTTTAAGTCAAACGTAAAAAACTGATTAGCAATCAAGAATGAGAATGTTTTTAGAATCAAAAAGAAAAAGAATCTGCATGAACATAAAAAAAACCACTCGAAAGTGGTTTCGTGTTTCAGAGTGGAAACATCATTTTTCCGGCGTTACGATTGATTTTTCATCTTCAACAAACGGATTTTTTCGATTCCGGGCGAGTTCCTCGGTGATTACTAACTGAGCATGAGCGTAGCGTTTGGTCATGTTCGCCGTTTTATGTCCCAGTTGGGCTTGGGCTTTGTCTAATCCAAACTCTTTTTCGATAGCAGTGGCGGCAGCATGTCGAAGCTGGTATGGGGTCCAGGTCGGAATCTCTTCCCCAACCGGCAGGGTCTTGTTTCCCTTTTTGATCGCGTGCTCTATCGCTCTCCTATAGGAATGTTTATCATAAAAGTCACCTATTTTCTCGGCGGGATACTTGGCCCTCTGCTCGTCACGCTTCCGCTGTGAAGGAGTCAACTTTGACTTTCGCTCTGCTCGTAGTTGCTCTCTTCTTTCCCGGACTGCCTGGCGGGGACTAAATACCGACTCTTCCGCAGACTTTCCGACAAGGTACGGAGCGATCAATTCTTGTTCAGGCTTACCCAGTGGAATCTGTTTACCCCCTATAAACTGTTCGGTTTTATGATTTTTCGGTGTGTAATACCAAAGTTCCGGATCAGAAGTCAGGTCAATGTCTCCAACCGTCATCCGGTAAATTTCACTCGGTCTCATACCCGTCATACCTTGAACTTGCACCATCGCGGCAATAGTCGGAACCATAAACAGCAATGTCTGCTTCACCACTGCGTCCGGAACCTCCAGTCGAGGGGGATTATCAAACGTCCCCTTCTCCCCGCGTTGCAGATTTTTTACTTCCCGGAGAGCGGCAACTATGCTTGGTTGCACGTATTCCTCTTCAACCCCCCAAGCAAAAATGCGGATAATTCTACCGATATGCTTGTTGATCTGAGGGCGACTCAGAGTACCGGCTTGGACCATTTGATTCCGACATATCTTCAATTTCTTCGGAGAAAACTCATTAACGGCGAATTCCCCATAGGTCTCGACCAGGAACCCGATAACACGTTTGAAGTGCAAAATCTCGGTTTTTTCCACATTTCGGGACTCGATATATTTCACAAAACCGGCAGTGAGTTCCGAAACAAGAACATCACCGGTTTCACCAACCTGCAAGGTCAGGTCGGGTTTCTCTAGCAATTTAGTGATAAATCGCTTGTAGTTCCTATCAGCTTCGGGAGAACCCCAAACACCGTGATAGTAACGTTTTCCCTTGTACCAGGAAAGTGCTTGGTTTCGGTCCTTGCACATTCCGGGTAATCTGTTTTTTTTCTGCTTTCGCATAAGTTACGTCCCCTTTCCAGACATCGTAATCACGATGTCCAAGAAGTTTCAATAACCCATACAACAGAATTTCAAAAGTGCTGCAAACACTTGATATTAAAGGACTTATGTAAATACCCCCTGATGGACTTGAACCATCGACCCACGGATTAAGAGTCCGTTGCTCTACCAACTGAGCTAAGAGGGCGATATCAACATGGCGACTGAGTTTAGTGGAATCCGATGCGTTGTCAAGCGGTAGACAACGCATCGGACTTGTGCACAAACTAGGCTTCACGCTTGGGAATCCGCATTCCGTAGAACGATCTCCAAACGAAGAACAAGCCGACGGCGAGGAACGCGGCGGAGAGCAGCAACGTCATTCCGGAGTACGTTCCGGAGTACAACGGATTGCCGCTGGGCATCATCGCAATCGGTGCCGCTCCTTCCGAAACCGGTTCGTCAGAATACTTCATCAGAATCGCAATTTCCATTGCCAAGAGTCCGAACAACGTCGAAAACTTGATAATCGGATTGAGCGAGACCGACGAGGTGTCCTTGAACGGATCGCCGACGGTGTCACCAATGACCGCCGCAGCGTGAAGTTCGGAACCTTTTTCCTTCAGATCGACTTCGACAACCTTCTTGGCGTTGTCCCACGACCCACCGGCATTCGCCATGTAAATCGCCTGGAACAGACCGAAAATCGCGATCGACACCAAATAGGCGACGAAGAAGTTCGGATTAAGGAACGAAAACGCTAACGTCAACGAAATCAACGCAAAGAAAATGTTCAGCATCCCCCTCTGGGCATATTGCGTACAAATTTTCACAACAGTCTTCGAGTCTTCAATGTCTGCTTCGGTCTTGGTGAGATCCATGTTACGCTTGATGAACTCGACGGCGCGATACGCACCGGTTGACACGGCCTGGGTCGCGGCACCACAGAACCAGAACACGACGGCACCGCCGCACATCAAACCGAGGATCACTGGTGCGTTCGTCAGTTCGAGACTGAGCACACCGAGTTGCGTGAGTAGCAGGATGATAGCGAAAATCATCGTCGTCGCCCCGGCAACCGCAGTTCCGATGAGCACCGGCTTTGCCGTTGCCTTGAATGTGTTACCGGCGGAGTCGTTCGCTTCAAGGTAGTGTTTACCCAGTTCGAAGTCCGGCTTGAAACCGAAATCTTTCTCGATTTCCGATTCGATGTTTGCAATCTTGTCGATTTGCGATAGTTCGAAAATCGATTGGGCGTTGTCCGTTACCGGACCGTAACTATCAACAGCAATTGTTACCGGTCCCATGCAAAGGAAGCCAAATGCAACCAAACCGAATGCAAAGACGGCAGCGTGTTCGCCGAGAATCTGATCGAGTCCCTGTCCCGCGATCATGTATGCGACGGCCATGAGCGAGGCAATTAGGCCACCGGTCCAAAACGCACTGAAATTACCGGCGATGATACCGGCCAAAATGTTCAGCGACGGTCCCCCTTCCCGGGAAGCGGTGACAATTTCCTGAACGTGTTTCGATTTCGAACTGGTGAAGATTTTCGTAAACTCCGGAATCAACACGGCGGCCAAAGTTCCACAGGCGATGATACACGCCAATTTAAGCCAGGCGTGATGAGCAAAGTCGTGAAGCAGGAACCAGCTCATTCCGAACGAAACCGATATGCACAAACCGGCGGCGATCCAGATCAATCGCATCAGAGGTTCTTCGAAATCAAATTCCTTCTTGCCCTCGTACATTGCCTTGGAAATCGCCTGATTGATGAAGTAAGCACAACCGGAAAGGAAGTCCATGAGGAACCGCATTGCAAAAATCCAAACGATGAGTTTCGCCTGGAGGTATTCCGCATAGTACGTCGCACCGGCCAAACGAGCGGCAGCCTCATCGACGGCGTTTTTCACGACGTCAACCGCCTGTCCGGGACCTGTCAACCAAGCTTCAAACATTGCTTTTCCTGCCCCGTTCATCAACATGTGCGGCGTTACCGCAAGGACAATGAAGGAGATCAACGCAACGCCGGTTACACCGTAAGTTTCAAATCCATCGGCGGTCGGACCGACGCTGTCGCCGGCATTGTCACCGGTACAGTCGGCAATCACGCCGGGGTTTCGAGGGTCATCTTCGCCGACCTTAAAGACGATCTTCATCAGGTCGGAGCCGATGTCGGCGATTTTCGTGAAAATACCACCGGCGATACGCAAAGCGGAGGCACCGAGCGATTCACCGATTGCAAAACCGAGGAAGCACAAACCGACGATTTCACGCGGAACAGCCAAAAGAATATAAACCATCATCACCAATTCGAGGGAGATGAGGAACAATCCGACGCTCATTCCGGCACGGAGCGGAATGTTGACCACGTCCCACGGTTTGGCACGCAGAGCGGCAAATGCCGTTCGGGAGTTGGCATAGGTATTCAAGCGGATACCGTACCAGGCAACCAGGCAGGAACCGAGCATCCCGATAACCGCATACGTGAGAACCTGCCCGAGCGTGGACAGTTTAATTTGAATAATATTTCCTTCGACATGCTCCGCTGCGGGGGTGCAGAAGATGTAAATCGCGTAGGCACCACCGACGAAGCAGAACAGCAGACAGAGAAACTTCATCTGCTGGAGCAGGTAGGTACAGCACGTTGTGTAGATAATGTTCGACACTTTCGCCATGGCCTTGTGAACCGGCAACGACCGAATCTGAAAGAACATGAAGAGACTGAAAAAAAGCGTCCCGGCGATAACAGCGGCCCCGTACATGAGGAGGGAGTAAGCTGAAATCTGCCCCAACGGCGTATCGAACATTCCCGCATGAAGGTCCGGGATTTTCAAGTCGGCTTCACTGGCCAAAGTGCAAGCACCGCCCATCAAAAAGAGCATGAGTGCCGTCAAAATACGTTTGAGTTGTAGCATAGTCTTAAAAGGGGTGTTGTGAGGGTTATGGAAAGTTCATACTGTTTCGAGCCGTCAAACAAGAGACACGCTGCTGGGAGAAAGCCCGACCGGAAAACTACCGGTCAGTATAGCGCATCTTTTCAAGAAATCAATCCTGGGCATGAGCGTCTTGCGATTTTTTTGAGATAACGCGGAGAATTATCGCAACAGATGTTCCAGATAGAACAGATAAAAACAAGGGAAAAATGGCCGGACGCTCTCTGAGTCAAGTGTGCATCGATGTCTTAAACCAAACCGAAAACGCCGGTAGATTTTTTCCTTTTTTCGGGTAAAATGGAGTTTTTGGTTTACGTTCACTTGACTCTCATTGACGAATAGGACGAATATGAAATACGCCTTTTCCCTGCTGATCCTCCTGTTTTTTGCCGCAGCCTCCCATTTTTCCATAACACTTGCTGCGGATTTGTTGGTATTACCGGACGACAATGAGCCGGGCGTTTTTGAGTCTCCGGATTCCCCTTATACGCCGTCTCCGCAGTTGCAGCCGCAATCGCCTTCTGCTGCGCCGCTCCAAAGACCGACGACGTCAATCGGTTTGCCGCAGACCGACTCTGCGGAAACGCCGCAAGTTCGGCCCACAATGCGGTCGCAAACGGACGCCGACCATCCGTTTTCCCAGCTTCAATTTGACGTGATTGATCCGAACTCGAAAATCACCGGCAAGCCGCTCACGATTTGCGAAATGCTCGAATCGGTCTCCTCGCCGCAAACCCGATGTCAATTGCTCCACGCTTATTGGGCTTTGGCCGGAGAACTCGCCAAGTACAAAATCGCCCGGACCAAACAAGCCCAGCTGACGCAATGGGGTGGAAAATACGGCGCAATCGGCGCAAAGTCGGCGGTGTTTCAAGCGGCGGAAAAGCAAGCGATTGCTCAACGCCAATCGAGTGAACTTCACGTGATTCTCAAACAGACGGAACTTGCGGCGTTGTTAAAACAAACTTCGGGCTATTACAAACCGATTGTGCAAGCGAACCAGACCGCGACGGAACAACTTCCGATTCCGTGCGATTTGCCGTTCATCGGGGTTTATCAAACGCACGTCAATCGGCTGGTTCAATACCGACCTGCTTCGAATTTGGTTCTTCTGGACAAAACGATTGCGATTCGCCGGCAGATATTTGAAACCAAGTGCGAAGAGTTCAACGCAACGGCGGAGTTGTTTAACGCGATTTTGAACTCGGAACCTTCCGTGGAGGCCCTCATTCAGACGACCAACCAGTATTACGCGACTCATGGGGAATGTATCGACGCAATTATCGCGTACAACGAAGTGATTGCCGAGTACGTCGCCCTTACCGTCGGACCGGAAATCACGGGCCGACGGCTATTGAAAACGCTGATTCAGCTTAATCCGGAACCGAATCAAAGTTCAGAAGTTTCCGAACCGACCGAAAACCCCGCCGACTCCGTTCCCGTCGTTGAGCGAGGATACGCGTTTTGAAGAACCGACGAATATTTTTTCATTTTTCTTGTAACCGTCGGGTAATTTTTCGTCATAAGTTGGAGTGGACAACTTCACATTCCAAAACACTCTCTACGTAAAGGAATCAACATGCTTACCCGACCTCAATATCCTCTCGCTCTGGTGCTGTTCCTTGCCGCCATCCTCACGGCGGTCGCCCAGGACGAAATCCCGGCCCCCGATGCGATTGTGCCGCTCAGCGACGAGCAGGTCTTGTTCTACTATAAAGGGCCTCCTCACCAAAATCTGTGGGTAAATTCTGGCTCCGGCAGCTTGCCAAGAGCATGATATAACGAGGTTTCGAGCGTTTTTTCAGTGCGAAAACCGTAGCTTTTTCTCATCGTCAATTTCACTTTGTTATTGAAACCCT
>CAZNVM010000006.1:0-5706 GCA_964576215.1 uncultured Planctomycetaceae bacterium
CCAGGCGGCATAGTGCAACGGCGTCAAGCCTTCTTCGTCTTTTGCCTTGACAACAGCTCCCTGCGAAATGAGATACTCCAAAATATCAACACCGGCACATCGTATTGCAGCTACGTGAAGTACGGTAGCATTTTTATACGCATTGCTAACGGTGATCCGTGGCGGGTTTTCTAACATATCAACGCTGACATTTCGCATTACAGCTACGTCAAGTAAATCAACAACTCTTGTCGTGTGGCCAGCGGTTATCAGCGATGGACTCTGTTCGAGTTGTTGCTTGACGGCCTCCCAGTCGCCTTTGCAAGCATTTGCCCATAGAGAGTCGAGTTTACCGATTTCGTTTTCTGACATTACTGTATCGTATGTTGATGTCACAATCTCCCAAATGTAGTATGTATCTGTTTTCATTCTGTGAAGTCATCAGTGTATCACACAAACCCCGATCTTTCAAGAGAGGGTTGCCAGTGACGCCTCACTTGGAGCGTTACAAAAATCCCTGCATTTGGCCACATTGAGCGGAGTTTGGGAAAGAATCTTGGAAAGTTTCCAGATTCTGGCGAACTTCCCGAAAAGTCCGCTTGCCTTATGGGAAACAGAGCGTAACATCCTGACACTGCGTTGGACGTACTAGCGCAACAAAAATACATAAAACCTTACAAAATCAGGAGCACAAACATGAAAGCAACACACATTCAGATCGGCAAGACCTACGAGGTCCAAGCGGGTCGCAACACCACGACGGTCAAGGTTGAATCCTTCAACCCGAAAACCGGCGGCTGGGTTTGCGCAACGCAAAGCGGAAAAAGCCTTAACATCAAGGACACCGCCCGGTTCGTCCGCGAGATTGAACCAAAGAAAACCGCAACGAAAACGACCACCCAGAATAAAAAGTCTGTTACAAAAACCGAACGCGCCAAAGGCGAAAAGCCACAAGGCAAAATGTCAGGCCTCGACGCCGCACATAAGGTTCTTACGGAAGCGGGGCGTCCCATGAACGTTCGGGAAATACTTGAAACCGCAATGCAAAACAACTATTGTAATCTCAAGGGGGCGACACCCGCTCTGACGATCTCTGCCGCCTTGCAAAGAGAAGTCAAAACCAAAGGCCAGGAGTCTCGCTTCGTCAAATCGGGCAAAGGGCTTTATGCCGCCAGGTAACACGTAACGAAAATCTTCTTGCCTGAACGCTCGTCTGCCAAGACGGGCGTTTTCTACAGTTACATGCTTCACCACGTGCGTTCTTGCCGTCTCTTCAAACGAAGTCCTTATCGGATTTCGTTACACATAACGTCAAACACAAACCGCCTTACGCGGTTTATCGAACACTTATTTAGGAGAATGATCGTATGATCGAACAACCTCTTATGCTCACCACTGCCGACGCCGCGAAACTCTGTGGCGTCACCATCAAACGCTGGCGTACCTGGAATGCGCTCGGCAAGACACCACCGCCGCTCCGTGTCGGCAAGTCGCTGTTTTGGAAACGCGACGAACTTGTCCACTGGATCAACGAAGGCTGTCCGCCCCGAAAACATTGGGCAATTTTTCTCGAAAGAAAAGAGAGAAAGGGACTTCCCAGTCCGTAAAAAACTGGTAACTGTGTGTCACTCACGCCGGGTCGTTTAACCGGCGATAACCCGTATTTTCAAGGAGAAAAGCATCATGGCAAGTCTGTACAAAAAACCAGTTCGTCTCACCGATCCGAAAACGAAACAAAAAATCAAGAGCGATTCAAAGAAATGGTGGGGCCGCTACGTCGACACCGATGGTGTCGAGCGTCGTGTCCCGCTCGCCGCCGACAAGAAGATTGCCGGGCGGATGCTCAGTGAGTTGGTCGAACAGGCCGAACAGGGACGAAACAGCGATCCTGTCGCAGAGGCGGCGAAGTTGCCGATTGAACTTCATCTTGAAGCCTTCGAGGAACATCTCGCCGCGAAGGGTAACACCACATTGCACGTCAAGCAGACCGTCAAGCGTGTCGAAGCCTACCTGACAACAATGAAACGCCGGAGTATCGACAAGATTGATCCTGCCTCCGTCGAGGGATTTATCGCACAGTTACGCCGGGAGCAGAAATTATCGTTACAAACCTGCAACCACTACATCCGGGCGATCAAGACTTTTTGTAACTGGCTCGTGAAACGAGATAAACTCCTGCGACACCCGCTGTTGTCAGTGTCGCTTTTCAATGCCGACGCCGACCGACGCCATTGCCGCAGACCGCTTGATGCGGCAGAATTTCAATATCTGTTGCGAGCCGCCGAAGCCGGACCGCCAGTCGAAGGCATGTCCGGCGAGGACCGTTTCATGTTCTACGTTCTCGCCGCCTGGACCGGTTTTCGCAAGGGCGAACTCGGTAGTGTCACCTTGCGGCACTTCAAACTCGAAGGCGAGTACCCGACGCTCACGATTGCCGCCTCGTACTCCAAGCGGCGACGGGAGGATGTACAGTTTTTACACCCGGACGTGGTATCACATTTTCAATCATGGATCGTCAGGAAGAATCCAAAAGCGGACGACATTCTGTTCCCGGTCTCGGCCAAGACCTGCGGCACCGAACGCAAGACGGCCAAAATGATCGAACGCGACCTCGCCTCCGCTCGTGAGGTCTGGATCAATGAATCGAACTCCGTCGCGGAGCGAGAGTCCCGCGAGGAAAGCGACTTTCTAAAATACGTCGATTCACACGGCAAGTTCGCCGACTTCCATGGCTTGCGGCACACGTTCATCACAAACCTCGGCCGGGCAAGCGTCTCCCCAAAAACCGCTCAGTTGCTGGCCCGGCACTCCGACATCAAGCTCACCATGCAAATCTACACCCACGTCGCCCCTGTCGAACAAGCCGCCGCAATCAAGGCTCTGCCGGGGTTAGGCGATCTGAAAAAGGAAGCGTAACGGGAAGGTGATCAATGCCCTCGCTTCGGTGGTGACGCCGTACGCACTTCTCGGATGAACCTGAATTTTGATCGTTTTTTGGGTTTTAGAAGCAATTTTCACAAGAAAATTGACAGTTACTACTGATACTCGTCTGCTGGGGGTTCGTTGGGGAATGGTGGGGCATCGGGTTGAGATGTTTCGTCGCCTTCGTTTATTGATACTTCAAGTCCGTCGTGAATTGGGATGTCGTTGCGTTGTAGGAGTTTGTCATTGTCTTCTTCAGTATCAAATAATGTACTCAAATATACGAGTATCATTTCGCTTCCACTAGGATCAATTGCCTCATTAAGATTTAAAACATTCAAGCTAAGCAATTTTTGAAAAGGATAAAGTTTTTGTGCTTCATCTGCGGAAAGGTCGTCCACCTTAGCCCCACGCTCACGAAACAACTCTTTTTTCCGTTCCTCCGTGATTTCAAGTTTTTTTCCTTCGGTATTATAAAGTATGATGCCAGATAAGTCTGTTTTGAGGCTTTTGCCTTTTTCTGCTGTTGTAGCATTATTGGTACGCGTCCTCAAACTACTCTGAACTCCACGAAAGTCTGCATTGTCTATTTTCGCCAAACTAATGCTTGTTCCTCGCAAGTTTGCCCCCAGTAAATTTGCCTCCTGCAAGTTTACCGATCTTAAGTCAACCCCATCTAGGTTCGCCATGACTAAGCGGGCCTTCTGCAATTCCGTATCCTCAAACTCTTTTGCTCCCCGTAAGTCTGCCATGAATAAACCCGCCCCCTGCAATTTCGTGTTCTTGAACGTTGCTCCTCGTAAATCCGCCATAAACAAAAAAGCCTTCTGCAATTTCGTGCCAGATAATTCTGCCTCCCGCAAGTCTGCCCTGAATAAATCTGCCCCCTGCAATTCTGCATTGCTTAAATCCGCTTTCTGTAATTTCGCACGCTCAAAATCTACCTCCTTAAATTTCACGTTCATTAACTTTGCTTTCTGCAAGTCTGCACCTTCAAAATCGACTTCTTGAAAAACCGCACCCGATAAAACAACCTTCTGCAAGTTCGCATAACGTAAATCTATATTTTGCGACATAATTACGTTTTCTAGGCTCACTCCAGGGAGAAATGCTCCACCAAGATTCGCATAGAATTCTTGATAGAGTTCCTTAGACATTTTATCACGAAATAATTTATCAAAAATTGTTTGGATCACAGTTTGCGATGTTACTGGCCGAGGCTGATTTACTTTGTCCGACGCTACTTGTTGAGGTGGATTTGTTTTGTCCGATTTTGCTAAGGATTGAATGGCCGCTGAAATAGCATTGGAAGCGTCAGGCTGATTTTGAAGTCTTTTTTGGTATTCAGGCTTCGCTGTTTCCTCACGAATGAAGCTGATAAACACTTCAAAAACCGGCTGGCGATATGTTTCAGAATTCTTCGCCAAGTTGTGCAGGGCATGCACCCCCCCAAGAACAACTGTTGGATTCTCACTTCCCAAGAGTCCAATAGCGTTTTTGAACTGTTCCACCTCGAATTGTGTATTGGAACTATCTGATTGTTCTTTCAGCTGTTGTGATTGCATTTCTAACAACTTTGTTTGTGAGTTAAACTGCATCAAAGTCGCTTGATAAGCATAATAAGCAGCAATCACGCCCAAAAGTGGAATGACTATTTTCGACATAATCATAATAATCGTATTATTTTGCGATACGATTACTATTTTTTGTGTTTCCGAATTCTCATTTTTCATATCACTACCTATTTTGCCATTGTCACCACAGATTTTTTGTGCGTAATTCAACATCTTATGAAAAATTGCAATGGACAAGGCAATGAAACCAACCACCGCCCCCCCGAACAACGCTGCCCCAAGTACTGTAGCACCAATCTCCAAAAGTGTACAATGCTGACGAATGAAATTGCCGTCCATGATGGGCAGGTCAATCAGAAAGATAGTACCTACCAGCAGGATAGCTGCCCCTATTATTATCGAGAGCAAAATCCAAATGCCCCACCCTACGATTCTTTTGGGAATACTGAACTTTTTTTTCCTAGTCATTTTTACCTCTCTGCTTTGTCAATGAAAAGTAAACAAAGGTGTTTCCGGTGTTCGTTTTTTTGCCTGAAGCTCTATAATGCACCGAATTTTCTCATTTTCCGTACCATCGCTTCCAAAACGACACGCACTATAAGTCTAACAGGCATTTTTCCTGATTTCAAGTCAGGATCTCCGGGCCTCCGGTCTGGAGCTAGTTTTTTGGAATTTTGGTCATGGGAGCCAGCCAGTACATTTTCGGTCACTTTTGGCCTTGTCTGATGACAAGCCCAGCCCAAAAGGCCAAGACCGACAGAAGGACGCGACGGGGATGAAACGTCGCGGCCAGGGCGGAAAGTTCCCAAGACCGCCCGACCCGGTCCAAGAATCCGTAGCCTCGACCAGCCCAAATCCCGGCGTTTTCAATGTCGGAACCGGTTGAAGGTGCCGTTTAATGCTTGTTGAGACCCTTCCTGACGTCACCGTTTTCGGCACCTTTTGGCGGGAATCATCAAAACGAGAAAGCCTTGCGTTGCCGTAACTCTTTGACAACACAAGGCTTACGAACTGCCCCCTGTTGGACTTGAACCAACGACCCACGGATTAAGAGACTGAAGAGAACGATTGTCGGCAATTCGTCGTAAACCATTGTGAAACAATGACTTACGCCATAAATCCAAACACGTCAAAGCCTTACGGCTTTCAAAAATCGTTCCCTTTCGTGCCCGTTCGTCCGTTTTCTGACGGCACCACCAGCGGCACCTCGCCGATGATGGCACCTTTGTCG
>CAZNVM010000007.1:0-3933 GCA_964576215.1 uncultured Planctomycetaceae bacterium
GATGTTGCCTTGATGATCTGTTCTTGATCTTCGCTCATCGTTTATACTTTTTCGTAAACTGCCAACCTCGTCAAATTTTGCAAGGAACACCCAGACCACACTACACTGGTATTGTAGCCCTGCCATTTCAAAAAACAAGATTGCTTCTTGAATTTTCACGACTTTTTGACGATAATTTTGGTCAGAATTTCACTTTTGGACGGAGCCATCAACGCCTTTTCTGTTGTTTTCCATGAGTATCCTTTCCGATCCTGAAATTCGTCTCGAACCCGGCGACTTGCCTGAAATCCCGCTTCCCAAAGGTTGGAGCGAACTGACGCTTCAAGCAGTCCTCCACGTTATCTCATTGGCGAGAATTGCTCTACTGATGGCTTGCCCACAGACGAAACGGATAAGCCTGGAAATCATGAAGTAAAGGCATTTTATTCAAACCATGTTTGGTCAGGCGATCTAACCGAAGTGCCAACATCCAACGGCTTCTGGTGTCCGTGGATTCCGTTCGCGGTGCCACAACAATTTCCATACTGTTGGTGGGTTTATGTTGTCATCGACCATTATTCCCGGCGGATCACGGGCTTTGCGATTTTCAAAACTCAACCGACCACCGAGGATATTTGTCGAGCAATGAACCGCATCTGTACCGAAAATGGTGTCAAGCCAAAATATTTCGTGTCGGACCAAGGCGTCCAATTTGATTCCTGTGCTTTCCGAAGCTGGTGTAGCAACAATAGCGTCAAAAACCGATATGGTGCCGTCGGACGGCATGGAAGTATCGCCGTAACAGAAAGAGTTATCAAGTCGTTAAAGTACGAATACTTGAATCGTGTCGTCGTCCCGCTTTCGCAAAATGACATGGAAAACGAAATGCGGTCCTACGTTTCGTGGTATAACGAGCATCGTCCGCATACCCGACATTTTGGTCGAACGCCGAACGAAATTTATTTCAGTCGACGGGCGGCAAACACTCTTCCTCGGATTGAACCGCGAAAACATGCAAAACACGGGACTCCGTGTGCCGTACCACGAATGTGCATTCGCGGCAAAGCTGGTGTCAAGGTGAAACTTGTCGTCGATTTTGTCAATGGGAATCGTTTGCTTCCCGTTGTGAAAATCGAAAGAGTCTGATCTTTTCTTCCTTCTTGTGAAATATCTGGACGCTTGTGGTACGCGCTGACGTCACATTCTTCATGATTTCTGTTCGATTTTGTCGATTTCGTCAAATGACTTGTTGGTGTCATTTTGACTTTTCTCCGAAATCCGGGGCCGAAATCGTATTTTTTAGCTCGGATGAAATGGGTTGAACAGGTACAGGCTACCGCAGAGCGGATTCGAACTCCTCAAGCGAAGTGCAACGTGACGCTTTAATCAGGAGCGATTTCAACAGGGCAAAATCTGCGATAACGCTCAAAGAAGTAACAAGCGATGCCGGAACTTGCCCAAACCTGTCTTCCAAGAGCGAAACGATATCTTCAACCTTGCCTTCAACCTTACCTTCGACCTTCGCTGTTTTCAGGACTGCCATGTTATCGCGGTAAATTTGGAGGTCGTTCTCATAGCTTTCTCGTTCCTTTGGACACATCGCGGCAAGTTCTGCCGTATGAAACGCCTTCTCGAACACCGGCTCCCGAAGGATCGACGGAATCGAATCGAAGTTTTCCAAGTTTTTCAGAAAGTATACCCATTTATCTCGTTGCGTTTCCAATTCCGATTCGGTCTTGGTGAAAAGCGGCATCTGGAGAAACTTGAACCGCAGTTTGTGGTAAAACTCGTCGCCGTCCTGATCCTTAAGCGTGACGTCCCGCATAAACTTCCGGCGTTCTTCACCTTCGTCATATTCGAAGTCGAGAATGCCAATCAGATAGACCGCCGCAAGTTTGAAATCCCAATCGCCCCGGATGGCCTGTTCCACGATAGGTCTTGCAACGTAAAAGAGAGAGCGATCCTTGAAATAAATCTGCTTCGCTTTCTGCATTTCGACGACGAAACGCTCGCCGGATTTCGCTTGGCAAAAAATATCGAACACCGCTCGGCGTTCGGATTCCGAAAAGCCAAGTTGCTCCGTATTGCGAAATTCCAGCGTTTGGACGGAATGCTCTCCCGGCAACAGCGAATTGAGAAAATCAATCAGGAGGTCTTTGTTTGCCTCTTCACCGAAAAGTTTTTTGAAGCCGAAGTCCGTATAGGGATTGAAATATTTTGCAGTCATGGGCGAAGCTCCTTTCACGGTCCAGTGTAACCGAAAGAGCAAAAAATGCAAGACAATTCTTTTCGTTTTGTGGCGGCAATCACAAACGCTTGGGTGTTGCCACTTTTTCCTGTGTTGATCCGGTCACCCTGGAGCGACAAGGTTCACTGTTCGCATAGCTCATTCTATTCCTTTTTTGAGATTTGAAAAGACTCATGATAAGCGACAAAGAGATTTTACTACGATTATTGCAGATGGCGTACACCGACGACGCGCTGACACAACCGGCGAAAGCGGAATTTGAAAAACTCGTGGTCCGGTTCGATGACGAAGGAGCGGAACAGGAATTTTCGCTCAATGACCTCGAATTGGACCGGGAAAAAACGTTACGGAACCTGAGCGAGACCGGCTACACCGCCCAAACGCTTCGGTATCGCGGCCCAAGCGAAGGCCATCTTTTACTCGTCAATTTGCGAGGGAAGAAATTTCTTGAACTCGCCGGTAACCAGGTCCGGTCCGTCGTCGGGATGCAGGATTCTGGCAAGCGTGAGTCATTTGAGACCGGTGCCGTCCGGGATTCCCAGGAAGGAAAATCCCGGCCTGACCTTATTTCACCATTCGCGCTGGACCGGGTCGGTCACTGGATGGCCGCAGGTGCCGAAAAATACGGCTCCCACAACTGGCAGAAAGGGATGAATTTTTCACGAGTGACCGCTTCGCTTTTCCGGCATCTGCTGGCTTTTTTGAAACGAGATGAGAGCGAGGATCACCTGGCCGCCATCATCGCCAATTCCAGTTTTTTAATCCATCTCGAGGAGGTTATCAAACGCGGCCTGTTGCCTGAGTCGCTGGACGACCTTCCCAAATACAACGAAATTCCCTGCGTCCATTTCAATGGCGACACCCCGCTTGAGTATTATTGAAACAATGACATGGCTATTCATCCCTTCAGTGAAGAACGTTTCTTCCACATCGACCTGTGCGCCGGGTCCGGCATGTTCGGACTCGGACTCAAATGTGCCCTTGGCGAGCGATTACGAACCATCGCTGTCGTTGAACGGGACGCTTGTGCGGCGGCCCTACTCGTGGAACGGATGGAAGAGGCGTTCCTGGATTCGGCACCTGTCTGGGACGACGTGGCCGATTGCACGAATCCAGAGTTCACTGAATACGTTCGCCGATTCGATCCTCTGTTTGCCACCGCCGGATACCCATGTCAGCCGTTCAGTGCGGCGGGGAAACGCCTTGGCGAAGCGGACGAGCGACATCTTTGGCCGCATATTCTCAAGTTCCTTCAATTGGTCAAACCTCGGTATTTTCTCCTTGAAAATGTCCCAGGGCACCTCTCGCTCGGATTCGACACTGTCATCCGCGACCTTCAAAACGCTGGTTACGACATTACGACAGGGTTATTCTCGGCGTCAGAAGTTGGTGCAAGCCACCAAAGGAAACGACTCTTCGCCCTTGCCGTTTTGGGCGACGCCACGAACCAGGATGGACCTTTGCCAAACCATCGATCCTGTCAAGAAAAGCAAGGAAACAAACCGGCGAATCCTGATTCGGAAAAAACAACGTGAATTGTTTTGAAACAGCGGTCAGCGGTCAGCAACTGACCGAAACTGACCGCTGACCACTCATTTCTTATTTCTCATTTCTCATTTTATTATGAATCAGTCCTTACGACATTACATGGCTTCTGTGGTGGCCGAAGAGGTCCAAAAAGAAATTGACAAAAGCGAAGAGCAATA
>CAZNVM010000008.1:0-1757 GCA_964576215.1 uncultured Planctomycetaceae bacterium
AACCGCCGATTGGGGGAAAGGGGGTTTTGTGCCATGAACCCGTGAAACCCGGGGATTTTTCCCCGGTTTTCGACAAAAAACGTCTGAACCCCCGGAAAACTCGACCGCGAATCGGCGTATGAAATATCCGGGCTATTTCCTCGCGTCGATGATCTGGAAACTCCGCCAAACGCTTCCGGCGGAATTCGGCCTCGCCTTTTCCGACGCCGATCCGGAATTGAATCTCCGATTGCATCAATACGAATCGACGCAGTTCCTCAGCGACAACCCGCACCAACTCGTTGCACTGGAAAAGACCGAAGTGTACGGCAGTTGGTACAGCACGGTCCTTTTCAACGATCAGCGAATTTCGTATCCGCAACCGCTTGTCTTTTCGATGGTTCCCAGCCCGGACCATCCTCACGCCGGCAACGCTTTGCGGTATTCGCACCTGCTCTCGTTTTACGATAACGCCGGCGAGAGTTATCTTCCGGGGAGTGACACCGCCACGCATCCGGTTACGCGGCATTTGACGCAAAGCCACGCGATTTTCTTCCTCTACGATCCGACGCAGGACCATCGTTTTCGGGTCGCTTGTCGCGGAAAAAGCAACGATCCGCAACTGGCCGAGTCGGTTGACGGCACGCCGGTTCATCGCAGTCCCGTACGGCAGGACACGATTTTCACCGAAATGGTCAAACGAATCCGGCAGCAGCTCGGCCTGCCGACCGGCGAGCGTCACCGGAAACCGCTTTACGTTATCGTTACGAAATTGGACGCCTGGTCGCATCTTTTGGGGGAGACGGATTGGAGCGTTCCGTGGCGGCGGGTCAAGTCTCGTGATCCGGCCAACCTCATCGTCATGAAAAACGCCGACAAAATTCAGCCGGTTCTTCCGCAACAAAAGCAGAAATCAAGCGAACCGGAGAGCGAGTTCGGTTTTGCAGACGATTTGGAGGAGTTTTTCGGGATCAATGAACCCGAAAAGACCAAATCAACGCCCGTCGTGGAAAAAGAGACGCCTGACAAATCGCATCGCAGTTCGTTGGCCGGTTTTTCGACGCATCGGGTCGAAGAAGTTTCTGAGCGGTTGCGTACGTTGCTTTTGAAAATTGCGCCGGAAATTGTGATGAACGCCGAACAGTTTGCCGAGGAAGTGCGATTCATCCCGACCAGTGCGACCGGTCTTGCGCCGTCGATTGACCCGAAGTCGGGGATTCTTGGTTTTCGTCCCAGGGACATTTCTCCGATCTGGGCAGAGGTTCCGATTCTCTACGCTTTGGCAAAATCGACGCGAGGGATCGTTCCGGTGTTGCAACCGAAAAAATAATACAACCGATTACATTACTCAAAGTGTAAACGAAATGGTAATGAAACTGGAAAAAGTGTTGAAATTTAAGGGCATCGGGCATCGGGCATCGGGAATTGGAAATTGGAGGAAGTTTTTCACTTATCACCTATGCCCGATGCCCTTGACTGTTTTGAGTCACCATTTGTTTACGGTTTGAGTACATTATTTACGGTTTTTGAGTTGTTCCTCGGCGTCACGGGCTTCCTGGTCGAGGAGTTGCCGCTGAACTTTCTCGGCGACTTTGAGGGAGAGCAATTGGTCGGAATGTTTTTTGACGCGATATTCCAAATCGCGGAGAGATTCTCTCGGTCTCATTTCGAGAGCGTCGAATTCCCGTTTGGCGGCGTCGAGTTGGCGGCGAATGGTTTCGAGGTTGTCTTGGGGGCGTTCCGTCGTGGGCATGGCAAAATTCCTTCTCGGGGGAAAA
>CAZNVM010000009.1:0-2887 GCA_964576215.1 uncultured Planctomycetaceae bacterium
TTAGCCCAAGTTCGACAGTCAATCCTATTTGATCCTCATTTTTCCGGGGTTGGCGTTTAAAAATCTTGACTACATCGGCTTTTAAAATTATTTTTTGAATTGTCGGGGCAGTTTCAAGCCCAGGTATTGGAGGAGAATTTCCTGATGGGTGATGCAACGTTTGCGAATTTCCACGCCCGATGAGGTCGGCAGGATCACATCCACCAGGCGAATCTTGCCCAATTCCTCCAATACCCGGCGTGGTTCGTCGCCCAGACCGGCATTCTTGACCATCAAGCCCAGCGTTTTCCACAAAACATAAGCCAAAAAACAGACCAGGATATGGGCCAAGACCCGCTCTTCCTTCTGGTGCCAGATCGGGCGGATGCGCAAGTCACTTTTCTCAATCCGAAACGCCGCCTCCGCTTCCGTCAACTGAATATCCCCCTGCCATAAATCCTCCGCAGACCAGTCCCTAATATTCGTCCGTAAAAGATAGCAACCCTCCGACAATGAGGCCCAGTCCCAGATAAATTACGAATGATAAACGAATTGCGTTCGTTTATCATTCGTAATTTGTAATTCGTAATTCGTAATTCGTAATGCACTTGCGTTTTTCGCAACTGGAGCGGACTTTTTCCAGCTCCTTTTCCATTCGTACAATAAACCGCTCGTGCATCGCCTTTCGGGTTCGATGGCGTCCTCATCGAAGAGTTGGGCTTGGACGAATTTCGGTTTGCCTTTTCCTTCGGCGGCTTGCTTGACACCTTTCCGGGTGGCTTCTTGGAGTTGACCGAGATAGGCAACAACTCGCTGCCGGGGGCCTTTGGCGGTACGGTAAGTTTCCACCAAAGCCCAGTAGGCAAGTTTTTTCCCGTTCGATTTTTTGTAGCATGGTCTGATAAACATGCCAGAATTGTAACGAAAAAATCGCCTTTGTCAAAAAAACTTTTCTTCACTACATCGCTTTTTGGAAAAAAACAGACTCAAATTCGCCGTTTTTTCTCCTTGAGGCGGCGATCCCGACAGAAAAACCGCGATTTCTTGGCTAAATAAACCAAATTTTTTTTCAAAATTTTTCAAAATCACTTTGGTTGCGGAACTTGGGTTACGATTGCGGCTCCGTTGAAAATAAAAATCGCGGCAACATCCGTCTTACCGTTTCTCGAGAATACCTTCCGACATTCGAAGGAAGAGGGAGTCGTAATAATCCTGGAGCGGCTTGACGTAACTTTCTTGGTCCATTCCTTGTCCGGCTTCTTTCCAGGCTTTCTCCATCAGTTCCATTTTTGCAATCACTTGCCCCAGGCGATCCAGAAAGATCACCCGTTGTTCCAGCGTGCATTGTTCAAATGGATCCGGACTATTGCGGAGAAAAATGGTATAGACATGGGAGCCTGTGCTACTGTAATAGTAGGAATCAAGCATTTTCGTCACCGCATCGAAAATCAGAACCAGATCGTCGTTACTACCGCCGTTTTCGCGGAAGGTGCGAAGCTTTTTGGTATAGACTGTTCGATAGCCAAAAGAAAAAGCATCGTTTCCTCGCGGATCATTTTTCTTTTCGAGGGCTTCGAGATAGGTCAACAGTTGCGAAAAGTTTGCCTCATCGGCATCAACCAAGGACCAAAACAAGGAGATTTGGTGATTATAAAGCCCCTCGACACCATTGGAATCGAACCGCTTTGTTTCGTCGTTCGTATCGATCAGTTTTTGCAGCTTCTCAATCAGGCGGTACGCCTCCGCCTGTTTTTCCGGGGTATCGTAAGGATCAGCCGGGTAAAGCAAGTGAAACAGAAACGGCGTTGGCAGGCGATCTTCGTTTTGAAGAACAAATTCTTTCATCTCCGCCTTGAAATCGGCCTGGATTGTCCGGTATTTCTCTTCGACATTCCCCAATGCCCGGAGAACTTGCGTCTTGACGCTATAAAGACGCTCCAGCGTTTCATCGAGCTGGCGATGGTTCTTCATAAAGTGATCCACTTCGCCATAAAGTTTTTCACCAAGCGAAAAGGAATCCTTGTCCTCTTCGATGGCGTAGCGTAAAAAGAGTTCTCTGACTCGCAGATACAGTAGGGTTTGCTGGTCCAAAACCTCCCCTTTTTGCCGGGAGAGTTCGGCCAATTCCTCGTAGACCGCTTTCTTTTTCGGAAGCCATTCGCCTGGATTCTTTTCGGCCAGAAAATAATGAGGGAACCAAAGGTTGAGCCATGCTCTTTCTTCCAGCGCAAACGCCGGGTCGGTGGCGAGAATAGCCCGGCAGATCATGATTTTTATCAATTGGACCTGCTCGCGATATGCGTCGTATCCGCCCCAGGGTCTCGTAATCCTGGGAATCGGGCGTTCCAGCGAAACGGCCCATTCAAGCATCTGCTCCGCTTCCGCCTCCAGGGGCGGGACAAAGAGCCGGATTTGCTCTTCGGTGAAAGTCCAAACCGCCCTTTCCGCCGAAAAAAGCGTATGCACCAAGCCAAAACCAACCAGAATCCCGGCCAAAAATATTCGTCTCATGGTTACAAGCTAATCAATGTTTCCTCAAAAACACCACCCAAACGATGGTATTTTACCATGATTTTTTCCCGGCGGCAACGCATCGAGAATTCAAACAGCGGTCTCTTGTTTTCACCGCGAGCCGAATTACAATGAGCCAATGCAAACGAAGAAACCAAAATCGAAAGAATCGCGAGGAAACATTTATGACGCATTCGTGAAACGAATGTTCGGCCAACTGTTTGTATTTGTGGATTTTCTGCTCTACTACGCCGATCCTAAGTTCATTGCCGCGATTGACCACACGAAAATCCGGCCTGCCCCTACGCATTACGCAGGAAAGGCCGGTGACGAACGTATTGTCGATTTAGTTTTCCTCTGTCCCTTGAAAAACGGTCGGGGAACCCTGATGGCGGTC
>CAZNVM010000010.1:0-2988 GCA_964576215.1 uncultured Planctomycetaceae bacterium
GCTTGCTGGACAAGCAGACAGGTTCTTACACAATACTTTTCTGTTCCACATACCTCAAAAAACCTAAAAAATGACCGGATACGCCTAAACGGCGGTTTTTACTACCAACTTTTACCCACTGATTCTGGTGGGGAACCAAAATTAAATTTTGGGAAGAACGATACTTTTTTGATCCTTGAAATTCAACTTTGAATGCATGGCGATGATGGATAATGTCGAAATTGAAATGGTTGGCGAATGTACCGATAAGTATTCCGTAGAGGAGTTACCAGATGGGCGTTGCGAAATAACAATACTCATTCCAAAAGGTTTTACTATGCTCTGGATGTGCAAGCTTGGCGAGTGGAAAACAACGATGAAGGAAATAGAGTACTACCGACAAATTGAAGAGAGTGACGATTGACTGCGTCTGTCCAACCCATTTCATCCGAGTTAAAAAACTCGATCACGGACCAAAATTCGACGAAAAAACAGAGTGACACCAAGTTTGAAACATTTATCACCTTTCCCGACAATTCAAGAGTAAACCCATGAACGGCAGCGAATCTTTTTTTGATCGCATTGTCCGAACGCTGTTTGGCAATCCCGGATCGAAAAAGCCGAAAAAGGTGAAGCCTGTCAATACGCGCCGCCTTCAAATCGAGGCGTTGGAATCACGCGAAATGCTCGCCGTCGGCCCGATTGCGGACGTTGATTTTCCGGTGCCGGTCAGATGCGATGCTCTGTACAACGGTGGTATCAGCCGAACGGAAATCCGTTCCGAGGGGACGACCACGACCAACCGGCGTGAAAACCTAAGTCAAACGCTGGACTGGAGTTACACGTACGGATCGAATGGCGTCACGAACGAGAATTTCAAGGAAACGTACAGGGGCGATGGTGTCGCGACGACGCAGTATACGTACGATTACGAGATGCAGCATGTAAACTCGGCCATGTGGTACGGCGGCTCGAATACAAGTACGATCAATGTGAACTGGACGAGCGCGGAGATGTACTGCTTTAGCACCACCCGAACCGCGCAGAACGCTCCGCTGGTGATGAGCAACGTTTTTCAGTTCATCACGGAAGGCTATTCTGACACCACCTACGACAGTTACAACTGGTACCTGGACAGTAATGGCGTCACGCATGGCAGCGGCTACTCAAGCGGAACGCACCAATCGCATGACAATTATGCCACGCGGACGCTCAACCGAAGTCCCGGCTACTGGCTAAGTTACAGCACGCCGCAGATTACGTACAACAAATGCGGCCTGCCGAGCATCAAGACGGTGACACCATCCGGCGTCTCTGGCGTCAACGGCGTTACGGAAATCAACGTTGCCAAGCCGAATTTCGACAATTTCGACCCGCCGAAGGTTGACGCCATCTTGAACCCGCCGCAGACGGTAACGGTTACGCTGGCCGCGCCGGCCGAGATGGAGAGTCCGTTTTGGGTCGGAACGAAGGCGTTTTGCTGGAGCTTTTTCGTCAGCGGTCCTGCCAATTTGCTCAAAGGCAGTTACAATATGGCCGAGCAAATGGTATTGACGGCTGTTGATATTGTTGGAGTTTCGGTTGACGGCATTGCAACACTAGCCAGTTATCCGCTTGGTTTTGAGGAAATGTCGGTACAGGGCAAGAGTTGGTATCACTCTACCGGCTTGGACATCGCGGCCAATGCAGCGCGAGCGGGACTCGCAGGCGGCACTCTTGGCACCAGTGAAATGCTTATTGCGTTGTGCGGCTACATGAATGATGGAGATGCCGATGCGTTTCAACAACACATGGGTGGTGTCGCCGCAGCAAACGCGCTGGTAGCGGGTGGTATGAAGCTAAAGGGGTGCCTTAAAACGAATAAACCTATCGATCCAAATGTTCAGTTGACTCTCGACAGAATAAGTAATGGGAAAAAATTTCCTCATCGAAATGACGGAACTGTTTTTCGAAATGAACAAGGTTTATTGCCTGCCAAACCACAAGGTTACTATCGGGAATACGTTCATCCCACTCCTGGAATATCTGGACCAGGCAAGAAAAGAATTGTTATTGGTGCCAAAGGAGATGTATGGTTTACAACAGATCACTATAAAACTTTTATCCGACTTAAATAAATGGAAAATTTCATGTTCTGTGAATATCCTCAGCAGTTTAATGAGACAGACACTCACATTGTCTTCATGAGAACGGATTCAAAGACAACACAAGACATCATGGATGATTTCAGATCGAAACTTCCTTTACCAGATTACTTTGCGGATAATTGGGATTCGTTGTATGACTGCTTGTTTAGTTTGGAGGGAATAAAAACAAAAAAAGTAGCCTTAATCTTCGACTCTCTTCCAGACATCGATAAAAACCACCTAAAGAAACTTATTCACGTGCTAAATCATGCCACAACTTCATGGAACGAATCTGATGAGTATCAATTTATTACAGTTTTTCCAGAGAATTCTCGTCAATTGATATCTAATTTTTTATGCGATTACTAATTTTTTGGTTCTTTAACAAAATTAGTGTGCCTGTTCAGACCATTTCACCTGACCAAAAACCGTCAGTTTCGGCTCCGGATTTCGGAGAAAAAACTGACACCAAGCCAAGTGACACCAACGATCCACTTGGCAAGTCGTCTCAAAAAGAGTAAAAAGCAACAAGATAATGACACCATCGCACACCACAAATTTCAACTTCAACGCCTTTGACTTGATGTCAAACACTTGCGGTGCGCCGTTGTTTAATGTGCGGAAAAAGACTCGCATCTTGGTCCCAACGCCCTACAAACGCGCAAACACAACCCAAGTGCTGGACTGGAGTTACACCGTTACGAATGGTGTCATATCGAACGAAAAGTATTGGGAATCGCGTGTCGGCGATAGTGTCATCGTGACTCATTACGGTTACAACGGCAACAATACCGACATTTGTGCTACCGCGAATGTCGGCTGGAAAAACCAGGGCACAGGACACCTGGATTGGACCTGCACGGAGATATATAGTTACAATAAT
>CAZNVM010000011.1:0-11662 GCA_964576215.1 uncultured Planctomycetaceae bacterium
TGTCCAAAAACGACCCATTTTAACATTCGACACTATTGTCGAAAAACACAAAAACAGAATTTTTTCCTAACCTGTTGTAATATAAATGGTTGCAACAAAAAACAATCGTTTTTTTTGCGACAAGTTACTTAACGGCGTAGAGTGGCGTGTTCCTGTTTCTTTTCGCCGTCGTCGGAATTTCCGTTGCGGAGGAAATGAAGCGGGAGATTCCGCAACCGCAAGTCGATGAGCGGGTCGAACTGCTCGGCATCGTTTATCGCCTTGCCGGAGCATCGGAATACCAATGCGACTCGTTCAAAGAATACGATGACGCCATCAATCGGCACTTTGCCCCGTTCAAAAATCATCCGGTAGTTCTTGTCGCAAAAGTATCACGGTCCACGACCGGTATCGGGTATAACGCCGTCGTCGATTACGCCATCCACCTTTCCATAGAAAACGGACGAGTTATTTTTCCCGGCGAGGATTCGGAGATCACTTTGGAAAAGCTGGAACCGCGATGGAACCGGCAAACAGCCCGGCACTTTGCGAAACAACTTGACGACTTTTACGTCAAGAGCCGGTTTCACGAGTTTTTCGAATCGCACCGCGAAGTCTATCAAAAAATCGAACAGCAGATCAAGACGATCAACGACAAGATCGACTATGCGTGGTACAAAAGGTTTTACGGTGACGCCAATCTGGAGCATTTTCACGTCATCCTCAACTGCACCAGCGAAAACAACGGATACGGTGCCCGTTGCCGTTTCAGGGACGGACATGAAGAGTTTTTTGCCATTCTTGGCGTCAACGGCCCTGAAGCCGTCTATCGGGAAGACGGTTTCATTGCCTGGACGATCCATGAGTTCAACCATTCGTTTTGCAATCCGCTTGTCGAGAAACACCTTGACGATTTGAAACCGGCGGCGGAGCGGGTTTGGCCTTTTGTCGGCGGCATGATGACTCGCCAGGCTTATCCCGAGCCGAAGTTCATGTTGAATGAATACCTGGTCAGAGCTTGTGAAATCCATTACTTGCGGCATCACGGAAACAAGAATGAAGCCGATCTTCGTCTCCAGCACTATCGTAGCCTCGGTTTTCTTTGGATTGAGGAACTGGTCGCTTTACTGGACCGTTACGAAAAAGAGCGGGACAAATATCCGACGCTCGACGACTTCATGCCGGAAATCGTGAACATGCAGAATGCCCTTGTCACCGATGAATATATTTCCCGATTACAAAAGCGGGAAGAAGATCGTCCCAAAATTACGGCTCTGAATCCACCGAACGGGGCGAAGGATGTTGATCCTGGTATCACCGAAATTTCCGTAACATTTGACCGGCCGATGAACGGCGGCATGTCATGGTGTTCGAAAGACGGTCATGCGACGTTTCCGACACGGAAACCAGTCCCGGCGATTTGGAGCGACGACCGTTTGACCTGCACGCTGGGCGAAATCACACTGGAACCGGGAAAAACGTACAATATCTGGCTCAATACGGACACAATCGACGATTTCCGTAGCACCGACAACATTCCGCTCAAGCCGGTGCATTACACCTTCACAACAAGGGCGGAGGCCACGGAAACAAAAGAAATCGAATAAGGAGATAAAATGAAATGACCAATCAGGTGCCATTTTCGCTAACCGTAAATTCAATCAGAGCCGCGCACGCAGTAAGCGGTGTTCCCGGTGGTAACGTGAAAACCGCTTACTCCGTGCGCGGCTCTGATTGGGATGGTTCGTTGACGAGTTCAAGTCAATTTATTAACGTTGTATGGTATAATAGAGCCTCGGTCAACCACAAAATTTAACAAAACCTTACCCATGAGATTTTTATTGACTTTCGTTTGTGTTTTCGCTTTATCTTCCTGCACTTGGGCGGCGGAGGAGCCCGATTATCTGCCGTTAGGCTCGGAAAAAGCGGCGGGAATCGTTGACCTGGTCCTGATTTATCAGGGCAATGCAAAACGGCTACCGTGGACCCAGGAGCAGTTTCGCCCCTATTTGACCTGGACCGATCCGGAAACGAACCAAGAGGAATGGTTGTTCGACGGTTTTCTCTTTCTTGATCTCTCCAACGGCACCGGCACGATGTACGCGAAAGGATACAAACAGAAACCGGCGACGAAAGAAGACTGGCTCTGGCATCTTGACCGGGTTTTCGAACGAGACCTTGCCGTTTCCGCTTTGGATCAGGAACTTACCGAAACGATTCAGCGGCTCGGACCGCCGCCGCGAAAGAGGCAAATCGTCCTGATGCTTCCTGAACCGATTATCGAAACGGAAAACTGGGGCGAACTCGACGGTAAACCGCTTGATTTCAAAGAGACCCCCGACCGGATCGCCGCGACGAAATGGTACGTCGACCTGCTTTTTGAGCGTTGGGAAGACGGCAAGTTTCAAAATCTCGAATTGGCCGGATTCTATTGGCTCGCCGAAGAAATGGGAAAATCGGACCAGGAGTTGGTTCAAGCGATCGGTGATTACGTTCGCTCCAAACAAAAACGCTTCTTCTGGATTCCCTGGTGGAACTCGCCCGGCTCAAAGATTTGGCAACAGCTCGGTTTTGACGTCGCTTACCAACAGCCGAATTACTTTTTCGCAAGAAGCGAGATGCCGGTTACACGGGTTTCGGACGCTTGCGATTTTGCGAAGAGTCGAGAAATGGGTCTGGAAATGGAATGGGACGGACGGTTGTTTAGCGACACGGACAATTTCCTGCCGCGTTTCGTGAACTACTTTGAATCGTTTGAGGAAAAGGGAGTTTGGGCCCGTGCCGCAATTGCCCATTATGTAAGTGCTATCGGCATGGTTGATTTTCAAAAATCGCAAGACCCCCGGATCAAAGAGTGGTACAATAAATACTGCAAAGTCTTGTCGCAACGGCAGAAACGATAAACATTCATTCCGTGTCGAAACTGCGGTGGTCCGTTTGAGTGAATTACGAATTTTTTTCCGCTGACACCGCTACCGGCTCTCATTTCTCATTTCTCATTTTGGTTATGCCCGACTGGTTGAACCCGATTTTTGTTCTGAAAACACAACGTTGGTTTGTGTTGCTGAGAAAATTCGGACCGCTTGGGCTGCTTCTTTACCTGTTGGCGTTTTATTGCTCCTGGGGGTTCTTCTCGACTCACGACGTGTACGATTTTGATTTTGAAGGCCTTATTATCGTCGAATACTTTGTCGTCGGTTTTCTTTGCTTCGCCTCCTGTTCAAGTTCGGTAGGCTACCTTCCGAAACGTTACATTGACGAAGACCTGATCCATTACACGTCTCTTTCCGACAGGCAGGTTCTTTTCGGATATTTTTACGTCGGCTGTTTTTACTCCGGGCTGGCTTGTCTCTGCGGTACGGCAATTCATCTTCTTTTTCTTCCCGGCCTGGGCATTCAAGGGCTGATTCCACTACTCCATTTTTTTTCGCTTTTTCTGATTGCGCAAACGCTGAACCTGCTCCAGGCGTCGTTTTTCGCCGGAGTGCGAAAGCAACACGAGTTTATCCTGATGGGGCTGGCGATGTACGTAACGCTTATCATCTTCGGGCACAGCATCTTTACCTCCATCGCCTGTTTTGACGAGATTTATTGGAAGTACGTCCCTTTGTACGTCCCGTCGGTTTCCCTTTGCGCTTACGGCCTGATTTTATGGAACCTCAAGCGAAAAGTTTTCCTCCCATGGAAAATGTTTCGGACAGGTCTCGCCTACACGATTCTCGCCGAGGTACTTTCATGTATCGTTAGCCGTTAAATGAACATCGTTTGTCCCGGAATCGGAACCGGATAAATTCCTTTTTCGTTCGGGATAACGGGCGGGGCCATTCCATCCCTGCATTCCGCCGGATCGGGGCCGAAACGGAACTTCGAATTGTAAGCGTCCTCGTAATTGTGCATTTTTCCGGTGTAGCAGGCAAGCTGTCCGAGGATCGCCGTCATGGTGCCACGAATCAGGTGTTCGCCGGAAATGAGCGGTTTGCCGTCCTTGATGGCGTTGTTCAAGGCGATTTGCTCCTCAAGATGTCCGCCGTGATAAGGACCATCGTACTTCCAGATTTGGTTCCCTTTGGAATCCACGATTCTTGCCTCGTTCCATCGTACCGTTCCTTTCGTACCGATCACCAGGTCGTCGTACTCGTCGTAACACCCGACGGTCGTTCGGCACATCGCATACAGTCTGACACCATCGGGATATTCGTACACGGCGGTATGGTGATCGAACACGTCGCCGAACTCCGGGGCAATCATCGAGGAGCGGCCGCCGAGTCCAAAGCAGCGGATCGGGAGTTTGTCGTCGCCGAGCACCCAGTTCATCCGATCAAGGTTGTGAACAAGCGATTGCGTGACATCGTCGCCGCAAAGCCAGCGGAAATGGTATTGATTGGCGACTTGATTATCCAGCTCGCTTCGATGCGGAACCGGCGGATAAACACCGTAAGGCGCGCGGAGAAACGTCGATTGAATCATCTTGACGTCGCCGATCATCCCTTCGCGGATTTTTTCGATGGTTGCATGCCATTGACCGCACCAACGGCTGTGCAAGCCGGACAAAAAGCTGAGATTTTTCTCCCGTGCGATTTTGAGAGCGTCTTCAAGTACATGGATTCCGGCAGCGTCGATGGCATGTGGTTTTTCGACAAACACATGCTTTCCGGCGGCTAGGGCGGTCTTCGTGTACAAGGGATGAAACGCGGCGGCACAAGCGATCAGCACCAGATCGCAATCGCTTTCGATGACCCTTTTGTAATTCTCGAACCCGCTAAAGCACTGTTCCGGTTTCAGATCAATACGGTCGCCGAAGTGATGTTTCAATGCGGTTGCGTAATTTCCGACCCGTTCTGCGACGTAATCGCCCATTGCGACGACTTTTGCCGTTTTATCGTATTCGAGAACCTGGCCTAACGCTCCGGTTCCGCGACCTCCACAGCCGATCAGGCCGACTTTCAATTCATTCGTTCCCGCCGCATGAGCACTGCGGGATAAAGCAAGTACCTGCACTCCGGCCAACACGGCGGAGCCGGCTTTCAAAAATTCTCTTCGTTTCATGGGAAATAGAAATTGGGAAATGGGAAATAGGAAATAGTTTCATAACCAACTCAAAGTGTAAACGAAATGGTAATGAAACTGGAAAAAGTGTTGAAGTTTAAGGGCATCGGGAATCGGGAATCGGGAATCGGGAATCGGAGGACGTTTTTCACTTATCATCTATGCCCGATGCCCCATGCCCTTGACTGTTTTGAGTACCCATTTGTTTACGGTTTGAGTAACCAATCCGTTTACACTTTGAGTTATTGAACCGTCGTCTGGACGGTAATCTCGAAATCGATGATTCCCCTTCCGTTTGTAAAAACGACACCGGACTTGTCAGGTAAAAGTTTGCCAACCGATGTTTTCGTCAATTGCATCCCTTCCGGAAGCGGACAGTGTAAAACCGTCTCAACAGGCGGCCTTCCTTCGGGGAAATGGATTTGTCCAACCAATCGGGAACGGTCGGCGTCAAAGTGAACGTGATAGGAAATTTTACCGAAGTGTGTCGAAGCATTTTGTATGCCCACCGGTTCGCCGCTTGACAACCAACCACGAGCAATGCCGCGAGCCAAATGGAGCTTGTCCCCTTCTTCCATGACCAACATATCACGTACATAACGCACCACCGCGACCGGCGTCCACAGGTGCTGCATATCGCCGGCCACCTGGTGCGTGCCCGGAAATTGCCCCTGTTCTTCGCACCAAGCGTACAACGGCGTACCATGGTTCAATACGGCATAAAGGTAGGCAACGGCCATATCCGATTGGTCTTTTACCAAATGAACCTGTGCGTAATTGTCCAATGCAATGGCGACCCAGATACCGTCAGCCATAAAACCCGAATGAAGGGGGATGCCGCCGGGACTCATGTTTCGTTCTATCCGGTGAAGCGTATTGGCGATCAACTCATTATCCGGAAACAATCCTGTCGGAGTGACGGAATAAGCCAATCCATAACTACTTCCGGAGATTTTCCCAGGCACCGACGAAAGCCAACGCGTACCATCAGGATCGAGAATAGCACCACGTTCCATCGCATTCATCAAATCTTCTTTCGCCGATAGATGGATTGCTCGCAATTCTTCCGCTTCTTTTTCCTTTCCGAGTATTCTTGCCGCTTTTTCGGCTAAGGAATCCGCATAGACCGCTAAAATATTGGGCGTATAAAAAATCCCGTAATTGCAACCATCGTCGATCAACCCGCTGTCTCCCATTCCTTTGGGCATCAACCCGTATGTTAATGGCCGTTCGCCGGAGGGGAGAAGCGTTTTTGTACGTTTACGCATTTTGTCCTGCCAACGGGAGGCCGCCGCCATTTGCGGATAACGCTTTTCGAGAAACGATTGATCTCGTGTAAGAAGGTAGTATTCCATGGCGGCCCATGCTTTGAAACCGGTGGTTCCCCACATCAGGTGGATCCACCCGCCAAATTCCGTCCAGTCGCCGTTTTCCTCCTGTAAGTCCCAGCTGACCCGAAAGCCTTTTTCCGCTTCCTTCTCCAGTCCGATTTGTGCTAACGCAACCGCCGCCGCCGCCGTTTCTCCATAGGAATTCGGACCCGTACGATAGGTATCGGTGCCGGGAACGGTAACGATATAACCTCTTCCGAGCGGTTCACGCATCACAAAGATATCGGTGATACCGGCATAAAAAGCATTGGAGACCCTTTCGTCGGGCACTTGGATTTTACTCACGGAAGCGAGCAAATCTTCCCAAACTCGACGGCCTTCCTCGAACTGTGCCTGCCAGTCTGTTTTGCGTAAAACATCCAGATCGCGGTGAAAACTGTTGTAGGGACGTATGACCCACCCGTTCCGTGTTTCGCCGGGTGCTACGTTCCAGTCCATGTTCATCTGACAGACATTCGCCGGATTGATCGGGTAGGAGTCGGCACCCGTTCCCAGAATGAGCACCTTATCGGCAGGGGCCAGCCAACCCGCCAATAAATTGTCCGAAGCCGCCGTTTCGTCAACCCAACCGAAGTTGTAACCGGCATTGGGCGGATGGTTACATGGCAGACGGACATGTTGGGGCTGATCGGTTTTATTGTGAATGGTTACTTTGGCCACCGTGGCCTTTTCAACGCCGCTGATTTCGAGCGTTAAATCCACTTCGTCGCTTTCATAGACGTTCTTCAGGATGGGAAGATATCCGCCAACCCGACTCCACGAACTGTGCTTGAAAAGTTTTCCATTCAATTCGGGTCGAATGCTGACTCGCCATTTGCTACTGTTGTCGCCCAACGAATCATAGGGATAAAAATCCATATTGTTATACGTCCAGGCCAACGACAGAGCACCAACTTCCACGTCCACCAGCGTTTTGTTGCTACTGTCGGGCAGACACACCGTCAACCGGTGCGGCGTACGAAACGCATAGAAGAAATTCACCGCTTCGGTCAGCCAGGTAAACCTGTTTTCAATTTTATTACCATCCGCTTCCGTATAAGTGTAACGGAAAGTGTATTCACCGTAATCCGGTAAAACGAATTCAAAAGGAAAAATATTCCGTTTCGCAGGATCAAGCCGGACGGTCAAGGCACGGTCAAAAGCCGTTACACCGTTCGGGTGCAACACCTGGAGTTGGATTTCCCCGTTCCGTTCTGCTTGCCCCCTGTTTTCCAAATAAATATTGACACAAATTTGGAAAGGGTTTTCAGGGGTATGCTTGACCACCGCATAATTATCTTTCACAATTTCTGAAAGACGGGGAGGAGACGTTTGCGCTACAACTATCCCGTTGAAAGCCAGCAATGCAATCACCGCAAAAAGTTTAAATTTCATTTGATTCGATTTCCTGTGAGATTGATTTTAAGTGAACCCAATCAGAGCCGCGCCCAATCAGAGCCGCGTCCAATCAGAGCCGCGCACGTAGTAAGCGGTAACCCTGGTGGCAACGTGAAAACCGCTTACTCCGTGCGCGGCTCTGATTGTTTGTGGTTCGTTGACGAGTTCAAGCAAAACGTCAATTTATTGACGTTGTATGGTGTTTGTTGTTCGGACATTGCTTCTTTCTTTTATTTGAAATGCTCTCCGGTGAGCCCACGTAACAACGCCATTGTACATGATTCTCCCTGTTTTTCAAGCGGAAATCAATTGTTTTCCAGCACGACGGACTGCTCAATATCCCCGCTTCCACCGATGTGAAAATAGGCGGTCTGAAACAGAATTAACGGTTGTTCCGGTACAACTCTTTTCACCGTTCCTACAACGGGCTTTTTGCCGATTCCCGAAAGATAGGATTCTTTCAATTGTAACCCGCTATCATAAATATTCTGAGGATGCGACGAGACCGTTTCTTGTTGTGTTTATGCTTCTTCCTTGCGATGCTTGCGAAAACGGCCCGTGTTTTCGCCGAACAGGAAGTTTGGATGCTCGATTCCCGCTGTGCGCATTGGACGTGTGCAAACGATGAAGAGTACAAAAAATTAAGAACCTATCGTCTGGAAAAGTGTCCGTGTCACCTGGGGCATTGGAGCCAATCCTCTCAAGAAGAATTTTTGGAAACGGCCGATCCGGACGTTCCGTTGATTATTTTCGTGCCCGGTTATTCCTCAACGCCGCAGCAGACGGTCGATGTCGGAATGATGCTGGTGCGGCACTTCGATCCCCAAAAATCGGGGCGAACCGTGTTTTGGAATTGGCCGTCGGAAAAACAATCGACCCTGATTACCCAGCTTGGTCAGGACATTCGCGCAAAAATGTCGGTTGCGTCGGCCAGTTCCGATTATCTGGCGATGTTCTTGCGATCTTTGAAACCGAACAGCAAGGTTTGCATTTTCGGCTTCAGTTTCGGAAACCGAATCGTTCTGGACGCCGTCGAACGTTTGGGAAACGACCGCCCGGAAGGACTGCGGATTCGGCTCGTTCTGGCAGGAGCGGCAACGGACCGCAATTTCCTTGCCCGGAATCATCGCAACGGAAACGTCCCGGAAATTGCCGAAAAGATTTTGATTTTTTTCAACCCCTTTGATCGGGCACTCTTTGTTTATCCGCTCATTTACGGATCCGACTATCAACCGGAAGCACTCGGACAGTACGGACCGCCGCTCGGGGCAATATTACCGCAGTTTCGTCACAAAATCGAATCGGTGGACGTTTTTTTCGAGGTCGGAGTTCGGCACATTACCGCCGTAAGCATGGAGGCCCCGGCGTTTAAGCAGAGAATTGGAACGTATTTCTTTTTCGAAGGGGACAGGAATAATGAGGAGTGGAGAGTGGGGAGTGGAGAACTTTCTTCGCAACCGGTTTCCCCGTCTCCGCTTTCCACTCTTCGTTCTCCACTCTCCACTCCCCATTGATTCATGAACACTTACGACAAGCATGGTTACTCGTTCGTTTATCCAGAGAACTGGCAACTTGACGAGAGCGAAATGGAGGAGGGAGCGGGTTCGGTTTCGCTCAGTGCGCCCGGCGGCGAATTTTGGGTTCTCACGGTTCGTCCGGCGGGATTCGATCCGACGAAACTTGCCGACGACGCCCTGGAAACGATGGTCAAGGAGTACCGCGACATTGAGTATTCCGCGATCAGTCGTGACATCGCCGGTTACACACTAACCGGTTACGAAATGAACTTTTTCTTTCTCGATCTGACGAGTACGGCAATGGTTTTAACATATTCCGACGAAAATCGCACCTTTGCGATTTTTTGGCAATGCGGCGATGTGTTGGCTCTCACGCCAGAACCGGAATCGTTTTCTTACGAAGACGTTTTTGAAGCAATGACGACATCGCTTCTTCGCAATCTTTCTCGTACATAATCGGAGAGCCGTCAGGCACCGAACGGATTTTCGATGAAGCCGCGAATTCGGGCTTGGAGTCGTTTCAAAATCCGTTCAAGGTTTTGCCAAAAATTTTAGTCCCCTTGCGTTCGACATGGGAAATATGGTAGAATGCCCGCTTGTCGAACGGACCGATGCACAGGGACGTTACCTAATTTCACGGCTACACCCCAAAATAGTCTCCTGTTTCCGATTTCCTTAAATTTCAACACTCTTTCCAGTTTCATAACCAACTCAAAGTGTAAACGAAATGGTATTGAAACCGAAGAAAGTGTTGAAATTTAAGGGCATCGGGCATCGGGAATCGGGAATCGGAGGAAGTTTTTCACTTATCACCTATTCCCGATGCCCGATTCCCGATGCCCGATTCCCGATGCCCTTGACTGTTTTGAGTTACCATTTGTTTACGGTTTGAGTAACCAATCCGTTTACACATTGAGTTCCTTTACAAATTACAACTATGAAAAAAATCGGCGATTGGATTAGCGGACGTGTTTTTCAAGCGGTCCACGGCCATAATTTGGTCTACAATACCTGCTGGGAAGACCCCCGGCTCGACAAGATTGCACTGGAACTCGGCCCGGAGGATAATCTCCTGGTCATTACTTCCGCCGGGTGTAACTCGCTTTCTTACGCTTTGACCGGTCTGAATCACATCGACGCCGTCGACATGAATCCGCGTCAAAACGCACTCCTGGAGCTGAAAATCGCGGGAATCAAGCACCTCGATTATCCCACGTTTTTCAGAATGTTCGGCGATGCGAAGCTCCCGAATGCCCGGGAGATTTACCGGTCAAAACTCCGTAGCCACCTTTCCCCCTGGTCGCAAATGTACTGGGACAGGAAAATCAAAAAGTATTTCGACAGTCATCGCAAGTCGTTCTATTTTTGCGGCACCGCCGGGGCGTTTGCGAAAATCATCTGCTCCTACGTCGACCGGGTCGGCAGGTTCCGGCCTGCCGTGAGCGCACTCCTCAACGCCAAAACGATTGAGGAACAAAAATCCATCTGGTACGACGACATCCGTAAAAAACTCTGGTCGCGCCCGATCAAGTTCCTCGTCAATCGGGACACGACGCTTTCCATGCTCGGCGTTCCGAGAGCGCAACGAAAACAGATTGAAAAACAGTACGAAGGGGGAATCGTCAAGTTCGTCATGGATTGCCTTGACGCCGTGTTCGGGGAACTGCCGATTGCGGACAACTACTTTTGGCGGGTCTATTCGACCGGACGTTACACGAGAGAGTGTTGTCCGGAATATCTCGAAGAGGAGAATTTCCACAAACTCAAAGGAGGGTTGGTCGACAAAATCAGTGTCCACACGGACACTGTGGAAGGGTTTCTCCGGAAGACGGACCGTAAAATTTCCCGATTCGTGCTACTTGACCACATGGATTGGCTCTCGGACCAGCTTTACGGTGCTTTGGTGTCCGAGTGGGACGCAATCCTGGACCGGGCGGCGGAAAAGACCCGGATTCTCTGGCGGAGCGGCGGCCTTCGCACGGAGTACATCGACACGGTTCCCGTCGAGAAAAACGGTCAAAAACGGATGCTTGCCGAGTATTTATCGTACAACAAGGAACTTGCGGCGGAATTACACAAAAAAGATCGCGTTCACACCTACGGGAGCTTTTACATTGCCGATCTGGTGGAACCGCGTTAACGTGCGATTGAGTTTTTCCATTCAGTTTGGTACAGCGTGTTTTGAGTACAAATGACGGTCCAAAGAATTATCGGTTCCCCACCAGAATCTGTGGGCAAAAAAATAGGTTTTTTGAGGTATGTGGAACAGAAAAGTAGATAATGGACCTTGAAAGTAAAGTATTTCAGTCACGTTGTATCGAAATAGTACATCTGGAAATATCTGTCAAATTT
>CAZNVM010000012.1:0-2156 GCA_964576215.1 uncultured Planctomycetaceae bacterium
GACCTTCACTCCGGAAGTTGTTGCGAAAACCGCCACCCGTTGGATGCAACGAAACATGACCGCAAAACACTTTCATCGAAAAAACTATAAACGACGTGTACAAAACATCTTACATCGACGAATTTAAAATATACAGTCAAAATAGAAAATAGCATCTTGTTTTCTGTAAACTGAATATTGATTTTTGTGTAATATTCCATGAGAGAGTAAGAATCCTTAATGATTTCAGCCGCCGCGTTCCAGTTATCTGCCTCGAATTTCTGGGCAAAGGTATTCCGTCCAGGTAGACTGGCGTTGTTGATTTGCCCGGTAACTGGGGGGTCGGTTATTTCCTGAGTATTGACCCCAACGGAAAAATCCCGAGAGAATGTTTTCGGATTATTATGACGATCACGAAAACGAAACGTTATCGTTCCGTTGACGGTGCCATCTTGACTACTCTCCCTAAAATTCACACCGATATCTGCATGTCGGTACTTTTGTGAATACTGTGTACCTTTGCAAAACAGGTCAAAAACGTTTTTTTGCCATTTCAGCGTCGCCCATTTCCAAACGATTTCTTTAACGGCCATTTCCGTTTTTGTATCATCAAGTTTGTCGACGTCTGGAGGCAATTCGTGTTCTGGAATAACGTTTTCAGGTAAAAACTTGGGATCAAACCGAATACTGCTCACCTGCCAGTCTTCGCCGTGTTTAGTCAACTCAATGTTTCCTCTCATATCCACATCGCGGCCGTTTGGAAGAGCGGTTCGGTAAAACCGAAATTGAGAAAACAAATTTTCAGGAATCGGATCGGTAATTTTCAATTCTTTTAACGCAACATCCGCTTTAACGGGCTGGTTTTGGTAGAATTTTTCCGTAAATTCGGCTTTCACGGTAAATTCCTCTGAAACGGAACTGGTCGATTTGTCTATCGCCCATTTGACGGAGATGTTAGAAATTTCCAGAGGTAGCTCCAGCTGTCGCAATTGCTCGTTGATTTTCGTTTTCGCCGCCTCGTTGAGTTTTTCCGTTTCATCCTTTCTGTATACCGCCAAATCGACATCCTTACCAAACGTTTTCCACTCGCCAACGATTGACTTAACCTTTCTTTCCGTCTCATATTCGTCGAGTCTGTGTGCGTCCGACAGTAGTTTGGAGTTTTGGATACCAAGAGGATAAGGGAAAGTATGGCCGGCAATCTTGGCTTCCCATTGATTGTCGTTTTTCGTCAGCTCGACGCTTCCGGTCAGGGTTTCCACGTTTCCCGCCGACGTAAGGAGATCGTAATAGTTAAGCTCCGACAACTCTTGGGGCATACGTAAATTTCCTTTATACGACGCCGGTAAGGCTTGGTATTTTCTTTTGCTTTCCGCGAATTCCGCTTTGTCGGCACCAGTGACTCCCAGTTTTTGCCGGGCGTGGTCGTACGTGGCAAATTCGTAGAGTTTTTCCTTGGTGATGGTCTTGGCGGAAAACTTTCCCGAAGCGTGGTCGGTGAAGATGTTTATCCCGTTCGCCGGAGTAACGGAAACGCCGATGATTTCCAAAGGCCGATCCTTTTTCTTGATTTCCTCGAGGATCGCTTCTTTCGTAATCTTTTTGAATTGGTAGCGGGTATAAAATTCCCAAGCGACACATCCGGCGATTGTGATGAGCAAAATACAAAGAGCGGTCTTCCAGATCGGTCCCCAGTTTATTTTGATGGGGGGACGGGGTGTTCTTCGTGGTGTCACTATGAAGGAATCGTCGTCCCTCGGTGCAAAGGAATCGTCTTCTTCCGGCGGCACGATAAAGGAATCGTCTTCTTCGGGACTCGGAGCCGTGAACGGGTTCGGTACGGCAGGTCGCGGTGGCGGCGTGGCCATGCCGTAAACGGTTTCTGGAAACGTCAACTCTCCCGACTTGCCCGCAGGGAGAAGTGTTCCCTCTTCGTTTTCAATTACGGTTCCCGGCGTAATGATTCCCTGGGCGGCCAGCTGCTTGAGTTCCCGACCTCGAATGGGCCCGATCTTTTCGCTGTTTTTGTTATAGTAATACCAGTTTGCCATGATGATTTTTGTTTCGTTATTTGTGTTACAGAGCCGCAATCGTAAGATTGCGCTGTGGTAGTCCCGTTAGCGGCGGGGGGGGGCCCCCCCCCCACCCTGGCGTCTTCTTTTCTCTAACATGCGAAA
>CAZNVM010000013.1:0-2563 GCA_964576215.1 uncultured Planctomycetaceae bacterium
CTCCGTATGTCATGCTGATCGATCCGTTGAGCGATCTGTAATAGTTGTACGTATTGCTACTGCCGTTCGGCCACGTGGAATAGGTGCTTGTACTGTCCTCATGACCGCTCGATATCAACGTGTAAGTGCCTTCGTTGCCAGGCGGATCGCTCCAACTGGTGCGGACATTATTGTAACTGTATATTTCCGTACAAGTCCAGTCAAGATGCGACGTGTATTCGACGATCCAGTAACCAGGAATATAAGTGTCGGTTCTGATGCTGTCGAAACCGTAATGAGTCACGATGACACTATCGCCGACTCGCGATTCCAGAAACTCTTCGTTCGACATGACACCATTCGTAACGGTGTAACTCCAGTCCAGCACTCGAGTTGTGAATTCCTTCGAGCGAGACGTTGGCACCAAGATACGAGTCTTTTTCCGAACGCCAAACCACGACGCACCATAAGCGTTTGACGCCAAGTCAAAGTCGTTGACGTAAAAACTTGTGGTGTGCAAGGGTGTCATAGTTACTCAAATTTTACTTGTTTTGGCCGGATTTGTCAAGTCGTTTGCCCAAGTTTTCCCAGAAAATTGGTGCCGAAACTGACGGTTTTTGGTCGGATGAAACCTCTTGAACAAGCACACCGTTGGGCACAGGGCAAGCGCACTACCAATCGGTACACCATGCTGGACGGCGTTCATCTTCTGGGGGAGTTTGGGATAAGTCCGCCGGAAAGCCATCGAGTGGACGACTAAAAACAGGGATTTCCCGTAGTTTCGTTTTTCGTGAGAACTTTTTCCAGTCAGGATGAGTGGTTAGTAATCCATGTATTTCTTCATTGAGCAGAAGACCACCTAATCCACCGCGACAAATGGTAATATTTTGCGAATCTTGTTCAAGGATATATTCTTTTTTATCACTGAATTCTGTCTGGTACGTTGGTTCTCCGCAATACTTGCATCTCCAAAAACATGAGCCGGTACGTCCCCGAATCATACCGCGAGTCATCACAAACGGTTTTTTAGACCAAAGGATCACACCATCTTTCTTGATTTCATCACGAAAAATGACCGAAGCAAAGTCGAAATTCTTTTCTAAATAGGGTTTCAACACTGCAAATAAATCGTTGCGAAAATAATCATGCACCTCGTTTACAAAGCCCACGGAATTATATGCTAACGAAGAATTGTATTTCACAACAGCAATATCCTGGACAGGAATTTCGCAGGCGAGATGTTTACATTCCTTGTGCCTTTGGCGGTTATATCGCTCATAGTGTTCATCACGTAACTCGTCCATTAAATCTTCTGTAAGCGTTCCCCATTGGTAAATTTTTAGCATGACGTTATTGCGTTAATGTGTTTCCATGTGCATTATGGGAAGGATATAAAGTGTCCGTTTTTAATGTTACTGAGAACATCTTTTAAAATTGATGTACCATGTTTAGCATCAATTTTTAGCGACGCGGATAGCACGGACTCAAATGCTTTCTTTTGGGCCCCTGATGTTGTTCTCAAATATTTTTTCCAGTAATCTGCACTTTTATTTGCGGCAGGTAAATTTCGCGTCTTGAGTTCTTTGTAGAGTAGCGAGTGGAATTCTTGATGGACCTTTACGTCCAGTTGAGTTAATGGCTGATTTGCGTGGCCGCCAAGGAATTTTGGGATTGAGTGATGGCCCGCTTGTCCGCACGAACCATTATGCACCAACACGCAAGTCTGCCCAAGACCGAACTCCTTTGCAAGAATGAAATAGTTGTGATTGCCTTCGACTGTGAAATTAAAGACATTTATACCACCGGATTGTTCGACTCGCACGATATTTGTTAGCGTTGACAATTTTCCGTTGGCATCCAAGAATACGTCACCTTCGCGCAAATCTTTCGCCTCGACCCAATAACCGTAGAGGCCCGGAGCAAGGTTTTCGTGATAAAAACCATCGGCGTAATCGCGGGCCGCTCTCGACCAGTCGGGATCGTCTGTCACAACCCAGAACGGATGCGAATCGGTCGTTTCAATGACCTGTTCGTTTCCGTCCTCATCTAAAATTGTCAGGTAATTGATGTGGTCGCTCTTCAAAGCATACGTCGCTGTCACCGCGCAAAGCTCCAGTTCACCCGTTATGGTGTTATACGAATACACTAAGTCGCCAACTTTAACATCTTCGATGTTCATGGTGACATACTGCACGAAAACGCCGTCTTCCGTAAACTCCATACCGACAACGACTTGCGTTCCCTCGGTGAAGCAGAATTTGCCGAGTGCGGAGATCGACTTTCCAGGGTTGACCAACCCGATGGCCAGATCGACGATGGCACCAGTAAGTTCACTTCCGGTAGCACCGGCGACGACCGATTGGGTAACGGTGTCAACCTTCTTGCCGCTGATCATCTGACGAAAGCCCGCCTGGGCGTTGTCGATGCCATTGAGCGCGACGACACCACCAGCTCCAGCGAGTACCAGGCTGACGCCACATGACTCTGGTGCCAAACCCAGCCCGGCAATTAACATTGTCGTTCCGCTAACCGTCTGAGCAAGGCCGCCAACGAACTGAACGCCGCCCACAATGCTGTCCCACCA
>CAZNVM010000014.1:0-24782 GCA_964576215.1 uncultured Planctomycetaceae bacterium
TCGTAGGCATCCTACCTGCGCAGGGCGGAGACTTCATTCCGCAACCTTCGCGCAGGCTGGAAGCCCGCGTTCCCAGGGACTTTGCAATCCTCCTGTTGGCCAAATCACCGTACTTGCGGCGAGTGGAGTGATCGGTTACAATAGCCAATCCGTTTACGGTTTGAGTGACCTACTTCAGCGAAATCACTATGAAAATCTACATCAGCGGCGAATGGTTCGATCAGGAAAATGCGAAAATCAGCGTGCTCGATCACGGCTTGCTCTACGGCGACGGCGTCTTTGAAGGATTGCGAGCCTACAGCGGCGTCGTTTTTCGACTCCAGGAGCACTTGGACCGTCTGTGGAACTCCGCCAAGGGGCTTATGATCGACATCCCGCTCAGCAAGGAGCAAATGGCCGAAGCGGTCAACAAAACGGTCGCCATGAACGAAATTTCCGACGGATACGTTCGGCTGATCGTTACTCGCGGCGTCGGCACACTCGGTTTGGACGCCCATCTGTGCAAAAATCCGCAGGTGATTATCATCGCGGCCCATCTTGCGCTTTATCCCAAAGAACTTTATGAAACCGGTCTCGATATCGTTACGGCGGCGACGGTCCGGAATAATAATTGTGCGCTTAGTCCACAGATCAAGTCGCTCAATTACCTCAACAATATCATGGCGAAAATCGAAGGGCATCTCGCCGGATGTGCCGAAGCACTGATGCTCAACAGCAAAGGGGAGATTGCCGAATGCACCGGCGACAACATTTTCATCGTCAAGTCGGGCGTTCTGTCGACCCCGGGGACCGATTCGTGCATCCTCGAAGGGATTACACGAAATGCGGTCCTTGAAATCGCGGCGGAACTTGGGATTCTCTGCCGGGAAACCTCCCTGACACGGCAAGACGTTTACAGTGCGGACGAGTGCTTTTTGACCGGCAGCGGTGCGGAACTCATCCCGGTCGTCAAAGTGGACGGACGCACCATCGGAACCGGCAAGCCCGGCGAGGTTACGAAAAGACTGCATGAGCGGTTTCACCAATTCACGCGAAACAACGGCTATGCGACAAAGAATCCGTGAAAATGAAGAATTCAAACCGTAAACAAATGGAGACTCAAAACAGTCAAGGGCATCGGAGTAAGACAGCAGACAGCAGACGGCAGACGGCAGAATCTCTTTTTTCCTATGCCCTATGCCCGATGCCCTTAAATTCCAGTTTCTTTCCCATTTTCCCCTTTCGATCATGCTCATTCTTGGAATTGATCTCGGCTCCACGTCACTTAAAGCAATTATTTACGATCTCGACGGCAAGGTCGTCGCCAAAGGTTCAAGGCCGACGTTGCGGTTTCACCCGAACCCGGAGCGACCGGCATGGACGACTTGGGATCCGGACCAAATCTGGAACGACACCGCCGCCGCCTGCCGTGACGCCGTTGCGCAAATTGCCGATCCAACCACGATCGGCGGCGTTGCCGTAACCGGAATGGGAATGGACGGCGTCCCAATGGACGAACAAGGAAATTGGCTCTACCCGTTCATCAGTTGGCACGATCCGCGAACGACGCCGCAGTTCGATTGGTGGGTCAACACTATCGGAACCGAAAAAACGTTTTCCGTCGGCGGAAATCCGGTCATGGTCATCAATTCCGCGTTGCGAATGCTTTGGATTAAGGAAAACGAGCCGGAAATTTTTAAAAACACGTACAAATGGCTCCTGATCGAGGATTTCGTGAACCAACGGCTGACCGGGAAATTTTGTACCGATTTCAGCATGGCGTCTTGCACGATGCTTTTTGAGCAGACGACGCAAACGTGGTCGGACGAAATGTGCCGCCTCGCCGGTTTGCCACGGGCGATTTTGCCCGACGTTTTTCAGAGCGCAACGCCGCTCGGCGAAATTACGCCGTCCGCCGCTACACAAACCGGACTGCCGCCGGGAACCAAAATCTTTCTCGGCGGACACGATCATCTTTGCAGTGGAATTCCCGTCGGAGCGTTCCAAAGCGGCTCCGTCATGGACATCACGGGCACCTGGGAAACGGTTCACGTGATCACGGACGGAAAAAACGGTTTTCCGCTTTCCCTGCTGAGAAAAGGTGTTACAGTTCAATCGCATGTGCTTCCAAGCCGGTATTCGATGTGGGGCGGCAATCCGGCGGGAGAAATGATCGAGTGGTATCGCCGCACAATTGGTGCCCCGATTGGGACTTCGCCCGGTTCGGATTGGAGTTCGCTCATCGAATTGGCGGAAAGCAGTTTGCCGGGAGCGTCCGGTGTCATGTTTTTACCGCACCTGGATTCGTCGAGTTGTCCGATTGTCGATCCGCGTTCACTCGGCGTTTTTGTCGGGATGAGCAGCCGGACGAAACAGGCGGACCTTTTGCGTGCGGTGTTTGAAGGGGTGAACTACCAGTTTCTCGACTCGGTTTTGGCGATGGAAGAGGCGACCGGGATGAGCGTTACGGAATTCATCGCCGTTGGCGGCGCGATTCGCAACACGTTCTGGATGCAGAACAAAGCGGATATGGTCGGTCGCCCTGTCCGGGTGCCCGAGGTGGACGAAGCAACGGTGCTCGGTGCCGCGATTCTTGCCGGAATCGGAGCCGGAGCGTACAAAAATGCCGACGAAGCGCACCAACGGGTCGCCAGGGAAAGCACGGTGTACCAACCCCGGGAAGAACTGACGCGACTCTACGACGAACTGTTCCCGATCTACCGAAACCTCTACACTGCAACCGCTCCGATCAACCACCTGCTGTACGATAAGTTTATGGTGAACTCAAAGTGTAAACGAAATGGTAATGAAACTGGAAAAAGTGTTGAAATTTAAGGGCATAGGGCATAGGGCATAGATTCTTGCGTTCGACTCCTTCCTTCGACGAGGAAAAGGTGGAAAATACTACTGTTTTTCCTATGCCCTATGCCCTTTGACTGTTTTGAGTACCCGTTCGTTTACGGTTTGAGTGGTATAATTTCCGCAAGTTCGTTCTTCTCCCCGAATTCGGGGTAAGACTTGAATCGTTTGTTTCTCCGTATCGAGAGCATTATCAACAGGAGTAACTCCATGAAAAAAAAAGTCCGTTTCGCTTGTGTCGGGTTGGTCTTTGTCGTCGCTTTTTCGCTTACGGGGCGTTCCTTTGCCCAGACCAACGCCGAAGCGAACACAAAATACGAACGCGTCGTTCAATCCCAACGCCTCGATTTTCTTCCCTGCGATCTGCGTGTGGAATATCTGAAATCGCCGGTCGGAGTCGATGTGGAAAAACCGCAGTTCAGCTGGAAAATCCAATCCAACACCAACGGGGAAACGCAAACGGCTTACCAAATCAGCGTTTTCATGTCGGGATACAGCGAACCGGTTTGGGCAACGGAAAAAATACTTTCCCCGCAAATGGTCGGAATCGAATACGACGGATCGGAACTGAGGCCGGGAACCGTCTATTTCTGGAACCTCACGACTTGGAACAAGGACGGCAAAGAGTCGTCAACGGTTCAGAGTCGTTTTTCGACCGGAATCCACGAGTGGAACGGAAAATGGATCGGGCTTGATGAAGAAGAAATCGTTGAAAAAAGCGTCGATTTCAACGGTGCAAAATGGATTTGGCCGGAAAAAATCGCCGCCGCTCCGGTCGGCAAAGCGGCTTTTCGAAAAACATTCGAGTTCGATAAAACCATCGCAAAAGCCTTTTTGGCGTTTACGGCGGACAATGGATACAAGGCTTACCTTAACGGCAAAGAAGTTTGTCGCGGAACGAATTTCAAATCCGCCCCCCTGATTGATGTTACGAAAAATTTGAAACCCGGAAAAAACATTCTTGCGTTCGAAGTGGAAAATCACGGCGATGCTCCGAATCCCGCCGGGCTTCTCGGAACGCTCAAAATCGTTTTCGAAGACGAAAACGAATTCGTTTTGAAAACGGATTCGACCTGGAAAACCGTTTATGGTGTTCCGGAAAATTTCCAGAACGCAAATTTTGACGACTCCGCTTGGAGTGACGCCGCGGAGATCACCGCTTACGGCGGCGGACCCTGGAACGATGTTTCGATTGACCTGCCGCGAATCAGTTTGCCGGCAAGGTATCTGCGGAAAGATTTCACGTTGGACCGCTCGCAAATCGTTCGGGCAACCGCTTACATTTCCGGACTGGGATATTACGAACTCTACTTGAACGGACACAAAGTCGGCGATCACGTTTTGGATCCGATTTTGACCGACTACGACAAGCAGGTTCCCTATGTTACCTACGAAATTGATCCGCAACGGTATCACCCAAAAGAAAACACGATCGGCGTGGTTCTCGGCAACGGCCGGTACTACGCTCCGCGACTGACCGATCCGACGTTTACGCGAACGTTCGGCAATCCGAAATTGATGTTCCAAATGGTCCTCGAATTTCGTGACGGTTCCACGCAAACGGTTGTGAGCGACGATTCGTGGAAAATCACGACAAGCGGCCCGATCCGTGAAAACTGCGATTACGACGGCGAAATTTACGACGCCCGGTTGGAAATTCCGCAGTGGGCCGACCCGAAAAAATCGAAAGACTCCGTCGCCGCCGTTTTCCAGAACGTGCAACTCGTCGAAGCCCCAAAAGGAAAACTCGTCTCGCAAATGATGCCGCCGATGCGGATCACCGAAGAGCTCAAGCCGATTTCGGTCACGCAAGTCAAACCGGGCGTTTGGGTGTACGATTTCGGCCAGAACATCGTCGGATGGTGTCGTCTGACCCTTCGTGGTCCGGCGGGAACGGAGATTACGCTCCGACATGCCGAAACGCTTCAAACCGAAGGGCCGGACAAGGGGATGTTGTACGTCGCCAATTTACGCAACGCAAAATGCCGCGATATTTACACGCTCAAGGGGGAAGGGAACGAAACGTACCAGCCGCGATTCACCTATCACGGTTTCCGGTATGCGGAAATCACCGGGTTTCCGGGACGACCGAACCTCGACACGCTCACCGGTTGCGCCGTGAGCACCGACTTGCCGATTGTCGGGAAATTTGAATGTTCTAACCCGCTCGTCAACCGGATTTACAAGTGCATCGAGTGGGGCGTCCGGGGCAATTACCTGAGCATCCCAACCGACTGTCCGCAACGGGACGAACGGCAGGGCTGGCAAGGGGACAGGGCGGGGGAATCGCTCGGCGAAATGTACATGTTCGACAATTACACTTTGTACGCCAAATGGATGAAGGACATTCAGGATTCGCAACGGGACGATGGGAATCTCTCCGATGTTTGTCCGAACTTCTGGCCGTTTTACGCTTCGAACGTCACTTGGCCGAGTGCGTTCACGATTATTCCTGGCAGCCTGTACAAAATGTACGGCGATGAGCGACCGATTGCGAGGCATTACGAAGCAATGAAAAAATGGATGGCACACTTTGTACCGCTTACCAGAAAAGACGGAACGCTCGACAAGGACAACTACGGCGACTGGTGCGTTCCACCGGAAAGACCGGAGCTGATTCACTCGCAAGACCCTGCCCGAAAAACCTCGCCGGGAATTTTGGCGACGGCGTATTACGCCAACAACCTGAATCTGCTCGCCGAGTATGCGGAAATGCTTGGAAAAGAGGAGGAAGCGAAAGAGTTTCGTGGCCGGGCAACGGTGATGACCGAAGCGTTCAACAAGCTGTTCTACAACGCTGAAAAGGGACAGTACGACAACGGTACGCAGACATCCTGTGTTTTACCGCTTGCGTTTGGACTTGTCCCGCCGGGGGAGGAAAACAAGGTCTTTGCGACGCTGGTGAACAATATCGAAAACGTAACCGACAAGCACATCGGAACCGGCTTGATCGGTGGACAATGGTTGAATTTGGTTCTTTCCAATTTTGACAGGGATGATATTGCCTACACGTTCGTAACCAATAAAACGTACCCAAGCTGGGGATACATGGTTGAGAACGGGGCGACGACCGTTTGGGAACTCTGGAACGGCAACACGGCGGACCCGGCGATGAACAGCGGCAACCACGTGATGCTCGTCGGCGACCTTGTGATTTGGCTCTACCGAAGGGTTGCGGGCATTCCGGCAATAGAGTCGGCTCAGGACGGCGTTTTGGTCTTCACCCCGAACCCCGGCGGTGGTTTGACTTATGCGAAAGTGGAATACGATTCCGTTTACGGAAAGATCAAGGCGTCCTGGAGACTCTCCGGTGGAAAAATGTTCTACGACGTAACGATTCCGGTCGGACAAGAGGGAAAAATCCTGTTGCCGACAACGAACCTCGATTCGGTCAAGGAAGTTCGTGGAAGAAAGATCGAGAAGCAAATCGTTGTCAGCGGATACAGTTTCGGCGAACCAAAAGAACGTGTTCTCGTCGAAGTTCCGTCCGGAACGTATTCGCTGGAATGTGAATGGAAGTAACTCAAACCGTAAACAGATGGTAACTCAAAACAGTCAAGGGCATCGGGAATCGGGCATCGGGCATAGGTGATAAGTGAAAAACTTCCTCCAATTTCCGATTCCCGATGCCCGATTCCCGATGCCCTTAAATTTCAACACTTTTTCCGGCCTCATAACCAATCCGTTTACATTTTGAGTTCCCACGATTGCGGCTCTGATTGGAAGGTTCTCACCCGTCCATGAGCCGGCTGACCCATTTGGTGTCATCAAAGGAATTGAGAACGATCTTGACGACCATCGTGAGCGGAGCGGAAAGAAACATGCCGATCACTCCGAAAATCCAGCCCCAAAAGATCAACGACAATAACACCACCAGCGGCGAAATGCCGAGGCCGTCGCCGAGGTATTTCGGCTCGAAATAATATCCGCCGATCCAGTTGATCGCAATCAGTCCGCCGGTTACGATTGCACAGCTTCCGAAACCGTGATCGAAAAGTGCAAGTGCCATCGGCGGCACGGAGGAAAGGATCGGACCAAGATTCGGAATGAAATTGAAAAAGAACGCCATAATTCCCCAAAGTGCGGCGTATTCGATCCCCATGAGCCAAAGAAAAATCCAGGTGAAAAGACCGGTAAAGAAACTGATCATTCCCTTAATCAGGACGTAACGCCACGTTTCCTCGGCAATCTTTTTCAACTGATCGTTCGTGATCCCCTTCGATCCGAACGCATCCAGGAGCTTTTGCGGCATCCGGGCCGCTTCGAGAATCATAAAAACAAGCATCACCAACACGAGCACGGCAACGCCGATCAACAAGCAGAGCTCCGTGACCCCTCTCTGGATGAACGTGATGATACCAACGGTATTGATCGGCGACGATTCCCGCAACACGTTCAATCGGGAATCGTCCGTTGCCGTTTGCGGTGATTCCTCTTCTGATTCGGTTTCTTCGGCAGTCATTTCCGGCTTCGGGGCTTCCACAGGAAAAGGCGGAAGAGTTTTCTTCGTATCTTTTGTTTTGACGCCGCCGTGGAGCGAAAGCCCGTAAGGTTCCAGCACATCGTCGATGGTTGCCAGCGTTCTACCGACTTTGTTTTGGTAATCCGGAATTTTCGCAATGAACATGTTGGCCGACTTTGCGAGGATTCCGATCATGAGAATTCCGACGATCAGGACGGAGGCACAGAGGACGGAGAATGCGACGACATCGGAAAACCCTTTCGATTTGAGCCATCGCAACGGCGGTATCAAAACGATGGCGAAAAACGCCGCAAGCAGAAACGGGGCGACGATCATCTGTGCGGCTTTCAGACCGGCCAGAATGACGACAGCCGCCGCAATCGTCATAAGCGATCCGGCGATAGTAATACGTTTCGGAGAGGTGGAATTTTCGGTCATTTCAATTCAATCTCAATCAGGGGCAGGTTGGAGCAACAGCCGGGAGACCGGTAGCGGACATCCTTATTTTAGCGTCCCCCTGTCGGAGTCGCAAGGTTACAACAATTTTTGCGAAGGAGGATTGCAAAGTCTCTGGGAACGCAGGCTTCCAGCTTGCGCGAAGGTTGCGGAATGGAGTCTCCGCCGCACGAACTCACTGGCAGGCTGGAAGCCTGCGTTCCCAAGAAAAAAGCGACTTTGCAATCCTTCTGAATTTTTGCGTTGACCTCTCGACGCAGGGTAACGAGTTAGGTAGAATGCGAGGGTCGTGTTTTAGGGGTTATGCAGGCAAAACCGCCTTGTGATCCCGGTTCCAGAGATGTCCTGATCCCCATTACCCATTTTTCCATGAATCGCATTGCGTCCGCCAAAGCTGTTAAATCCCGCAAAACTCATCTCAAAAAAACACCGGCGAAACCGGCGACCAAACGCACGGAACGCCTTACGCTTTATGACCGGCTTTCGCAATTAACGTACAAGCAAGCCTGCGATATGCTCGGACCGGACGGTTCTCACTTGCTCCGGCGTTTTTTTTCGCTGGATTCCCTCGACGCTCAAAACGACATCTTTTTGGACGAAAATCTCTTCCGGCTTTCGATTCATGAACCGTGGATCGCGCCGGCCACCGTAAGCGTTGTGCTCACTCCCGAAAGAAAACACAAGCTCGCCGCCTTCTGCTCGCATTGCAACCCGGAGCGTTTGCCGAACCGGTTTTGCGAGCATACGGCGGCAACGCTGCAATTTTTACTTGAGGAAAAAACGCTTATCGGCCTGGCAGCGGTGCCAGACCTTGAAACGCCGCTGGAATTATTGTCCGAAAAAAAACTCCGTGAACGTGCCCTGCATGAACGCGACGAGCGTTCCCGGATTGAAAAATACCGTGTCAAGGCGACCGACAACTCGACACCCTGGACCGACTATCTTGTCAGCAGCGAAATCTCCGGAAAAACCTACCGGGTCGCTCTGCGCGGCACCGAAAACGGCGATTCCTACTGCTCCTGTCCCGATTTTCGTACAAACCGGCTCGGAACCTGCAAGCATATCATGTATCTGCTTCGTCGTGTCGGGAAACAGTTCAGCGACCGCGAACTGAATCAACCGTACAAAAATCATGAAGCCATTGTCTATCTCCGATACGGTGAAAAACGCACGCTTCATCTCGCTCTGCCGGACAAGACGAAGGAGTGTGATTGCGAGGAATGTCAGGAGGTGTCAAGACTTGCGAAAAAATTTCTTGCCGGTCCCGTCGACGATCCCCATGCCTTGCTCAAGACCGTCTCGAAACTCGAAGCTGCCGGGCAGACCGTAACGATCTACCCGGACGCCGAAGAGTGGATTCGCGACCGTCTTCACAGAGACCGAATTGCCTCCACGGTTGCCGAAATCCGCTTGAATCCTCAAAAGCATCCGTTACGAAAATCGTTGCTTGGCGTCGAGTTGTTGCCCTATCAGCTTGATGGTATCGCGTTTGCCGTCGGGGCAGGCCGGGCGATTCTTGCCGACGACATGGGACTCGGCAAAACGATCCAGGGGATCGGCGTCGCGGAAATGCTGGCTCGGTATGCGGAAATCAAGAAGGTGCTGATCGTCTGTCCCGCTTCGGTCAAATCGCAGTGGAAATCTGAGATTTCCAGGTTTGCCCCGCACCGTGAAGCCCAGGTCGTTCTCGGCGGCGCAAAGGAGCGTTTCGAAAAATACGATAATAGTACGTTTTTCACCATTTGCAATTACGAGCAGGTGATGCGTGATCTGTTGCCGATTGAACGGACCAAGTGGGACCTTATCATCCTCGACGAAGGGCAACGCATCAAAAATTGGGAAGCAAAAACAAGCAAGGCGATCAAAGCCCTGAAATCGCCTTACGCCCTTGTCTTGAGTGGGACGCCGATGGAGAACCGGATCGACGAACTTTACTCCGTCGTCCAGTTCATCGACGACCGGCACCTGCTTCCGGCATATCGGTTCTTTCACCGACACCGAATCGTCGAGGATTCCGGCCGCGTTGCCGGTTACAAAAATCTCGACGAGCTACGAAAACAGCTTGAACCGATTTTGTTGCGTCGGACCAAGGAATCCGTGAGTCTTCAGCTCCCGGAACGGACGACGGAGATCGTTCGCATTGCCCCGACCGAGGAACAACTTGAGATACACGCCGGACACATGATGACCGTTGCGAGTATTGTAGGTAAAGCGTACATTTCGGAGATGGACCTGCTTCGGCTTCAAAAGGCGTTGCTTGCCGCAAGAATGTCCGCCGACAGCACCTTTCTCGTCAACAAGTCGAAACCGGCTTTTTCGAGCAAGCTGGAGCGGCTTGAAGAATTGCTGGACGAACTGTTCAACGAGCCGGACCGCAAAATCGTACTTTTTTCCGAATGGACGACGATGCTGGACATGATCGAACCGATTTTGCACAAAAACAAGGCCGGCTTCGTGCGACTCGACGGCTCCGTGCCGCAAAAGAAACGGCAATTGCTTGTCCGACAATTCATGGACGATCCCGCTTGCCGCGTTTTCGTTACGACAAATGCGGGTTCCGTCGGCTTGAACCTGCAGGCGGCAAACACGGTCGTCAACGTTGATCTCCCCTGGAATCCGGCGATTTTGGAGCAGCGGATCGGTCGCGCCCACCGCATGGGCCAAAAGCGGCAAGTCCAGGTCTTTTTGCTTGTTACGGAGCAAACGATTGAGGAGTCCATGCTCGGCACGCTTTCGGCGAAACATGATTTGGCTCTCGCGGCCCTCGACATCGGCAGCGACGTGAGCGAGGTGATGATGAAATCCGGTGTCGAGGAACTCAAGCGGCGGCTGGAGGTTTTGCTCGGTTCAAAATTGGCGGCACCGGAAGATCGTACCGACAAAGCGGCGGCAAAACAAACGGTCGAAATCGTACAGCCCCAAAGCGAAAAACAGGAGCAAATTGCCCAGGCGGGCGGCGAGATTCTTGAATCGATCATCAAGTTTGTTGGAACACTGACTCAACCGCTTACGCAACCAGGGGTACAGCCCCCGGCTCTTGTAACGGCGGCGCGTGAAGTGGTGCCACTTGTTCAAAAGACGGTCTCCGAAGCGGTCCGTCTCGAAACGGATTCCGACGGCAAGACGAAATTGTCGTTTACTCTCCCGGAAAAACCGGTCCTCGACGGTTTGCTCCAGGCCGCTTCGCAATGGTTGCAAAACATTGCTGGCAACCGGTAGTGTTGGATTCGGTTTGGTATTAACTTTGTTATTTGAGTACTGTTTCGGGTTCGAAGAAGTGCGCCCTTAATAGCTCGGGGCAACCCACAATACTGCGCCCTTATTTCCCAATCGATGATAAGGGAATAAGGACGCGTCGATTGATGGCTCATACGGCTGTTAAGGACGCAAAACGGCACCCGTTTACCCGGAAAACAAGGGACAAGCGAGAGCAATACCAAGCTGAATTCACCGGTTCCCGTTTCCTACTTCCTGCTTTCCCGTACAATTTCCTCCTGAATGGAATTCGGTACTTTTTTGTACCTGGCGAACTCCATGGAAAACGTTCCCTGCCCTTGTGTCATGCTGCGGAGCGTTGTGGAATAACCAAACGTTTCGGCAAGCGGGATTTCCCCTTCGATTCGCGTCGTCGCTCCGACCGTTTCCGTTACGATAATGAGACCCCGGCGTGAATTGACATCGCCGACGACGTTTCCCTGGAATTGGCTCGGACATTCGATTTCCAGCTTCATAATCGGTTCCAGCAGCGTCGGCTTCATTCGCGGAAACGTTTCCCGCAAGGCCGTTTGAGCGCAAATCCGAAACGCCAGGTCACTGCTGTCCACCGTGTGAAACGAGCCGTCATTGATTAAAATCGAAAGGTTGACGACCGGAAAACCGGCAATCGGACCTTTGGCAAGTGAACCGCGAAAACCCTTTTCAATCGCCGGGATGTAATTTTGCGGAATCGTACCGCCGGTGATCTTGTCTTCGAAAAGAAACGTTTCGGTGGTGTCCGAGTCTTCCGGGATTGGCGACATGGTTCCCACGATATGGGCGTACTGTCCGCTTCCGCCGGACTGTTTTTTGTGCTTAACGTCAAAATCGACCGCAACGGTCGGAGCTTCCCGGTAATTGACCTTCGGCGGTGATGTGATGACGTCGATCTTGTATTCCCGGCGAATTCGTTCAACGTAAACTTCCAGATGCAATTCGCCCATTCCGGCCATGAGCGTTTCGTTGGTTTCCTGATCCGACGTGATCGTAAGCGTCGGGTCCTCCTTACGGAAACGGTACAACGCCTTGCCGAGCCGGTCGGCGTCACGGGTTTGGGCCGCTTTGATCGCAATCTGAATCACCGGTTCCGGAACGTAAATCGACTCAAGTGTACAATAATCCGGTTTCGCCGCAAACGTGTCGCCGCTGTTGCAATCGATCCCGATTACGGCGACAATGTCTCCCGCTTCGGCGGTTTCCAGCTCCTCCCGCTGTTCGGCGTGCATCCGGAAAATCCGGCTGATTCGCTGCTTCTCGCCGGTTCGCTGGTTATAATACGTCGTTCCCCGGACCAATGTTCCCTGGTAAATCCGCATGTACGTCAACGTCCCATATGGGTCCTCAACGATCTTGAACGCCATCGCCACGAACGGTTTGTCCACGTCGGGATAAAGTTGAATCTTTTCTGCCGTCTGCTGTCTGCCGTCTGCCGTCTGTTCGCAATCCAACGGCGACGGCAAATACAATGCAATCGCGTCCAGGAGCGGTTGGATTCCTTTGTTTTTGTACGCGGAACCGAGAAACACCGGGGTCAACTGCCGCGACCAAACCGCTTGCCGAACAACGCGATGAACCAAATCGAGCGACGGTTCTTCGTCAGAAAGAAGTTTTTCCATGAGTTCGTCGCTGAACATGGAGAGAGCTTCAAGCAGGTATTGCCTTGATTTTTTATGTTCAGCCCGGAGTTCCTCGGGAACCGGTTCGTATCGGACCGTTTCTCCCTGGGGACCGTCGAAGTAGATCGCTTTTCCTTCGAGCAGATCGACAACCCCTTCGAAATTCGCCTCCTTTCCGATGGAAAGCTGCATCAAGACGGCGTTACAGTCGAGTTTTTCCTGAAGTTGCTTGACAACGCGGTCCGGGTCGGCCCCGACTCGGTCCATCTTGTTGATGAGCGCAATTCGTGGAATTCCGTAACGCTGCATTTGTCGGTCGATGGTGATCGATTGGGCCTGAACTCCGCCGACGGAACACAAGACAAGCACGGCACCGTCGAGTACCCGCAAAGCCCGTTCGACCTCAACGGTAAAATCAACGTGACCGGGCGTATCGATTAAATTGATGGTCGTCTCTTTCCAGCGGACATTCGTCGCAGCACTGGAAATGGTAATCCCACGCTCCTGCTCCAGCTCCATGCTGTCCATGGTCGCACTTCCGTCATGAACTTCACCGAGTTTGTAAAGTTTTCCGGTGTAGAACAGAATACGCTCGCTGAGTGTCGTTTTGCCGGAATCAATATGGGCGGAAATTCCGATGTTACGCAATCGGGAAATGTCGGACATGGCAGGCTTCAGGTTTCAGGCTTCAGGGTCACGAGTTCGGAAACTGGAGTATAGGCTACAGTCTCCACTCCAAAACAAGAAGGAGGGGTGTACAGTGGGATGTAACTGTGGAGTCTTTTTTGGCCGGTATCCCGTGAAAAAACGGAAAAATCCTTTCAATTGGGTCTCATTCCGTTTGAAAAAGCCGTATTTCCCGGCAAAGGGTTGCTTACTCGTCGATCAAATGTAAGAATAAGACGGTGTATTTTAAACTTTTGCTGCATCCTCTCAAAAGGTAACAAAATGACGTATCGTACCCGAAAAGGTAGTATCGTTCGGTCGTTGTCCCTGAGTCTTGTCGTTTTGACCGTACTTTTGCTCGGTGGTTTTTACGGCTGGAAACTTTTGGCCGGTGGGGTACGTGTCGAATCCGCTCCGCAAATGGTGCAGGTCAAAAGGGAAACCTTTATACACGAAATCCTTGAAAAAGGGAGTGTTGAAAGTTCCATCAACGTGGATATCACCTGCGAAGTCGAAAGCGTGGGAGGCATTGTAATCATTAAAATCGTTGAAGAAGGAACGGACGTCAAAAAAGGCGACCTGCTTGTTGAGTTTGATTCTTCCACCTTTCAGGAGACCGTAAACAAGCAAGCGATTGCCGTGCTCAACAGCCAGGCGAAAAATTTTCAAGCGGAAGTCGATGTGAAAAATGCGGAACTGGAACTCGAAGAGTACAAGGAGGGTAAATACAAGGAATTACTCAAAGCGGCGGAGAACAAGATTCTTAAACAAAAGGAAGAGATGCGGAAAGCGGAGGATACGTTACGGTTTAATTCGAACCTCCTGGCTCGCGGATATATCACCGAATCGACGGTCGCGGCGGAAGAATTCAAGTTTCGACAGGCGGAAAACGACTTGATCGTCGCCGAAATGGAAAAAGACAACCTTATAAAATATACGGCGACAAAAACAATCAATTCGCTCGAAGCCAAAGTCGCCGCGGCAAAAGCAAAAATGAATTCGGATCAGGAAAGCCTTCAATTGGAAAAAAACCGGCTTGAACATCTCCAAAAGCAACTCGACAAGTGCAAAGTTTACGCCCCGCAAGACGGACAGGTCGTTTACGCTCCGCCGCGTTGGGGGGACGAATCCATGCTCATTCGGGAAGGACTCAAGGTTTACGAACGCCAACAGATCATCAAACTTCCCGATCCGACGAAAATGCAGGTCAAAGGGTTGGTCAACGAAGCGAGTATCCGGCTGGTGAAACCCGGTGATCCGGCAACAATTGAACTGGAAGCGTTTCCCAACCAGACGTTCAAAGGAATCGTAAAGACGGTCAATGATTACCCGGAACCGACCGGCTGGAGTTCGCAGGGTATGGCCCGCGAGTACCAGACAACGGTTACGGTTTTGGACCCGCCCGCCGGAATCAAGCCCGGTTTGACCGCGAAGGTGAAAATTATCGTCAACGTGATTCCTGGAGCGTTGACGCTTCCGATTCAAGCGGTGTTCGAGTACGACAAGAAAATGTATTGCGTAACTTACAACGAAGGAAAATGGGACAAAATCGAGGTCAAAACCGGCCCGACGAATGATAAGCAGGTTGTGATCGAGTCCGGTTTGGAGGAAGGGGACGTGGTCGTTCTCAACGCTTGGCAGAATCGTGAGAAATTGAACCTTCCCAAGATCGACAAGGAGGAGGAATACTCCGGTCCGCTACAAAACGAATTTGACAATCAAAGTCCCACTACCAACACGGACAAGCCGAGAGAAAGAGGTGGAACTCGTGGTCCCAAACCGGCCGCAGAGAAATCAACCGAGGCTTCAAAAGACGCATCGGAAAAGCAGCCCGAAAAAGTCGAAGAAGCCGCGACGACGCCGGAGGAAAAAACGAAAGCCAAAAGCGAGGCCAAAAAAGAAGAGTAAGGAATCGTTTTGAAATGAAATCTCCTGAAAATCCGACCGCGACGAGGCGTAGGAATTATCCGGGTTAGCAGAGCGGGAAGCGTAAGCGAGAAAAGCACCCCAAGGGAATCGAACCCTCAATTACAGCTTGGGAAGCTATCGTGTTACCACTACACTAGGGGCGCAAGACGTAAGCACCCATTCTAGTCGAATCTGCGTCTTTCGCAAGGGGTAAACAGGAGGATTGCAAAGTCCCTGGGAACGCAGGCTTCCAGCCTGCGCGAAGGTTGCGGAATGAAGTCTCCGCCCGTTGCGGAATGAAGTCTCCGCCCTGCGCAGGTAGGATGCCTACGAACTCACTGGCAGGCTAAGAAGCCTGCGTTCCCAGGAAAAAAGCGACTTTGCAATCCTCCTGGACGCCCCGACCGCCAACTTGACCGGAAAACCACGAAACGTTACAATGAAGCAGTCCCGTGATTTAACCGTGATTGAGTTTCTATGAAAATCAAAATACTGTGCATCGTGTCGTTGTTTTTTTCGTTTCCCCTCTTTGCGGAAGAACCGAAGCTCTGGAATGTGCGCGATCACATTCCGCTCGAAAACATCATGGTTCAAGCTCATCGCGGGGCCGGGATTCTGGCACCGGAAAACTCGCTTGAGGCTTTCGAAATCGCCTGGAACCTGAAGGTGATACCGGAAGCGGATATTCGCATGACCCAAGACGGCGTGATCGTTTCCTTTCACGATGAAAATTTTGCACGAATTTTGCCGAACGCTTCCGAAGAAATGAAAAAGAAGGGAATCAAAGACCTTTCGTATGAAGAAGTCGTCAAGCTCGACATCGGTGCATGGAAAGGAGCCGAACATACCGGACAGCGGGTCCCCTGTTTGCAGGAAATCGTCGAAGTTTTGAAAAAATATCCGCAACGAAAAATCTATATCGACATCAAGAACGTCGATTTCGATCAGATGGCCGCGGAAACGCAGGGCGTACATCCTCAGTTGATCCTTGCCAGCACCAAATGCGAGGAAATCAAACGGTGGAAGGAAGTTGCTCCAACGTCGTTCACCCTGCACTGGATGGGGGGAACGGAAGAAAAACTTGCGCAGCGTCTTGCACTTCTTGAGCAAGACGGTTTCCGGCACATCGACCAATTGCAGATTCACGTTCGACTTGATCCGAATGGGAATTTTGAACCGGGCGAAGCGTTCTTGAAGCAAACGGGAGAAAGACTTCGGAAACACAACGTCTTGTATCAGGCCCTCCCTTGGGAAGGCAAGGAACCTTCCGTTTACAAACGGCTGTTGGATTTGGGGATTGCCAGTTTTGCGACCGATTATCCCGACGTAACAGTGCAAGCAATCCGTGAGTATTATCAACTCAAACCGTAAACAAATGGTGACTCAAAACAGTGGAGGAAATCGGAAATAGGAAATCGGGTGTAAAAAATCGTACCCGATTTCCGATTTCCTATTTCCGATTTCCGATTTCCTTAAATTTATAACGATAAAATGGATAATTCTCATTTAGAACCAACCATCGGCGCGCTTGGCAAAAAGGGGGAACCGATTTCCTTGGCGGAAGAGCTTGCGCTGGAAAAATCGCTCGGAATTGAGGAACCGGTATTCGATGAATCGTCTTTGGTCGGCGATTCGTCCTATTGGCAGGAATTGCAACAGCTTTCGCTTCAGGAATTGATTGCCGAAGCTCGGTCTTTCGGCGAGGATGATATCGACGACTCGATGGACCGACCAGAATTGGTGCTTCGCGTGATCCGGCAGCGAATCCGTCAAAGTGGACTGATGTTTTTCGAGGGATCAATCGAAATTTTGCCAGACGAATTCGGATTCCTGCGGAGTCAGGAGAACTTTTACCAATCTCGCCCGGACGACATTTACGTTTCGCCGAGCCAAATCCGACTGTTTTCGATTCGAAACGGCTCGAAAGTGTCCGGACAAATTCGTCCGCCAAAAGCAAATGAACGGTATTTTGCATTGCTTCGAGTCGAAGCGATCAACAATCAGAACCCGAACAATCAAAAAACACGCCCCCACTTTGACGAAATACCAGCGATCCCGCCGATGGAGCTACTGAGATTGCGGCCAGGCGATTTCAGCGCGGAAGTTCGGGACGTCATCGGCTCGTTGGCTTACGGCTCTTGCGGTTTGATTTCCGGTCCCTCGGAATCGAAAAACACGGATTTGGTCCAATCGATCATAAAATCCTTGCAGATGAATGATCCTTCCACGCTGGTTTTCATGCTTTTCCTTAACAAACCGGACGACGTTCTCCGCAAACGGCAACAGGAACTTCAGAACAGGCGTTGCGAGGTAATCGGGACGTTTCCCGGCGAAACGATCGGACGTTTTGTTCATTTGACCGACTTTCTCCTGGAAAAGGCAAAACGAATGGTCGAAAACGGCAAAGATGTTCTCCTCTGCGTCGATTCCTTGTCGCCGTTTCTTCAAACGCAGGAAAATTTTCCAGAGGGGTATCCGTCCCGACTTTTTCACGCGGCCAAAAAGACGGCAAAAGGGTCGCTGACGATTCTGGCAACCGTTCTGGACGAAGAAGCCGATCTTGTTCGGGAAAATGCCATTCCAATCAAACTCTAGTGCAGTCCTTTTTGCCGGTACTCCGCGTGACATGTCCACTTTTCTTCCTCTTCGCAGTTCGAAATCCGGTTCCAGGGAATTTCACCTCGGCCCGGAGAATCATTGGATCGGAACGGCGGTCCGATGGATTGTGGAAGAACCGCCGCCGACCCTTCGGGAAGCACCTTGGAACCCGATTACGTTTTACGGACCAAGCGGCTGCGGCAAAACGCATTTGCTCGCGGGAATCTACCAAGCGTGGAAAGAACGACATCCAAAAAAGAAAGCGATCTCGGTCAGCGGTGCAGACTTTGCGAGCGGGTTTGCCATTGCCCTGGACACGAGAACCGTAGAGGACTTTCGCAAGCGGATTCGGTGTGCTCCGCTGTGGATCATGGACCGACTTGAAGATTTGAAGGACAAGCCGGCGGCGATGGAGGAACTGCTCCTTGCGTTGGACGAGTCTCTCGCACTGGAAAACACGATTCTTTTTGCGACGGGCCGATTTCCCGGCGATTTGTCCGAGATTCCGCTGAAGCTTCGAGACCGTCTGATCGGCGGGTTGACGATCCCGATTCTTCCACCGAGCCAGAAAACCCGGACCGCGATGATTCAGGAAATCGCTTTGCAGCTTCGGATTCCCCTGTCACAAAATCTCTTGACGTATCTCGTCAAGACGCTCAATATGCCGTATCCGGCACTCCAGGGAACCTTGACACAGATTGTCGGCGAGTCGGAAAATCGGGTACCTGACGCAAATTTCATTCGAAAACGTCTGAAGGAAAACGTCGGATGGACTCAACCCGCCATAGAGGAAATCCTGAGACAGACGGCAAAACAACTCGGCATCAAACAGTCGGAAATCAAGGGAAAATCCCGGATGAGCAGCATCGTTCAGGCGCGCGCGATTACGATTTACCTGTCGCGTCAATTGACCGATCACAGCCTTAAAGAGATCGGACGCTTCATCGGCGGACGCGATCATAAAACCGTTGCACACCATTGCGATGAGATCGAACGGAAACTCACGGAAGATGCTCATTTGCGCAACATGATCGCCAGAATCCGGGAACAAATTGCGATTCGTCCGAGAAAATGAGGGGCACCGGAACGCGCACGGAGCGGTTTTAACGTTACGCTTATTACCTTTCCAACGACTTCAAAACCAAAGCGGCGTCCGTGGAGTTCGGATCAAGCCGGAGCGATTCGGTCAATTGCTTTTTCGCGTCGTCCGTTCGTCCGGCCTTCAGGAGTGCCAGACCGTAATTGTATCGCATCCGGGCATGGTTCGGCAATAATGGCACCGCCTTTTCAAATGACGCCACCGATTCGGGAAACCGGTTTTGCTGTGCAAGAAGCAGGGCGAGCGAATAATGAATTTCCCCCTGGTTCGGGTCGATTTCCAACGCTTTGCGAAACTCTTTTTCGGCGGCGTCACTTTCGCCGCGTTCATCGTAAAGCATCGCAAGATTCACTCTCGCCGGAAGGAAAAGCGGATCAAGGTAAATCGACGTCTGATAGGTTTTTACGACCGGCTCGGTCGCCTTGAGAAACGACTCACGGGTCGGATTCTTTTCGGCCTCCCACAGTTCGACGGCTTGATGATACCGGAACACCGCCAGATTCAAGTGTGCCGGAGCGGTGTCACGGTTGGCGGCAAGTGATTCGAGATATTCCCTGACACCGTTTTTCCAGTCGTCGTAAACGGTCTGCGAGAATTTTTGCTTCGGAACCGGCGTCAGAATCCTGGCCGCTTCGATCCGAACGCTGCGGAGCGGGTCACGGAGCATTGGTGCCAAATCGCCAAGCCGTTGGTCTATAGGCCATGACTCCATCGCGGAAACCGCCGCAAGCCGCACGAGTCCTTCCGGATCGCCGAGCATTTCCCGGATCGTCTCCTTCGCTTGCGGCACGTTGTAACCGCCCAAAAGCGCAACCGCACTTGCACGGGTGATCGGGCGAATATCACGTCCGTTTTCCTCCTTCGCAACGGCAATGAGCGGCGTAACGCCGGCGGGGTCAAGTTCGCGTCCTTTGGCGACGGCGTAAGCGTGATGAAGACCGTAGGCCTTCGGTTGTCCGTACCCGACGGCCCCTTTGCGTTTGGCGTCATACCATTTGTCCGTCCACGCTTTGGCCCAGGCGGCGTCCTCCCCTTTTTCGCGGTCGTGGTGACACACGTTACAGGCGTTGGGAACGCCGAGGTCCAGCGTCAGTTCCGGACGTGGCTTGGACATACTGTGATCGTAACGTTTGTCCGTAATCATGTACATCGCCGGCGGCATGTGGCAATCGATACAGCGATCGCCGGCTCCGGCCTCGTGAAAATGATGCTCACGCTTGTCGTAAATGTCCGGCGAATGACACTGGGCACAAAGCCGGTTCCCCTCGAACTTCGGTCTGATCGAGTGCGGATCGTGGCAATTGATGCAGGTGACGCCATGGTAGTACATTCGCGATTGGAGAAACGAACCGTACTCGAAATTTTCGTCCAGAAATTGTCCGTCGGGATAATAAATCGGTCGATCCGGCGTTTCCGGAACGTAACGGTCCAGAAAATCGTCCCCTGGTGCCAAATGCCCTTCGGTCAAATTGCGCCGCCGGGTGTGGCACGGCAGGCAGGTGGTCAAGCCGTGCGAATTCGCCGGGTACGTCGAGGGATAAAAACACTCTTTTCGCGTGGTGCTATTTTTTGTATCAGAAATATCGGGAAGATGGCAGGCCCGGCAACCAACCCGCATTTCGGCCCAACCGGTCTGAAAGGTGTTCGTCCGGAGATCGAAATTCCGCTCCAGCTCCGTGGTGTGGCAGTCGGCGCACATCCGGTTCCAGTTTTGCAACGGCCTCGTCCAGTGAAGCGGATCGTTCGGCAAAATCCGTTCCTTCGGGTAAAGGTGATACCACCGTTTTCCGGCAACGTCCCAGGCGACGGGAAGACACTGGATGCGGCCGTCGGGAAATTCCGTGAGATACTGCTGGAGCGGCCTGACACCGAGAACGTATTTGATCGGAAAATCGTGTGCCTTCCCGTCCCGCCCTTCCGTAGTGATGAAAAAACCGTCGTCCTTTTGAAACATCCGAAACGACGTTGCAAAGTCAAGCCGGATTTTCCCGGTGTCATGCAAAGCGACGAGGCGGTCGGTGATTTTTCGTTGCGCAATGGAGATTTCACCGGGACGTGTGAAACCGACCCTGCCGAGATGCTCGATTTCGGCGTCAAGGGAAATGTGTCTGGCCAGTGCTTCCTTCACTCCCGGTGCGCCGTCGGCAAGAGCGAGGGCGAAATCGCGTGGTGTCAGCTCGGAATCGCCGACAAGCAGGGCGATCTCCTCGTTCTGAAGTAACGGGATGTCGTCGAACCCGACGTGCAGGAAACGGCTGTCCCTGAAATCTCCCAAAACGGTTTGAGGCGTCGCATGATCCATCGCTTTGGCGTGGTCCGACGATTTCCAAAGCTGATGCTCTTTTTCGTGACACTGCGCACAGGAATCCGAATCAAACCGCTCCACCGCAAACAGAGGGGAGATGAGAAATGAGAAATGAAAAATGAGAAATAGGGCATAGGGCATAGGGCATAGGGCATAGGGAGGGAAAAAAATTCTGATTCCAATGTTTCCCATTTTCTATGCCCTATGCCCTTAACGAAAAAAAAGAGGGTACGAGCAGGATCCTCGCACCCTCGGAGATGGTTGACTCAAAATGTTCAGTTATTCGCTGGCGATTCTGGAATCAACCGGATACACAACTATAATACGTCCTAAAACGCCTCTTGGGCGGACTTTTCTGGAGACGTTCCGAATTTTCCGGAAAATTATCAATAACCTCCTCCGATAAAAGGGATTATTTTGATTATTTCGGTAAATTTACGCAAATACTTCCAGGGATTCCAATTGGGGGGTGTTCCGAACGATACATCCGACTTCTGCGGCGACACCCTGGACGAACTCACGGAAAATACCCTGATCCAAGGCTGTTGCGGAGGGGGCTTCCGGATGAAACTGCGTACCGATAGCGAACCAGTCGTCCCGGATCGATTCGATCGCCTCGATAATACCGTCCGGACAGCGGCCCGTAACGCAAAAACCGGGCGCAACGTCGTCAACAGCCATGTGGTGCATACTATTGACGCGAATGTCGTTTTCGCCGTAAACTCTCTCTAAAAGAGACTTTTTCTCAATGACAAGGCCGTGCCTGTGGTTCGGGTCCATCGTGTCCCGATGGGGAAGAGCCTTGGGGTTGTCCTCGGGAATATGCAGGAAAAGAGTTCCTCCGAGAGAAACATTGATCAACTGCATTCCTACGCCGATTCCGAGGACGGGCGTGCGTCGCTCGATGATTTTTTCCACGAGAAGCCGGTCGAAAGTTTCCCGGCGTTCGTCCATTGGACGAACCGTGGGATGAAGCATGTACCCATCCCGTCGGGGATCAAGGTCCGCTCCACCGACCAAAACGACACCGTCAAGGATGTCCAACAGTTGGTCGAGATTGTGGCCCAGTTCACGGTTTTCCCGGAACGGGGGGATAATGACCGGAATCGCTCCTGCGGCAAGCAGGCTGTCGTAATATCCGGAAAACAAAAAACTTAACGCTGGAGAACCATTTTGGGAAGCCCGAAAGTCCGAGTTTATCCCAATCAACGGTTTTTTATTCATCCTCGCATTCCTCCTGAGTGAAGCGACGCTGTCCCAGGGCGGAGTCCAAACCAAAAACGTTTTTCAGGCTGAAGGAGCAATTCTGACGCAAACAACAAGACGTTGCCAAGGAAATAACCCGCAGGTTCAAATCACTTCACGCGAAACGCACCCTCCACGAGAACGCGGTTTCCATTGTTGCGAGAGAAATTGAATGATCTTTAACGAGGATTCGTTTTTTAGTCGTTATTCTCCAAAGGGGCAAAGCCGACCGGCAACCAAAGTGCTTTTAGTCGGTGGAACAGGGTCCCAAATCCTTTTTCGGTTCGGATCGTCAACTCCGAAGCCGGAAATGCAAGTTCCCCGGAGTTTAGCGATACTTTGGAAAGATGCAAGTAAAACACGCTATTTTGTGAATACTTTTGACGAAACCACTAGATGTAGTGGTTTTAACGATTTTTCCGGTTCCTTGGATTCCACAATTGAGGGGAAAAACCTGTCAACAGGTCAAATTTCCGGCTCGATTTTGGGAATATTGGGAATATTGCTTGCTTTGAATCGCTTATTCCTACGCCCAATGTCCAACTCCCGACGCCCTGAATGCGTCGGCAATCGATTCGCATTTCGGCGGAAGGAGTCGGCTAAAAGCACCGACTCCCTGTTCGCCCAGTTCAAGGTAAAGAAGCACGCAACCGACGATCATTGCGATCAAGGCAATGAGCAACAGAACCGTGTATCGGTCGGCGTTTGGCTTGACTCCGCTCGGTCTTGTGTTAGTTAGCCGTGGTTGCGACATGGGCGTCCCTCTTGATTTGATATTTTTGGCGTTCTTGCGAAAATTCACTCGTAACGACGTCGTTGACCTGAACCGTTCCTTTGCGATACTCCGGCAGGACTCTGGCCGCAGCCCGGTTCGGTTCGGTCAGGACGATTTCAACCACGCCGAGATAGATGTCCCGACCATCTTCACTTTTACGGTAAACATCCAACTGGTGCCCCTTCATCAGGCCGGAATCTTCACCGACGGTAATTTCCACCAAACCGGTTGCGCGAACTTCGGTGATTCGTCCGGTCACTTGGAACGGAGGAACGCCGACATACAATTCACGAATCGGCTTGAGACCGAACTGATTCAAAACGGATTTCGCATTGTTGTACTGCTCGACCAAATCCTTGCTGACAGCTTCCAAAGTGTTCAATTTCATGGACAGCGTGTGGGCCTCGTCCGTTTTCTTGACGAAGTCGCTCAGCAAAATGTTCCAGTCCTGTTGCGTTTGACGAAACACCTCCCGGAGCTCCGCCAGCTGTCTTTTGGCATCAATGAGGGACTCGTGAGTCGTTTTGATCGTTCCAGTCGCCACGGTAATCGCGGTTTGGAGTTTCTCCAACTCCATTCTCGCGTTGTTGTTTTCCGTTTTGAACGTCTCATTTTGGGCGTGGAGTGCCGCAATCGTATCCCCTTTGGCTTTCAACTGCTCGTCGACGCTCGTTTGAAGTTTTTCCAAACGACTTTTGAGAGCACTTGCTTCCGCAACGGCTGCATTCTTCGCCTTGTTTGTCTCCTCGTATTGTTTTTTCCAGTTTTTGCTACTCGAATAAACAGCAACGGTAAAGGACATGAAAAGGATGCTCATTACCAAAGTAAGAACAATGAATATTCGACCGACTGCGTTCATGGGATTACTCCTCTACAGGTAAAAACGATCCGTAACGAAAGGATTTTAATACTTCTTTGCTTCAAAAATCATCGCGGACCCCGATGTAACGGAAAGCAACACCTGATCCATCCGACTAATATAACCTCTTTTTCCATTTCCAGTCAACTCTTTTCCCCAAGGAAATTCAATTAACCAAAAAAGAAATTTTCAAAAGCCGTTATAACGTTTATTTTAGATACAATCCGACCCGATGACAAGCATGTCTGCGCCGGATTGGCCGGAATTCCAGCCTGCCGGCAAAGTTCCGTTTTTTTGCGATCCCGTTAGCGGCGGGGCTTGCCCCGCGCGGGGCCGCGTGTTGAGTTTATCGCAAACTTGCCGCCGGGCGGGCCGGAATCCGCGCAACCACACATCGGGGCAAGCCTCAATGTCAACCCGCCTTTTTCAGTTTACATTATCAGATTTCTTAGCCTTATTCTTCAAGTTTGACAAAAAAGTAGGGGTTATAATGATTAGTGGTTAGTGATTAGTGGGGAGTGGAAAATATTCACTAATCACTAATCATTAACCATTAACCACTAACCCGGATATTTCATACGCCGATTCGCGGTCGAGTTTTCCGGGGGTTCAGACGTTTTTTGTCGAAAACCGGGGAAAAATCCCCGGGTTTCACGGGTTCATGGCACAAAACCCCCTTTCCCCCAATCGGCGGTTGACG
>CAZNVM010000015.1:0-4128 GCA_964576215.1 uncultured Planctomycetaceae bacterium
AACGTTGGAATTTCAAGTATTTATCCCCAATTGCCCATTTTAACACGCGAAATCACGGTCAACAGCAAAAAAACAGGAGATTCCATAACTTATTGTACCACAATGGGTTACAAACAAAATTTTATTATACAGTCAAAATAAAAGCCGGAATGGAGCATCGCGAAATGACGGTCTCGATACAAACTTGTCGACGGACTAGGCTAACCCTGTTCGCTGTTCCACTTCAATCAAAATCGCTTGTTGACCCCAACTGCGAAAACGTTACAATGGAGCCGCTTCGCAAGTTCTACAGACCTCTCCTCATTTTCCCATGAAATTTCTCGACGAAAACTTTTTGCTTCAAAACGAGGCGGCAAGGCGGTTGTATCACGAGTTCGCAGCGGGACAGCCGATCATTGATTACCACTGTCACCTTTCGCCGAAGGACATTGCCGAGGATCGACGCTTCGAGAACCTGACGCAAATCTGGCTTGCCGGCGATCACTACAAATGGCGGGCGATGCGGGCCGCCGGAGTCAGCGAAGAGTACATCACCGGCAACGCCTCCGATTGGGACAAGTTCCAGGCTTGGGCCGAAGTGGTGCCAAAAACGTTACGGAATCCGCTCTATCACTGGACGCACCTGGAACTCAAGCGGCCCTTTGGCATCCACGACCGCCTGCTCGGACCGGACACGGCTAAGAGCATCTGGGACGAGTGCAATGCCAAACTGCAAACGCCGGAGTTCTCCGCTCGTGGCATCATGCGGCTGATGAACGTCCGACTCGTCTGCACCACCGACGATCCGGTCGATTCGCTGGAATGGCATCGGGAGATTAGACGGCAGACGGCAGACGGCAGACGGCAGCAGAGAGCCGGCGACTGCGTCGCCGGATGTGGCAATGACGACTTCGACATTCAAGTCCTGCCGACGTTCAGACCGGATAAGGCGTTACAATTTGTACCACTGTTGCCAGATACACCGTTTTGTACTGATGATGGAGAGACAACTGAACAAAGTCTAAAAACGTACAACGCTTATATTGATCGGTTGGCAGAGGCGGCAGGAATGGAAATCATAACATTTGATGACCTCATTGCGGCGTTGCAAAGCCGGCATGACTATTTCCATGCCAACGGTTGCCAACTATCGGATCACGGGTTTTATAAATTCGATATTTTGGCACGCGATGAATACGAAGCTTGGACCAATCATTTTCCGGAATTGAGAAAAGGAGAAATGCTGTTCGATTGGGGTCTATTACACCTGCAATCAGGCATATTCTATCACCTCGTCAAAATGAACGCCGAAAAAGAATGGACAATGCAACTGCATCTTGGTGCCATTCGAAACAATAATACCCGGTTCTATCGGCAACTTGGAACGGACGTCGGCTTTGACTCCATCGGCGATTGGCCATACTTGGACTGGTCTCTTTCCCGATTTTTCGACAGACTGGATCGAGAAGACAAATTGCCCAAAACGATTGTCTATAACCTGAACCCCGCATGGAACGACATGCTCGTGACCATGCTCGGCAATTTCCAGGACGGCAAGACTCCCGGCAAGATGCAGTTTGGCAGCGGTTGGTGGTTTTTGGATCAGAAGAAGGGGATGGAAGACCAACTGAACGCGTTGTCGAATCACGGTCTGCTGTCGCTGTTCGTCGGCATGTTGACCGACAGCCGCTCGTTTTTGTCGTATACCCGGCACGAATACTTTCGGCGGATCCTCTGTAATCTGCTCGGCACGGAAATGGAACAGGGGCTTTTGCCGATGGATTACGATATGATCGGCCAAATGGTTAAAAACATCTGTTACGAAAACGCAAAGAATTATTTCGGGTTTAACATTACTGAACCGCGAACGTAGTTCTGTCGGTCCGCTCACAAGTCGGTCGCCCGCACCGGGAGACGGTTGTACCATGAATTTCCGACTGAGAACATTTTTTGACAAGCAGGTGGACAAGGTTTTGAAGCGGTTGCCGCAGAGGATTCACGAATTGTTGGAAGAGGTGCCGCTTTACGTTGAGGATTACCCTTCCCGACAACTGATGCGGGAAATGAATCTGGAATATCGGGATGAACTTTGCGGTTGCTTCGTCGGGCAAACCCTCGAAAACCGATTCGAAGACGCGACCGGTTCGCCGGGGTTCATCGCCCTGTTCCGGGAAGCGATTTATCAACAGGTGCTCGACGAAGAAGGTTATGTTGACACCAAAAAACTTCGGGAAGAGATTAAAACCACGATTCTCCACGAACTCGCCCACTATCACGGGTTCGAGGAAGAGGAAATTCAGGAACTCGGTTACGGGTAAAAATAAAATGAGAAATGAGAAATGTGAAATGAGAAGTAAGTTGCTCATTCATTTCTCATTTCTCATTTCTCATTTCTCATTTCTCATTTCTCATTTTATTGATTATGTTTCGTGTAGGAACTCGCGGGAGTGTACTTGCTCGTTGGCAGGCGGGTTGGGTTGCGGCCCGGCTTCGGGAAAGCGGCGTCGTGGTCGAAGTCGTCGAAATCCGAACCGCCGGAGACGAATCGACGGCAGAACCGGTCCGCGAACTGGGGGCCGTCGGGGTGTTTACGAAGGAAATTCAGACCGCCTTGCTTGAAAACCGGATTGACCTTGCCGTTCACAGCTTAAAGGATCTGCCGACGGAACCGGTGAGCGGTTTGGAGCTGGCCGCCGTTCCGGTTCGCGGACCGTATCGGGACGCCGTTGTTTGCGGCAAGTGTTCGTCGCTGGGCGATCTGCCTGAAGGAGCAACAATCGGAACCGGCAGCTTGCGGCGTCGCACACAGCTTTTGCACAAATACCGGGATCGGTTCCGAGTTCTGGAGATTCGCGGCAACGTCGATACCCGGTTTCGCAAAGTGATGCAAGGAGAGTACGACGCAATCCTCCTGGCCGAAGCGGGCCTGGTGCGGCTCGGTTTGGAGCGACACATCTCCACCCTTTTGGAACCGCCCGACTTTCTGCCAGCGGTTGGACAGGGTGCACTCGGGATCGAAATCCGTAGCAGCGACGCTTCGGCCCGGTCGGCGGTCGCTTTTTTGAACGACCCGGACACCTTCGCGGCGGTCTCCGCAGAGCGAGCGTTTTTGAAGCGGATGCAAGGAGGCTGTTCCGCTCCGATTGCCGCTTTTGGGCAAGTGATTGATGGGGTGCTTCACCTGCACGGGCGAGTCTTGTCGCTGGACGGGCGGGAAATGAGCGAACACCGCCGCTCCGCCCCGCCAGATCAGGCCCAGGAACTCGGTGAATTGATTGCGGACAAACTTTTGGTAGAATGATCCTGATACAAAGCAATCATTTCCAGGAAACGGAGGGAAATATGTCAACGACAACAACATATAGTTACGAACAACCACTCGGTTTGACTTTGCCGATTCCGTCGGACATGCGGGATCTGCAAGTTGATGATTTTCACTTTATCTACGAAAAGCACACGGAGGAAGATTTACGGCGAATGTATCCGGACTGGGATACCTGGAAACCGATTTCTTTTGAGGAAATGAAAGAATTGATCGGTAATCTGGAATTGACACCGGAAGAAGCAGAAGACTTCATACAGTGTATCGAAGAAAATCGAGCAGAAGGCCGGCGTCTTGCCAACGAGCGGGAAGAAAGTGAAAGGTGGGACCAATGATGCGAAAATTTGTATTCGATACGAATATCATTTCCTATCTCTTTAATGACCATTCGTTTGCGAAATTGTATGAGAAGTATTTTTTCGGAACGAAGATTTGTATTTCGTTTATGACAGAGGCGGAACTGCTTCGCGGTGCCTACAAAAAGAAGTGGGGAACGAGAAAACTGGAAAACTTGAGACAATTTATTGCACGCTGTCAAGTTTTGCACAGCGACTCGAAAATCGCCGATCTTTGGGCAAAAATCAAGGAGTTGCCGGGCAAAAACGTATCTGATGGTGACGCATGGGTAGCGGCCACCGCCTTAGCATGTAATCTGCCGCTTGTTTCCCATAATGTCAAAGATTTTCGGCCTCCTCACCAAAATCTGTGGGTAAATTCTGGCTCCGGCAGCTTGCCAAGAGCATGATATAACGAGGTTTCGAGCGTTTTTTCAGTGCGAAAACCGTAGCTTTTTCTCATCGTCAATTTCACTTTGTTATTGAAACCCT
>CAZNVM010000016.1:0-4306 GCA_964576215.1 uncultured Planctomycetaceae bacterium
TAAGGAACTGTCAAGAATTAAAATACCAGTTACAATTCGGAGGAATTTTCGAGAGGACTTGCAATAGCGCGCCCTTAGTAGCCAAGGGTAATCCACGATACTGCGCCCTTATTTTCCAATCGGTATGGAAATAAGGGCGCCGTATTGATGGTGCCACCGGTGCTACTAAGGGCGCGAAATCTCGAACGGAACATTCCACGGAACCGTTTGAAAAACACTCGTCCCGCATTTTTTGGACATCTTATTTTTTGACAGTCTCTAACCCCTAACTTCGGCGTCTAAGACGCACGGTTAAACGAGAAAAAAATATGCAAACACTTCATTTACCAACGAAAATCGTCCTTGTACTGCTGTTGCTTTGCCCGATTGCGTTGCGGGCCGACGATTCGCAATGGTTTGCGATCCCGGAAAACGCTTCCTTTGAGCAACTCCGCGACTTTATGCGAGGAAAGCCGGTTGTTGTCTGCTTTTACCATGCGTGGTCGTCTCCACCAGGTGTTGAACGTAAAACCTCCTTATCTTTTTTGCTTAAAAAACTCAAGTCCTACGACGCCGATTACGCCTCGAAAGACTTGGGGATCGTCGTTTATCTGACCGGCAAGGAACACCAGGATTTCCCGCAGGATTATCAACAGGACGAAACGATGAAGCATTGGAAAGTCATCTCCGCCGAGGATTCCGTCCTGCAGGGACTGAAAAACTATCGGGACTATTACGGTTTTACAAGCTCGCCGAACTGGTTTCTCATCGACCACGACGGAAAGGTGGTTGAGACAAAAGGCAATTTCGACAAGGTGCTTGAAGCGTTGATGACGGAGTAATTTCGGGTGTAGCCGTGATTTTATTACTATTCAACGCCAATCAGGTGCCATTTTTCGCTAACCCCAAACCCCATCAGAGCCGCGCACGCAGTAAGCGGTGCCCCCGGTGGTAGCGTGAAAACCGCTTACTCCGTGCGCGGCTCTGATTGTTTGTGGTTCATTGACGAGTTCAAGCAAAATGTCAATTTATCGACGTTGTATGGTATAGGTAACGTCCGGGATCGTTAAACAACGGTTGCGGTTTCGTGGGCCCCCGTTTTCGAAACAAAAAACTACCCAAAATCGCATCTAACCCTGATTTATGGAACGATATTTACGTCAAACACTTTTCACGCCGCTGGGGGAGGCCGGGCAGCGGCTTTTACAGCGGGGCCGGGTTCTGATCGTCGGTTGCGGCGCGCTTGGCGGAACCGTTGCCGACCTTCTCGTTCGCGCCGGAGTGGGAAAGGATGCCGGGCGGATTACCCTTCTCGACCCGGATGTCGTTCAACTTTCCAACCTTCATCGGCAGATTTTGTTTACCGAAGAGAACGCTCGGCAAGAACACCTCAAAGTCGAAGTGGCCCGAAAAACGCTACTCAAAGCGGACTCGGCGGTGAATATCGAGATATTTCCGATTCGCTTTGACGAGGACAACTTGTCTATGGTTGCCGACTTTGACGTTTTGGTGGACGCGACCGACAATTTTCCTTCCCGGTTTCTTATGAACCGAGCCGCCGTGAAATACGGAAAACCGTTCGTCACCGCCGGAGTAACCGGTGCTTCCGGTCAAACGATGACGATATTACCCGGTGAAACCGCCTGCCTCGCCTGTTTTCTTCAACCAACGGAGGAAAGGCAAGAGGACACCACTTTTCCTATTCTTGGGCCTGTACCGCAAATGTTCGGTGCGATTGAAGCTCTGGAAACGATCAAAATTCTCAGTGGTTGCCTGGAAACCGTCAATCGTTCGCTGTTGACCTTTGATTTTTGGGAGAACCGTTTTCACCGCTTCGACGTGGTGCGGAACGAAAATTGTCCTGTCTGCGGAGTGTGAATGATGATGAGATTATCCGAACGCCTGGATCAATGGGCCGATGGCTGGAACCCAGTGCTGGTCCGGGAATTACGTTTGCTCACAAGAAGAGGTTGGCTTCCGTTTGCCGTCGTTCTCTATTTTGTTCTTATTCCCGTCATCCTTTTGTTCTTTGTTTACGGTTTGAGTTCGTAATTAACTCTTTTCCCATTCGCTTCGGAGGAAATCGAGACTCTTTCGGACTTCGGTTTCTTTGTCGTCGCCGCGAACGGCGCATTCGAAACTGACGAATTTGTCGTATCCGATGTATTTCAGGCCGCGAAAACCCTGGACGAACGAATGTTCTTCCTGACCGGGCAAAGTCCGCTTGGGACCGTTGGCGAGGTGAACGTGATGAACCAACGGACCGCCGGAAATGAACGCCCCCATATCGTCCGCTTCTTCGTTGTACATGTGGTAGAAATCCCCCATGACGCCGATTCCGTCGCACCCGGCGATTTTGTTACAGTCCTTTGCGATCCGGGCGGCGTCGCCGACTTGCCGCAGGAAAAACGCTTCCCAACGGCTAAGCGGTTCGAGAACAACCTTTGTACCACATTCGACGGCGAACTTACCGACCTCCGGCAGAAACTCCAGGAGCAACTTGTGAATTTCCTGATTCGTCAGTTTCGTTTGTCCGTTGAAAGCGGGAACGTAAATCACGCCGGTTCCGCCGAGTTTGGCGTTCCCTTCGAGTTGCCGCTTGAGATTATCGATCCCCGGCTGCCGTTTTTCGACGACGTCGGAGCAAAGGTCGCCGTTGTTGGAACCAAAGCAGAAAACGCTCACGAGCAAACCGGCATCTTCGACTTTTTTCTTCCAATTGTCGACATTGTTACCGATTCCGCCGAGTTCAACGGCTTCGAATCCCCAGTTTTTCATGTTTTTCAATTTCTCTTCCTCGTTGGTACCGGGAATGATACCCAACTGACTGGAGAAACGCAATTTTGCCTTGTTTCGCAAGTCGCCGGGAACACCGGCTTCTGCGGCAACGGCTTGCGGGGAAGTGGAAGGGGGAAGCACGGTCAAACCGGTTCCTAAAACGGAAGTCCATAAAAAATTGCGGCGTTGCATGAAAACCATCTCCTGAAATCGAAGGGAAAAGCGAAACCAACACACTGGAGTTGTACGATTTTTCCACAAAAAATACAAGAGGGGCGTTTCGATTCATTTTGTGAATGGCAACCGGGAACGTAAGGCAAGTTCAAAAATGTAAGTTCACTAAAATCACGGCTACACCCATTGTTTGAGACATGAGCGGGACAGCTCACTTTGCCGTTCCCGGCATTGACCGGTCAAAAAGAGGTTGAAGCTGGAGGAAGGTTTCAAAATGCTGCCGGGCTTCTTCCTTACGGTCGTGTTCCCAAAGAACGGTTCCAAGATGATAATGAACCTCCGCGTAATCCGGGTGGTAAACCAATGCTCCCTGAAACGCACGGATCGCAAGTTCCCAGTCCCCGGATTCGGCAAGCAAACAGCCGAGGCTCGCTCTTGCTTCAACGTACTCTTCGTCAATCTCCAGAGCCATATAATACCGTTCCCTGGCCGCCGTAAGATCGCCGAGTCGGTAGAGAATCCCCGCAATTTGGAAACAAATCTCCGCATCCGGTCCTTCGGCGAACAAGGCTGCCCGATACGTGGCCAGAGCACCGTGTAAATCTCCGTCGCTTTCCAAGGTAAGCGCAGCCTCGCAGAGCGTTTCCGCTCTCGGACCGCTTGGATCGACTACACCGTCGAGACATTGAAGCGGTTCCGATTCCTGTTCGTCGGGCGGAAATTCCAAATTCGTGAAATCAAACCGGGTTTGTCTCCTGTGATCAACAAGCCGATTTTCTTTCCGAAGCAGGACATCCTTTCCTTCAGCGATTGCCGCAAACTGCACAAGCGGACGTTCAACGTCCGGAAACATCTTTTGAATCCGGTTGAGCCGATTTTCCAGCACCCGCGTACTCAAACCCTCCCGGCGAAGATCACGAAGTGCTTTGGCCGTAAGGACTTCCTGAAAGTCAAAGTAGGCGAGATTGTGAACTTCCGTCACCGGCACAATCAGGCCGCGTTTGTACCACAACCTGACCGTCGCCGCCGGGAGTTCAAGAAACTCGGCAAGCATCGGGATTGTCAAAAGGGAATGGGACATCGTTTTCCACAGAACCGCAATCGCAACTCAAGGCGTCGCCCGGTGCGAGTGCGCATAATCGAATAAGGAGGTGAATCGTGTTCAACGGCGTCTGCCACGCCACGAACCCGCAACGGGCAATCTACCATAATTCCGTCGATTCTGGAAGAGCAAGCAGTCCGTCGACAAGTTTACGATTTTTACTGATTTTACCGTCATTTCGCTTCGCTTCATTCCGGCTTTTATTGGGGGAGATGAATAAAAGCCGGAATGGAGCATCGCGAAATGACGGTCTCGATACAAACTTCTATGAAA
>CAZNVM010000017.1:0-6349 GCA_964576215.1 uncultured Planctomycetaceae bacterium
ATGCCGTGCATGTGATATAATAGCGTAGCGGACATGATTTACTCCTTTCAAAGAAAATGTATGGTAACTCCTTCTATGAAAGCAACTTGTCCGCGTTTTTCAATAACCTATGGGAAGGTACGCACTTTCCCGATGAACCGAAGTTTTTCACTTATCACCTATGCCCGATGCCCGATGCCCTTGACTGTTTTGAGTCACCATTTGTTTACGGTTTGAATTAGAAACAATTTACAAAGATATTATGCGAACCCTGTTTTTCATCGCGTTTTTGTTATTTAGCGCAACCGTATTGGGAGCCGAAAGGCCAAACATCGTCGTCATTTTGGCCGACGACCTCGGTTGGGGGGATGTCGGTTGGCACGGCTCCGAGATCAAGACGCCGCACCTTGACCGTCTGGCTGAATCCGGCATGAGGTTGGAACAATTTTACGTTCAGCCGGTCTGTTCACCAACCCGGGCCGCCATGCTGACAGGCCGCTATCCGATGCGTTACGGTCTGCAGGTCGGAGTCATTCGGCCCACGAACGATTTCGGTTTGCCGACGGACGAACGAACTCTTGCCGAAGCGTTGCGCGAAGCCGGTTACTTTACCGCGATCTGCGGGAAATGGCATTTGGGGGAGCGCGGCCCGGAATATCTTCCGCTTCGGCGTGGATTCGATCACCATTACGGGCATTATCTCGGAGCGATTGATTATTACACGCACCAACGGGACGGCGGACTCGACTGGCATCGAAACGGTCAACCGCTTCGGGAGGAAGGATATTCGACCGATTTGCTGGCGACCGAATCGGTGCGGCTGATTCGGGAACATGACACCTCCCAACCGCTGTTTCTCTACGTTCCGTTCAATGCCGTTCACGGTCCGTTTCAACCTCCCAGGGAAGATCGGCTTAACGAACCGTACAAAAACATGAAGTCGCCGAGACGTGAGTACGTCGCAATGGTCGCTTCGATGGACGAGAACATCGGGCGTATTCTTGCCGCAATCACCGAAAAGGGGATCGAAAACGACACCATCGTCTTTTTTTGCAGCGACAACGGCGGTCCCGATCCGGGCCGGGTAACAAGCAACGGTCCTTTGCGAGCGGGCAAATCGACTTTGTATGAGGGGGGTGTCCGTGTGCCCGCATGTGTCGTTTGGCCGGGAAAAATCAAACCGCAATCCATTTCGACGCAACCGATGCACATCGCCGACCTCTATCCGACGCTCATCGGACTTGCCGGTGGATCACTCCGGCAAGACAAGCCGATTGACGGTCTCGACATGAAAGACGTTTGGCTAAACGAAAAGACGTTCGAACGGGAAATTCTTCACAATACTACAGTGTTTACGGGGGCGTTACGAAAAGGAGACTGGAAAATCGTCATCAACGGTCAGGTTACCTCGAACGAACTTTTGGAACCAAACCGGCGCATTGAAAACCAAAAGCCTCGGGAACGTCAAGTTGAAGTGTTTAACGTCAAGGAGGATCCCTGCGAGAAAAACGACCTGTCGCAATCGAACCCGGAAAAGCGTCAGGAACTTTGGAAGCGTTATTTATGGTACGCCGAACAAGCCGTTCCCCATTTGAGCGTGCCGGACCGAAAAGACTTTCAATCGCCGGAAATTTGGGGCCAATTCGATTGAGTTTACGACATCAAATCTCAAAGTGTAAACGAAATGGTAATGAAACGGAAAAAAGTGTTGAAATTTAAGGGCATCGGGCATCGGGAATCGGGAATCGGAAATTGGAGGAAGTTTTTCACTTATCGCCGATGCCCTATGCCCTATACCCTATGCCCGATGCCCTTGACTGTTTTGAGTTACCATTTGTTTACGGTTTGAGATCAAATCACAAATCCCAGTGTCGTTTTTCCGGCACACTCCTTTTACGTCGCACCCTCACTTTTTACTCCGACTTGTCGTTCCAGTTCCGCGACTTGTTGTTGTAACTGCTTGAGTTCTTTCCGCATGTCCGGGAGTTTGGCGAAGGCAACCAGCTTTTTCATCTGTTCTTTCTCCGGGGTGGCCGGAATGCCGACCCAACGGGCGTCCTCCGGCACGTCCCCCATGATGCCGGCCATTGCCCCGAGCACGGCCCGGTTGCCGATATGAACGTGGTCCCGAACGCCAACCCGACCGGCCATCACCACGTAATCGCCGGTCGTCGTGCTTCCGGCAATTCCCGTATGGGCACAAATCAGGTTGTGCTTTCCGATTTTGCAGTTGTGGGCAATCATTACGAGATTATCGATCTTGGTTCCTTCGCCGATTTTCGTGGAACCGTAAGTACCCCGGTCAATGGTGCTACAAGCCCCAATTTCCACGAAATCGCCGAGGACCACGTTCCCCATTTGAGAGGAAAGTTTGTGAATCCCTTTGGAGGAATCGTACCCAAAACCAAACGCCCCCAAAACGACATTGGAGTGAATGATGCAATTTTTGCCGACGACCGTATTTTCGTACAAAACGGCATTGGGATAAATCGTCGTTCCTTCTCCAACGCGGCAATGCTCGAAAAGGTGGACGCCGCCGTAAATCGTGCAATCGTCGCCGATTTCGACATTTTCGCCGACGACGCAGTGCGGTCCGATTGACACGTTTTTCCCCATCCTGACCGAAGCGGCGACCGTAGCGTCAGGCGAAACGGTTCGGGCAAGAACCACCGGCTCCGGAAGAAAAAGCCGGGCTGCCGTTTCAAAAGAAGGCAAAACCTGCTCAACCATGATGTAAGGAATCCTGGGCCGCCGGGATTCCGGGAAGGTTTCCATCGATTTCGACACAATCACGGCACACGCATTGCTTTTTTCCAGCAAAGCGACCTTTTCCGGATTCTCCAAAAAGGTAATATCCGTCGGTTCCGCATTGTGAATCGGTGAAACGCCACCGACGATAACGCCGCCGTCGCCGACTAAAAGACCGTGAAGAAGAGCTGCGAGTTCTGTAAGGGTTTTGGGCATAATGAAAACAAATGAAAAATGAAAAATCCACGTCGTTCGATCCGGCTACTACGCTGCGCTCCGTTCCCGGCGGCCACAAACTGTTTCTCAAGTATAACACGGCGGGAATCATGTCAAGTGTTGCAAAGACGGTCAAGGGCAAAATACTTCAGGATTTTTGGCAGGAGGATTGCAAAGTCCCTGGGAACACAGGCTTCCAGCCTGCGCGAAGGTTGCGGAATGAGGTCTCCGCCCTGCACAGGTAGAATGCCTACGAACTCACTGGCAGGCTGGAAGCCTGCGTTCCCAGGAAAAAAGCGACTTTGCAATCCTCCTGGGATTTTTGGCAATCCCTTTTACTTCTTGAAAACAATGGATTACAATGGAGCCGTTGTTTCCTTCTTTCATCCTTTTTCAGGAAATCCCTTCATGGCAATAGAAATCGACTATATCAATCCCGTCATCACCGCGTTGGAAGATGTTTTTAAAACCATGCTTGGTCATACGATCAAACGAACCGGCCTTGGTTTAATGGAGAATAATTGCGCACTCCATCCGGTCAGCGGAATCATCGGAGTCAGCGGCAAAGCGGTCGGGACAATCGTGCTTTCCATGTCCCATAACGTTGCCCGAAAAGCGGCGGGAACCTTGCTCATGACCGAAATCACGGAAACGAGCGACGACGTTTTGGACGCCGTCGGTGAATTGACGAACATGGTTACCGGGAGTGCCAAAGCGAAGCTGGAAGCGTTTGATCTGCGTATGAGTTTGCCGAACGTGTTGTGCGGAGAAAACTGCCGTCTTCATTTTCCGCCCAATGCGCAGCCAATCGCCATTCCGTTCCAATGCGAATGGGGCCCGCTCGCTCTGGAAATCGGGTTCTCCTTTCCGACGTTAAAGTGAGAGAGCAGAGAGCGTTGGTTTTTGGGTCTTGTCTATCAGAGCCACAATCGTAAGATTACGCGAAAACCAACGCAATCTTACGTTCACGGCTCTGTTTATTCCGCGCGGGGCAAGCCCCGCCGCTAACGATGATAAGGGTTGCATTCTATTCATTATTGGCCATATTCTCGACGATGTGACACCGTCCAACGTAACGATCATCGACTTTCAGTTCGAGCATGGCATCCGTTTCAACGGCAACCGGTGTCGGCGAAGAAACGGTACCTTCCGACGAATTTCCTTCCCCGGTCCCCTCTTTCTTTTTCTTGAGGAAAATCCATCCGAACGGACCGGTCAGAACTGACACCAGGAAGACCAAATCTCCGGAAAGTGACACCCACATAATCACGATAATCATTGTTCCGAACATCTGTGTCGGCACAAACGAACTGAAGATGAACGCGAAGAGTCCGCAAGCGGCGATAATGGTCGTTTCCGTCATCGCGGTCGCACATTTCTCATAAGCGTCAATCGCGGCGTCTTCCGCATTCATTCCCTGCTTGATCGCCGCACGAAACCAGGTCATATAATGAATTGTATCATCCACGGCAATAGCAAGTGCGACGCTTGCCGACATCATCATGCCGACATCCACATGGATTCCGCACCAACCGAGGATTCCAAAAATGATAACGACCGGAAACAGACTCGGTAGCATCGCCACAAATCCTGCGATCAGACCCCGTAACACAAACATAAGAACGAACATGATGCTCACGAACGACCAGAAAAAGCTTTCCGCCAGCCCGTCAAGCAAGGCGTGTTGTGCCTTGTAAACGACCGGTACCATTCCGGTATAGACGGCGGTAATCGCATCGGCACTGTGAACCTTACGGTTGTTTGCGGCGGCGTTTTCACCGACCAAATGCTCGACGACATCCTTGACTTCATGGATGAACAGGGAGTAATCAATTTCTTTTTTGAGCGACCAAACCCGCATACTGATCCGCCAAAGATCGGTACCATACTTGTTTTGCCAATTTTGAGCGTTGTCCCTTAATTGCTTGACTTCCTGGCCTGACAGTCCGGGAATATTGACATCGTTCGAATCATAAAGCAGTCGGTCTATCGTCGAAAGACCGGCGGCAACCAATTGAGTTGCCTGTGCCGACGTGATTCCCATTTGATCCAACCATTTTTGAAACGCCTCTTTTTCTTCCGGCGTTTTCGCCGTTCGAGGGTCAAGCGATTTTTTTTCGACCAGGATATAATCTCTCGACGTGGGGCGTCTGGCATCAATTTGTCCGGCGGTGGCGTACACCGTACTCAAAATACGTAAACTACGTTGATTCGTATCGATATTCAAGTCCGGTCCGAAGGTCGCCGCGGACATGACCCCTCCAACCTGTTCCGGGAGTTTTTGCCGGAGTTCCCGGCAAACCCGGTCGACGTACTGCATTCGCTCAAACGAATTCAAATCACAATGTTCGTTATCGAATTTCAGGACAACCTCCATCGGAACAAGCGGACCGAGTTGCTTTTCCAACCAGGTGTAATGGTGAATAATCTCGGCATCCCGTGAGAAGAACCCCATCATCTTGACCGAGGTTTTGATCTGGAAAAGCCCGAATACGGAAAAGGCCATGAAGGCAAGGTAGCTGATTGCCACGACGTTGTGATTGCGGATGATAAACTTGCCGAACTGCCGCCAAAATTTGATAAAAATATGGTCGTGAATCACCTGCAAACCTTTATTGGCGTAAAGGTCCACAAATTTTTTCGGCGGATAAAAATGAAGGAGTGCCGGCAGGTACAGTAAAAGCAGTCCCAAAGAGGCCATGATCGCTATGGCCGAAAACATGCCGAACTTGATGATCGGAATCAATTGCCCCGTATAAAGCGACAAGAGTCCCAACGCCGTCGTGACCAGCGAAATGATACAAGGGTACCACGAAAGGTGGACCATCCGTTCCGGTGCGTAGAGAATACCATGTTCCCGAACGCCATCAAAGTAATAATTAATCATGTGAACCGCACTGGACATCGTCAGGACGTAAACCAATGCAGGCATACTTAAAAGGATCGAGTCGCAGTGTTGGCCCGTCAATGAAACGAACGCCAATGAAATTCCGGCGGCGAGAAGACCGACCCAAAAGACCATGATCGCCAACAGAAAACTTTTCATGCAAAGATAAGCGGCAACCAGTCCCAGGACGGCACAAAGTCCTGCCAATCGGTAAAGCGTCCGTACACCTTCGTAATCAATATTGACATTGTCGATCGGCGGGCCTCCGAGAACGATACCGTCGGTATTCGGATTGCGCCCGAAAACCATTTCCAGGCCCGCTTCCTTGACTGTATCAATCACTTTTTGCGCAATGCTACGACGGTCTTCGAGAAGCGGGGGTTCAATTCCACATTCCCGGGCAAGTTCTTTGATTTTTTCAACGACGTTGCGGAGTTCTTTTCCTTTGGCTTGTGTGGCGAGAGTAACGATCAACGCCGTATTGCGGTGTTTGTAGTCCTCGTCCATGCCTGGTTGTTG
>CAZNVM010000018.1:0-18221 GCA_964576215.1 uncultured Planctomycetaceae bacterium
GTGGACGAGTTGCAAGACAAGATATTGGATTACATCGTTTTCTACAATGCGACCGCCAAACCAATGGATTGGAAATACGACGGAAAACCAAAAAACAAATCCAATAATACGAAGGTTATTTAGGCGACTTTGTACTAGTGAGTTCGTAGGCATCCTACCTGCGCAGTGAGGAGACTCCATTCCGCAACCTTCGCGCAGGCTGGAAGCCTGCGTTCCCAGGGACTTTGCAATCCTCCTGGATATTTTTTCCGTCCGCTGTCTTGTTCGACGATGACGCTTCTTGTCGCTTTTCGTTTTTTCACGGTTTTTTCTGCCAAAATGACAGTCTGCTTTTTATTGTGAAAGAATTTTTTCGAAAAAACTCCTATCAATAAAGGCTTTTGGAATAGGTCGAATCGCGTTGGCATATTTTTTGCTTAAGGTCAAGACCAGTAGGCAAAATTCTAACGAAAACACTTGGAATGGTAGCCAGGAGCGCAATGAAGTGAAGCAATCCGGTCACTGTGCTACGCTCTGTTCCCGGTCGCCATTTCTCATTCAAAAGAAAGGAGATGACCATGTACACGGAGCTAATCTATCCGCATTCCTACAACCTGTTCCAGCGGCTGAATCAATTCCTTTCCATGCCCTCGATGGCCGAAAGTGATTGGCCGTTCGGTTCACTCAGCACCGGCGAATCGGCGACAAACGTCCGTGAAGACGAGGACGCTTTTTACGTCGAAATGGAAGTGCCTGGTGTCAAACCGGAGCAAATTGACCTCTCGTTGATTGGGACCGAATTGACGCTGAAAATCAGCCGCCCTGCCGCGACCGAAGAGAAAAACGTACGCTATCTCCGCCGGGAACGTGTTTTCGGCAACATGGTGCGGACCATAACGTTACCGATGGATTCCCCTCCCAAGGAGATGGACGCAACCCTCGAAAACGGCATTCTGTGTGTCCGGCTCAAAAAACCGGAAGTGGCGAAGGTTCAAAAAATCACCGTCGCCGCGAAATAGAGGATAGAGGATAGAGGATAGAGGATAGAGGATAGAGGATAGAGGAATGTTTTTTCTATCCTCTATCCTCTATCCTCTACCCTCTACCCTCTACCCTCTACCCTCTACCCTCTATCCTCTACCCTCTAATACAAGGAGAATGACAATGACTCGATCACTGACCAAAACCAAAGACGCTCAGGCCGTTCCAGCTCAGCCGTATCAGCAGAAAAAGCAACTCCGTTATCCGCCGGTCGATATTAGCGAACGTGAAAACGAGTTCGTCATCGAAGCCGACATGCCCGGAGTGAAAGAGGAAAATATCGACATTCAGTTTCACCAGGGGGAGTTGACCATTCGCGGCAAAGTTGATTTGCCGGAGAACGCGGGTGAGAATTATCGTTTTCGGCAATTTGAACCGACCGATTTTTATCGGGCGTTCCGAATCGGCGAATCCGTGAATGCGGCAAACATTTCCGCCCAGTGTGCCGATGGAGTGTTGACGGTTCGCCTGCCGAAAGCCGAAACGCTCAAGCCACGCAAAATCGAGGTGGCACGGAAGTAAGGAACTATTCAACGCCAATGAGGCCGCATTTTCGCTAATCGTGAACCCCATCAGAGCCGCGCACAGAGAGTAAGCGGTGCCCCCGGTGGTAACGTGCAAACCGCTTACTCCGTGCGCGGCTCTGATGGAGTGCTACTCGAACAAACATAGTAATTCCATGACTTTACGCATTCCTTTTTTGGTCTTGTTCGTCGTTATTTTGGCCTGTCCGGTTTTCGGGCAGTTGGAATACAAAATCGACCGCCGCGACGATGTTGCGCAGGTTTGGAGCGGACACCCGGTCGGTTTTTGTCTCCAATCGCACAAGGGAAAACAATTCGTCGGCTTTTACGACGCCAATCGCAATCTGGTGATCGGAGTGCGCGATCGGGATTCAAGCGATTGGACATTCAAACCGCTTGACACGCAAGTCGGCTGGGACAGTCATAATTCGATCACAATGACTTTCGACCGGGACGACATACTGCATGTATCGGGAAATATGCACTGTGTACCGCTCCTCTATTTTCGTGCCGAAAAACCGCTTGACGTTCAATCACTACGGCAGGTCAAAACGATGGTCGGCGAAAACGAGCAACGTTGCACTTATCCGCAGTTTATCACGGCTGGCGACGGCGAGTTGCTGTTTTTGTACCGCGACGGCGGAAGCGGCGACGGCGATTGGTATTGCAACCGTTACGATGCAACGCAAAAACGCTGGCATCGGTTTTTCGACAAGCCGTTGTTCGACGGCGAGGGGCAAGTCAATGCGTATCACCACGGACCGGTCAAAGGGCCGGATGGTTGGTTTCACCTCAGCTGGGTCTGGAGGGAAACGCCCGACTGCGAAACGAATCACCTGATGTGTTACGCCAGGTCGAAAAACCTGCGCGACTGGGAAATGTCCGACGGCACACCGCAACCGATACCGATTACCCGCACGAACAGCCAGATCATCGATCCGGTGCCATCGGGGGGCGGTATCCTCAATCCCTGCCAAAAAATCGGCTTTGACGCCGAGGGACGAGTGATTGTTTCTTACTCGAAGTACGACGAAGCGGGCCATTTTCAACTGATGAACGCCCGGGTCGAAGGAAAGCAGTTCAAAATTTACCAAACCAGTAACTGGGACTACCGTTGGGAATTCCAGGGACGCGGCTGTATCCCGATGGAAATCTCGTTTGGTCCGGTTGTTTCGGAAGCAAACGGTGATCTGACGCAATCTTACAACCATATCAAGTCCGGTAATGGACGCTGGCGGCTTGATCCGGAAACGCTTAAACCGATAGGCCAGGCCCCGCCGCCGACGAGAATGCCGGACGAGGTGTACAGAAACGAATCACGCTTTCCCGGTCATCAGCGACGGTCAATCACCGATTCGGGCACAATCGACGAACCGGACGTGATTGACATGATGTGCTGGGAAACCCTGCCCGTCAACCGCGACCGGCCTTGGGAAGGCGCAGTGCCGCCACCGACGACACTGCGGATTTTCAGACTCTCGCCGAAATAAAAAACGTTTCATATTTTCACCGCTTCAAACATGGCGACCAGGTTTTCGGTCGGGGTCAGTGCCTGAATATTGTGAACGGTGTTGAAAACGAACCCACCGCCGGGAGCGAAGGTGTCGATCCGCTTTCGCACCTCGTCACGCACCTCGTCCGGTGTTCCGAACGGAAGCGTCTTTTGGGTGTCAATCCCGCCGCCCCAGAAGACCAGTTGATCGCCGAACTCCGCTTTGAGCCGCTTGGGGTCCATGCCAGCCGCCGAGCATTGGACAGGGTTCAAAATGTCAAAGCCACATTCAATCAACGCCGGCAAAAGCGGAACAATCGCCCCGCAGGAATGTTTGAAAGTTTTCCAGGTCGTGTGCTTGTGAATCCACTCGTTGAGCGTCTTGTAGTAGGGAAACCAGAGTTCCCGGAACGATTTTACGGAACAGAAAAGCGATTGCTGCGTCCCGAAATCCGTCCCGCAAAGGTAGATCACGTCAATGGCGTTACCAAGAGCGTCGTGTACCTTTTGCAGGTTTCCCAAAGCGATTTCCAACTGCCGTTCAAAGATCGCATGAATATGATCACGCCTTGTTACCGTGGAAATGTACCACTCGGCGACGTCGCGGATTCCTTTGGGACGCTTGAGTTGTGTGCCGGGCACGGCCCCGATGTCCCCAAAGCCGGTCCCGCCCATGCAAAGGACGGTGCCTCGCTCTGCTTTTTGATTGGCCTCAAGCTGCTCCCGAAAGGAAGCAAGTGTCTCATCCGAAACCGGCTTGAACTCCTCAAGGTTGTCTTCGACTCGAAGCGAGTCGTCGTCAATCGGCTCCTGACGGATCACGGCGTCAAAATAATACCCGGTTTTTGGCATCACACCGGACGGCGGCACCGAGCGGTCGCCGCCGGGATAGATGAACACCCCCGCTTCGGTTTCATCGACCTGAAAATCCCCGCCGACCAGGACAACCTGTCCCCAGGGGGTTTTCCATTCCTTCCAGTTTTTGTTTTCGTATCCGAATTTCGACCAAGGTGAAAAAACGCCGCGAGTATGAACGCCGAGCACCTCAAGGAGATCCTCCTCGGGAAAACCAAGCATCTGGCAAGGTTCGTGGACCTTGACCGGTTTCTCTTCCAGTCCATAATGCTTCCGCAGACCGGGCAGGCAGGAAGCATGAATCCCCGACACCGGCGACGCCCCCAGATCAAACGCAAGCGGCCCGTCCTGGTGCTGTAATGAACGTTGGAGAATATCGCGTGAGGTCATTAATAAAATGAGAAATGAGAAATGAGAAATGAGAAATTCTGTCGTCTGCCGACTTCTATTACTTGCCCCGTACGGAAGTCTCGAGTTTACACGTGGCCCACGCGCGGGGCAAGCCCCGCCGCTAACAATAGACGCTAACGAATCGCTTGACCCAAAACGGTGAAACGCTACAATGGTTGCGTACCGGTGGTCCCATCTCCTTTCATTTTTCATGCGATTTCCTTTCTCTCTTTCCAGCTCGCTTTTTTTGTACATGTTTCGCATGAAACTGCGGGGCCGGGAAAAATACCCGATGGTTCTCATGCTCGAACCGCTTCACGCCTGTAATTTGCGTTGCAACGGCTGCGGTCGGATTCGGGAATACGCCGACACAATAAACAAACGCATGTCGCTCGACGAATGCTTGGCGGCAGTCGACGAATGTCCTGCTCCAGTCGTAAGCGTTTGCGGTGGGGAACCGCTCATTTACCCGGAAATCACCGAACTTCTCGACGGAATTTTGACACGCAAAAAGCACATCTATCTTTGCACGAACGGCGTTTTGCTGGAAGAAAAGCTGGAAAAAATCGTGGCGATTCGCAGCAAGCGTTTGAAAACCCGACTTTACTGGAACGTTCATCTCGACGGTCCGCAGTCGGTTCACGACGCAATCGTCGGGCAAAGCGGCGTTTTTCAAAAGGCGATTCGTGGTATCACGGCGGCAAAACAAGCCGGCTTTCGCGTTTACACAAACACGACGCTTTACAAGCAAACGACCGTCGAGCAATTGATCGAATTGGCCGAAATTCTGACGCCGCTGAAAATCGACGGAATCATGCTTGCTCCCGGGTTCGGATACGAATCGGTCGGGAACGAATCGTTTTTTCTCACGCGAGACGAAACATACGAAAAATTCCGGGAAATCCGGGCAAAAATGTCGAAATACCGAATCACGACGACGCCGATTTTTATGGATTTTCTCTGCGGCGAGCGGCAGCTCTCCTGTGCGGCTTACGCAAATCCGACCCGAAACATCGCTGGCTGGAAAGGCCCCTGCTATTTGATTACGGACAAGCATCACGAATCGTATCACACCTTGATAAACGAAACCGATTGGACAAAATACGGTTTTGAAAACGATCCACGTTGCGAACATTGCCTTTCTCATTGTGGGTTCGAACCCGCCGCCGTGTTTGCCTGCAAGACGCTTGCCGACGGAATTCGCATGGGACTTTGGCAATGGGGTTGGCGTAATTGTTAGAGGCGGTTTCCCGCTGTTGGATTGTTTGAGTAAGTATTTTTTCCTGATTTTTCCGAAAAACTTTTTCCCGTGTCGAACGATTCTCATTTTCTCCTTTCCGATCTGAACGAACCGCAACGACAAGCCGTCGTCTGTGTGGAAGGTCCGCTTTTGGTCTTGGCCGGGCCGGGCAGCGGGAAAACCCGCGTGATTACCCATCGAATCGCCTGGATGCTTGAACACGGAATCAAACCGTACAATATCGTCGCCCTCACGTTCACGAACAAAGCGGCGGACGAAATGAAAAAACGCCTCGAAATTCTCGCGCCGGACAAACCGATCCGAATCGGGACGTTTCATAAATTCTGTGCGTACCTTTTGCGTCTTTATTCGCCGATGGTTGGGCTGGAATCGAATTTCACCATTTACGACGCCGACGAAAGCCAAAAGCTGCTCAATCTGATTCTCGAAAAAATCTCCCTGCCGACCGGAATCACGCCGGAACGAATTGCGTCCGGAATTTCCTGGGCAAAAAATGAATTGATTTCGCCCGACGAGTATATTTCCAATACGAAAAGCCTCTTGGGATCGTTTGTCGAAAAAGTTTATCCGGAATATCAAAAGCGGCTCAAACAAGGGAACGCCGTCGATTTCGACGACCTGCTGTTTCACGTTGCGATTCTGCTCCGGGAGAATCCGGAGATTCGCCAACAACTGGACCGACGGTTTCGGTACATTCTGGTCGATGAGTATCAGGATACCAACCTGACTCAATACGCAATTGCCCGGTCGCTTTCGATTGACTATCCGAACCTGGCCGTAACCGGCGATCCGGACCAATCGATTTACGGTTGGCGCGGGGCGAACATTCAAAACATCCTTAACTTTGAAAAGGATTTCGAGAATGTGAAAACGATCCGCCTGGAACAGAATTACCGGAGTACGAAACGGATTCTCGCCGCAGCGGACAAGCTGATTGCGCACAACGAATACCGCAAGGAAAAGCATCTGTTCACCGACAACGATCTTGGGCGACCGGTCCGCTTGCTCTGCTGTTTCGATCAACGGGAAGAAGCCGAAACCATCGCGGAGGAAATCGCAACGGAAATCAAAGAAGGCAAACGCCGCCCGAAAGATTACGCGATTTTCTTTCGGATCAACGCCTTGTCGAGAAATCTGGAGCACGCTCTGCATCGAAGCAACGTTCCGTTTCAACTCGTTCGCGGTCTGGAATTTTTCAACCGCAAGGAAATCAAGGATGTGCTCGCCTATTTGCAGTTGATCTACAACTCCCGGGACACGGTTTCGTTCATGCGAATCGTCAACGAACCGCGACGTGGAATCGGAAAAACGACCATCGGAAAAATCGTCGATCTGTCGCAGCTGTACGGAATTTCCACGATGGACGCTGCGAGGGAGTTTATCAAAGCGGAAAAAATCGCCGGGGTCTCCCAAAAAGTCAAGAAAGCACTCGCCGAGTTCGTCAAAATGATCGACCGCCTGTCCGAAGAAGCGGGCCGGGATGAGTACACGATTGAGTCGCTCGTCGCCGAATTGCTTAACGAAACGAAATACGACGAGCAATACGCAACCGAGAACGAGGAAGATCAGCAGCGGCTTGCCAATATTGAGGAATTTCTGACGGAAGCAAGAGAATTTGACAAACGCTCGTTGGAGGAAGGAACAGGGGAACAACAAAACGCGTTGGAAAAATTCCTGGAGCAAACGGCGTTGGTGAGCGACGTTGATTCTTGGGAAACGGAAAGCGACCGCGTTTCGCTGATGACGCTCCATGCGGCAAAGGGGTTGGAATTCCCGGTCGTCTATCTGATTGCTCTTGAACAGAATATTCTGCCGCATGAACGCTCACTCCGGGAACAGACGCAACTGGAGGAAGAGCGGCGGCTCCTTTTCGTCGGCATAACCCGTGCGAAAGAGGAATTACGGCTTTCCCGAACACGACAACGAACATTTCGAGGCCGAACGGAAACGACGATTTACAGTCCGTTTCTCTTCGAACTTCCGCGTGAGGAAATGATCCTCTGCGATTCTCCGGAACAGCTTGCCGACTGTCCGGACGATCAGCCGTTCGACGGCAGCAAAGTGCAGCGGCTCGTTGCCGAAAAGAAGAATCTGCAAGCCGACGAATTTTCGGAATACTTTGACGGCGACGTTGAATATGACGATATTCACGTCGAATATGACGAAGATGGGAACGCCGTTTCCACGGATTCGCGGTCGAAAAAGAAGAAAACCAATTTTTTGTACTCGCTCACCACAGCGGCGGAACTGCTCAAACAGAAAAATGAAAAATGAAACACGAAAAACGAGAAACGTTAAGCCGCCGCACCCTGTGCGGCGAATGTCATTGTTCTTCTCATTTGCTCCTGCTTTCGTACTCCGCGATTTTTTCTTCGTGGCGAAGCGTCAGGCCGATGTCGTCGAGTCCTTTGAGCAGACATTCGCGGCGGAAGGAATCAAGCTCGAACGTAAGCGACAAGCCGCCGGGACCGGAGACGGTGCAAGCCGCCAAATCGACCGTCAAGTTCATCGGACGGTTCGCTTGTTCCACTTGGAACAGTTTTTCGATTTGCTCTTCGGAAAACTTGATAAGCAAAATCCCGTTTTTGAACGAGTTGTTGTAAAAAATGTCGGCGAAACTCGATGCGATCACGACCTTGAACCCGTAGTCGGCGATGGCCCACGGCGCATGTTCACGGGACGAGCCGCATCCGAAATTTCGTCGGGCAAGCAGAATCGACGCCTTTTTAAACTCCGGCCTGTTTAGCTCGAAATCGGGATTGTCGCTCCCGTCTTCCTTATAACGCCAGTCAAAAAAGAGGAACTTGCCGAACCCGGTTCGCTCAACCCGCTTCAAAAATTGTTTCGGAACAAGTTGGTCGGTGTCCACATCGCTTCGGTCCATCGGGACCACGATTCCAGTGTGTTGTGTAAAAGGAAGCATTTTTTTTGAATTACGGGGCAATTGCGAATTACGAATTACGAAAAGAAAACAATTTGTAGCCGTTTTCGGTATATTTCTTGACCGGTTACTCTTGGACAGAGCCAATCCCTACCTCATCGGACGCTCGCATTATAAAAAATTCAGACAAAAGAACAACACCTCGGTCAGGAAAAAGTAAAATGTTTGTTGACTAAAATTTTCGTTCCCTTCCTTCTTCCGCAAGCTGTTCCCGGTTGATTTTTGCGTTGTGTCTGACATCGACCGGAAAGCCCGGATGAAACCGGATGCGCTCGATTCGTTGCGTCAGCGGATTGGCCTTTGCGAGCGATTTTAGTTCCTGCAAGAGTTCGTCCGATGGTTCGACACCCGGTTTCAATTCAATGAAAATCGCCGGTTCCTTCAATTTTGCAACGGAAATTCCGACCAAAGCGGACCGGAACACTTTCGGATGTTGATTGAAAATCGCTTCGCAGGGAATCGAAAACAGCGTTCCGTCGGCAGTTTCGACCCGATGGGCCTTGCGACCGCAAAACCAGAACCGCCCTTTTTCGTCCAAATATCCGACATCCCCCATGCGGTGCCAGATCGTTCCGTCGGCGTCGCGCATTTTTGCGAAAGCGTTCGCTTCGGTTCGTGTTACGTATTGCGTCGTTACCTGCGGTCCGCACACGGCAAGTTCGCCGATTTCGCCGACGCCACATTCCCTCGCCTGTTCCAAACGCTCAATCGGCTCGTCGGATATGGCAATGGTTTTCCAGCGAACGGTTCCGAAGGAGGTTCCGACGCAGATTCCGCCGCCGGTCTCGGTTTTTCGTACCGTTTCGCCCAGAATTTCCGTTGCACTTATCATTGCGACCGGCAATGCTTCCGTTGCGCCGTAAGGAGTAAAAATTTCAGCGTCGACGTGAAGAATCCGCTTCAGCCGGTCCAACAGTTTCGCACTGATCGGTGCTCCGGCGGAAATCACCCGGCGTAACGTCGAAAGCGATCCCGTTTCGTCGGGATTCCGTTCGCAAAATTCGACGACGCGGTTCCAAAGAGCGGGCGAGCCGAACGATTGGTTGATGTTCCAATCGCGGACCGCTTCGAGAATGTTTCGCGGATCAACGCTTGCCGGTCGGGTCGAATCCATGTCTGGTATCACCGCCGTAACGCCCATTGCGGCGTTAAACAGCCCGAAAAACGGGAATCCCGCCAGGTCGACGCTTCCCGGCTCAATACCAAGCCGGCGTTGAATTTCTTCGACCTGTGTTTGAAAAATTCCGTGCGTAAATAAGACCCCCTTGGCGATTCCCGTGCTTCCGCTGGTGAAAATGATCGCCGATGGATCGCCGGAATCGCGTGGTATCATCACGGGACCGAAATATTCCCGTTTACGGATTTCCGCCAAAGACAATCCGCACCAGAACCAACGCCGTCCGACCGTAAGATTTTGTTTTGCGTGTGAAAAACGGCCCAGTCTCTGCAAAACAAAGCGGAGAGCGTGAACTTTGGAAATCGCGGCGAACCCGTCGAGCCGAACTTCGTCGAGGCATTTTAGCATCGGCTTCATCCCCATACCGGGATCGATCAAAACAAGTGTGGCACCACTCTTGAGCAGACCGAACACGAGCGAAATGAAGTCGAGCCCCTGCTGCACCATCAAGGCGATCCGCATTCCCGGCTGCAATCCGGAGCGGACATAAGCGGCGGCAATGCGATCACTGTCCCGGTCAAGTTCGGCAAAGGAAATCGTTCGATATTTCCGTTTATCCGCCGGAGAGGATTTTGGAACCGGTTCAATAATCGCAACGGCGTTCGGTTGCCGTTTGGCGTAATCGACAAGGCGATGGGCGATATTCATTGGAAATGAGAAATGAAAAATGAGAAATGAGAAATGAAAAATGAGAAAAAGAGCGGGGGACGTAGCGCAGCGAAGTCCCCCGATATTTTGCGATCACGATTACAATTTCGCTAAAAGATTGTTCTCGAACACATCGTTCCAAAAATCGCTTCTTTTCACGGAGAAGTCGAACCATTCTTCGTCGAACATTTCGTCGTCCGACCAGACCAATTCCGTTACGGCAATCCTGTCGAACTTTTGTCCTGATTGGTCCAAGTCGAGCATCTGCCGCTGCCGCATGGTTTCCGCAAGACCGGGATCGTCGATTTCGCGGGAAACGGGCATGGCCATGGAAACCGTACTGCCGAGAGTTGGGCTGGGATCATTCCAATTCAGTGTAGCCAGATAACCGGCACTGACCCAGTCGTTGATAATTCTTCCTGTTGAGCAGTCGATAACAACCGTCGTCGGGACACCGTACATTGCATAGTAGTAGCGATAACTTATGTCGAGATAATGGTCTGTAATGTTAATCCACGGAATACCCTTTTCCGCTACTTGCGCTTTGGAGCCGGACAAAGTTTCACTCGAAGTGGTGTATGCCGTGACAATTTCAAGCCCCTTCGGTTTGTATGTGTCATAGACATATTCCAACAGGTAATCGATTTCATCCTCAGAGTAACCACACCACGAAGCGGCGAAAACAACAACGATATAACGGTTATTGTTTAATAGTGCGTTCCAATTGATTGTCTCATTATCAAGCGTTCTTGCACCGGAAAGGTCCAGCGGATCACCTATCGAAAGTCCGTGGACTGTTGTAGCAGTCAGCACACCTGACGATACAGTTTTTCCTTCGCGGTTCGTTGCTTCAAGGAGATAATATGTCGTGCTCACCGGTTCCAGGCCTGTGACTCTCATTGCACGGGTGAAATTGCTGTACAACCAGGAAGTCGTCAGAGTTGCTCCCGTATCAGCACCTTTGTTTCCAGAAGCGTCCGAGTGATACAATTTGTAGGACAGCGTACTGTCGAAACCGCTTATCCAAAATTCAGCGTATCTATCGCTGGTATAAACGGATGCAGTAACCGGTGCGGCACCTCCGCCGAGCCACTCACCGAATCGGTTGATGATGTCCGCCTTTTGCAGATATTTGGCCGTAGCGGGAGCACTTGTGCTTTGGTTATCGGTGTCGTAGCCATCGAACACCAGCGAAATGGTGTACGCCCAGTCCTCGTAGGGCTTCCCGTCATTTCCCGGATCGCCGAAGGCAAAATCACCGGCGACGGCATCCGGTTTCAGCGCATTGCCGTTGTAGGAAACGGCGGCGAACTCGTCGAAAAACGGATTTTCCAGAAGCGAGTCCCAGTTGTGCCCGATTTCGTGTATGGTCAAACGCGAATTGACACCGTTTTCCCGGTAGACCATATCGCCAAAGTCGTTGTAACCGTAAACACTTCCGAGAACGCTGTAGGAATCGGTGACCATCATGTAAATTTCGCCATTTCCGGTGTTATTGTTGCGAAAATATCCGTAGTTGCCGATGGATTTGTAGACGCGACTAACCGTGGAGAGGACGTTGTTGATGTTCGCCGTCGACCACGCAACGTATCTGATGTCGTTGGGCGAGTAATACCACCCCGACGTGTCGCCGTATCGGTCAACCGTTGCAAACAGGATGAGAGAGTCCTTTTTTCCGAGTGAACTTCCGTCTGCCCATTGGACGGAATTGCCGTTGATGGCGAAGCAGTTGCTTCCGTTGCCGGTGTTTTTGAGTGTGGTTGTTCCTTTTCCGCTGAGGAGCATGTTATTTCCGTCGCCGCCGTCAAGTACATCATTAACAGATGTAAAATTCTTGAACGTATCGTCGCCGTCGTCACCGTAAAACTCAATCGTTGAAATCGTATTTTTTGCGAACGACCATTGTTCCAGTTCGCTTGAGTGATTCGGTGCAAACGCATGGACGAGGATTTGCGTTGCCGTTTCCTCGATTTCGATCCAGTCGGATAATTTGGTGCCATTAACCTTCAGGATTCCTCCCGAGGCGACAAAGACGGTTGGCAACGGGTTGTCCGGCACCTCCACCGATTCCGTAACGGAAATCGCGTAGGTTACCGTGGACTTGATCCCGTCGAAATCGGTGGTCGAAATTGTGATCGTGTAATTTCCGGTCTCCCGGTAAAGATGCCAGGCGGAGACCCGGCTTCGCGGTCCGCCGTGAATTTGCGTCGGTTGCGATCCGTCCCCCCAGTTGATTTCCCAGTCTCTGATCGGGTTGAAAGAGGCAACCGCTTCGAATTCCCACTGGAAATACCGACCGGCAACCAGTTCGTCGGGAACATGAATGCCGTAAGTCGGCATCACTTTGAGGATCGAAACGACGGCCTCGGCGACTTCGCTTTCATTCCCATTGGCGTCACGGACTTTGAGGCGAATAACGTGGTTTCCGCCGGGAAAGTCGGCTGTGAACCAAGCGGTGTTACCAGAGTATTCCCGAAAATCGCCGTCGCCGATAAAATCCCAGAGATACGTCAAACCTTTGCCGAGCGGATCGACACCACTCCCGGTAACGAGCAGCGAACAACCTTGCTGCACGGACAAATTCATGGCGTTGTTGATGATCGCGGTCGGAAGAACAGTGCTTGCACCTTGATATTCGTATGCCCCGATATCCACCGTGCCACCGACGATACGCGACTTGCCGTCAAGGTCGGTGGTGCCAACAGCATAAGCGTTGTTCCCTTTGTTAATTGCTTGTGAATTTGGTGCCAGGCGATAATTACCGTTGGCGGCGTTCACAAAAAGCGGCTTGGCCGGATTGTAAACCAGATTCGCGGTGCCATCGGTCCAGCCGGTGAACGTCGTCAGGTTGTTGGAACCCCGGATGGTTCCATTCACGTTATCAACATCATTGCCGTCGTTTTCGGCGAGGATGGTGTTGTAGAGCGTTATGATGCTATTGGATTCGTACCATTCCTCGATCCATTTCTCATTGTAAATCCCGGAACCGTAAGCGGCCGTATTTCCAGAGATCGTGCTGTTTATGAGAGCGAGTGTCCCTTCGTTATACATTCCACCTCCACGAGAATCGTCATAGCCGGACACTCCGCCGGAACAACAAGCACGATTATTCGTAATCGCACTGTTCGCTACGGTGAGTTCGCCGTAATTGACAATTCCACCGCCGAAATAGGCACTGTTTTCCAAGATTTTGCTTTTCGTGATGGTTGTGGTACCTCCACCCCAATTGAGGATTCCGCCGCCGAAACCACCGTATTCATCGACTTCATCGTATTCGTCGTCGTAGTAGGTACAACCTTCCACACAATTTTCCGAGATTTCGCTACTCGTTATCGTCAGTTCTCCACTGTTACAAATTCCACCACCGTAAGTTGCCTGATTACTCGTGATTTTGCTGCCGGTTACGAGGAGTGTGCCAACAATGTCGTCATACCAGCCGTTGTAAATTCCGCCGCCGAGAGACGAGCCGCCGCAAACAACAAGTGCATTTTCCGTGATTTCACTGTCCGTTACGGTAAGCATGCCCCCTGCGTTGCAAATCCCACCGCCGTAGCCGTAACCGCCGTAAGCAGCCGAGTTTTCCGAGACAATCGTGTTGTCAAGTATTGCGACGCCATAGTAGTAGTGCCATTGATCCCACTCATCCTCCCATTCAAATTCGTAATATTCGCGGTTATAAATTCCACCGCCGTTAAAATAAGCGGAGTTGTCCGCGATTGTGCTATTTGTTACGGTGAGTACGCCCCCATTGAAAATCCCACCACCCTCACCACCATCGAATTCGTCATACTCTTCATCATAGATGCCTTCTGCGCGGTTACCTGTGATTGTGCTGTTTGTTACGGTGAGTACGTCCCAATTGTAAATCCCGCCGCCGGAACAATAGGCCAGGTTTTCCGTGATTGCACCGTTCATCAGGACAAACTCACCGTTGCTGCAAATTCCACCACCGTAATAAGCCTGATTTCTATAAATCTCACCGCCGGTTATGGTGAGCAGACCATGGTTGGCCAGTCCACCGCCGGCCGTTGCGATGTTGTACGTGATCGTACTGTCGAGGAGCGTAAGTTCACCGTAATTGCAAATCCCGCCGCCACCGGAAGCGGAGTATTCCATCGATAATGCGTTTTTTGAAATCTCGCAACTGGTTATCGTAACCGTGCCCTCGGACCAAATCCCGCCGCCGGAATAGTAGGCCATGTTGCCCGTAATTATGCTGTTCGTTACGGTCAGTGTGCCGCCATCGACTTCGTACCACTCGTCGTACTCGTCGTCATATTTCCAATTGTTATTGTAAATTCCACCGCCGTAAGAATCAGCATAATTATCCGCGATTTCGCTATCAATCACCGTCAGCGTTCCCAAGTTGGCAATCCCACCGCCGGAATAACTGGCCATGTTGTCCGTGATTTTGCAGTTTATCACAGTCAGTGTACCTTCATTGTAAATCCCGCCGCCATCATCAATGGTAAATCCTCCTGTTATCGTCAATCCCGCCAGGGCGATGTTGGCATCAGAATCAATGCGGAACACCTGCGACTCCCCGTTTGCGTCAATCGTGAGAGAATTAGTCCCGAAGCTGACAAGGGTGACGCTACCGCTTGTGATATTAATGGTTAACCCGGAACCGCCGAGCGTGATTTTATTTTGCGCCGCGGTGGTTCGGACAACGATCAAATCCTTTTCCGGTGTCGTTTCCGCCGTATTGATGGCATTACGGAGAGCCGTGTCCGAAGAAAGCTGCGCCGCCGTGATTTCGATAACGTTGTAACTCGACATACTTGTCGAGAGGTTCAGGTCGGGATACATCGCCCGAATCTCATTGAACTCCGCCGTCGAAATGGAGAGCATTTCCCGGTTTTCCAGAGACTCGATCTGCAATTTGCGGGACCGCGGAGCATTTTTTTGCGGCTTGGAATTTTCGTTGTTACCGAATAATTTTTGTAGGAATGACCTCATGGCGGAGAACAGAAAAACAGGAAAAAAACGGGAGGAAAGTGTGATGGGGCGTTATTGACGGTGTATGGTATAGAATCACACGGCTACACTCTAAAATACTTCCAACAGTACAGGATTAACGCAATCCGCACGCGGTTTGGGCACGGCGGAGAACTTCGCCGGCTTTCTTCCTTGCCCGCCGTGCCCCTTCGGCGAGGATTTCGCGGACCGTTGCCGGGTTCGATTCAAGTTCCTTTCGCTTTTCCCTCGCCACGGCAAAATAGTTTTCCGCAAGTTGCACCAGCTCTTTTTTCACCGAGCCATACCCGAAATTTCCGCGACGATAAACTGCGGCCAGCTCGTCGGTCTGCTCTTTCGTCGCAAACAGAGAATAAAGGTCGAACAGGAAATCCCCTTCCGGCTCTTTCGGCTCTTCCATCGGGCGGCTGTCGGTTTTGATCCCCATGATTTTTTTCTTCTGCGACTTCAGGTATTCGAAAACTTCAATGGTGTTCCCGTAACTTTTGGACATTTTTTCGCCGTCAGTTCCCGGCACACGACCGGTTGCCGGGATGATTTTCGCCTTTGGCATCACGAAAACGTCGCCGAAAACGTGGTTGAACGCCCCGGCAATGTCACGGCAAACCTCGACGTGTTGCCCCTGGTCTTCGCCGACCGGCACCACGTCGGGATCGTAGGCCAGAATGTCTGCTGCCATGAGAACCGGGTAGGCGAACAAGCCGACGTCGGCGTTAAGTCCTTTCGCCTTTTTGTCCTTGTAGGCATGACAGCGTTCCAAGAGGCCCATCGGCGTTCCGGTCATGAGAATCCAGCACAATTCGCTCACTTCGGGCACTTCGGACTGCACGAACAGCGTCGCCCGGTCCGGGTCAAGCCCAAGAGCGAGCAGGTCCATTGCGGCGTCGAGCACGTTTTGCCGCATCACCGCCTGATCGCGGACCGTCGTTAAAGCGTGCAGATCGGCAATGAAATAATACGACGCATCCGGCCCGGTCTGTAGGTCGATGTACTGCCGAATCGCTCCGAAATAATTTCCCCAGTGAAAACGACCGGTCGGTTGAATACCTGATAAACTACGCATTGGAAATGAAAAATAAGGAATGGGAAACGAAAACTTTGAGCAGTATAGCAAAATTTGCGCAAAAAAAGAGCCGGGGATGCTTTGTCAATAATCGCAGATCACTACGGTTCTCACGATTTTCACGAAAATAACGAAATGAAGAAATCTATTGCAAATTTTCACCATTCCATTTATCATTTATCATTTATCATTTATCACTTATCATTTATCACTTTGATAATGCTTTCCGTTCAACGTCTTTCATTTCAGTACGGACGCAAGGCGATCCTGTCGGACGTTACGTTTCAGGCATCGCCCGGCGAGATCGTCGCGATTCTTGGGCCGAACGGGTCCGGGAAATCGACGCTTCTGCGCTGTCTTTGCGGAATTCTCAAGCCGAAAAGCGGGACGGTTTCCTGCGACGGCTTGCACTTGACGGACTTTTCCGCCGAAAAAATCGCCCGTAGGATCGGATACGTCCCGCAACGCCTCGAAACGGCCCCGCTCTCCGTTTTCGACGCCGTGTTACTTGGCCGCAAGCCGTATTTTACCTGGTTTGCTTCGTCCGACGATTTTCACAAGGTCGAAGAAATATTGGTTCGGCTCAAGCTCGATTCGTTCGCCATGCGCCCGGCCAATCAACTCAGCGGCGGAGAGACGCAAAAAGTCGCTCTTGCTCGTGCTTTGGTTCAGGAGCCGCGTCTTTTGTTACTCGACGAGCCGACCAGTGCACTCGACCTGAAGAATCAGGTGGAATTTCTCTCGACGCTCCGTGATGTCGTACGGGAAAGGGGACTTCTTGCCGTGCTTAGCCTGCATGATATTAACACGGCCTTGCGGTACGCGGACCGTTTTTTGCTGCTCCGGGAAGGGCGTCTGCTCGGCGACGTCCGGCCTGCCGATTTAACGCCGCCGCTTATCGAACAGGTTTACGGTCTCCCGGTCGAAATTCACACGTCGGACAGGAATGTTTCGTTCGTCCTCGAAAAAATCGCAAGTTAGGTTCGCCCATGAAAAAATCTACCCCTTTCGTTCTCGGATTCGCAATTTTTTACCCGTTCGTATTGACGCTCTTGTACTTCGTCGTCCTTGCGAACTCTTCGCCCGGCGTGCAAAAGAGCGTGTTCGGCATCGGTAAAGCGATTCAGTTTCTTCTGCCGGTCGTTTGGGTTGCTCTCGTTTTGCGGGAGCCGTGGTTCATACGTTCGTTTCGTGTTCGCGGCGTTTTCGAAGGAATCGCTTTCGGAACAATCGTGTTCTTGATAATACTCGCCTTGTACCATTTTGTTCTGAAACAGCCGGGCGGATATTTGGCCCAGGATTCACAGGCGGCCCGGATGATCCTGGAAAAAACCGGGGCTTTCGGGATTGAATCGACGCCGTTGTTTCTCCTGTTCGGCGCATTTTACTCGCTGATTCACAGTGGTCTGGAAGAATACTATTGGCGGGGATTCGTGTTTCGGCGTCTGAAATCCCTGATGAGCACAACCGCCGCTGTCGTGGTGTCAAGTCTGGGATTTGCGTTCCACCATCTTCTTTTGCTCGGCACGTATTTCGGTTACGCCAACCCGTTTACCTGGCTTTGCACGTTGGGCGTTGCCGTCGGTGGAGCCTACTGGGCGTGGAACTACCACCGCTTTGATTCGATCTGGCCGGCGTGGATCTCTCACGGGATCATCGACGCCGCGATTTTCACCGTCGGATTCTTCGTGTTGATGACTCAAACTGTAAACGACTGAAACTCATTCGCCACGGAAGACACGGAAAAACACGGAATTCGAGTAAAACAATGAAAAAACACCTTCAAAAATATTTTTTTGTTCCTTTTTTAATTTTTTTCCGTGAAATTCCGTGTTTTCCGTGGCTGCAATCATCGGTTGTTTACAGTTTGAGT
>CAZNVM010000019.1:0-6659 GCA_964576215.1 uncultured Planctomycetaceae bacterium
GGGCTTGGGGGGGAGTCCGGGCCGATTGGCTGGCAAATCGCTTTCCCGATGCTGATTGAAAAACTGTACCAATATTACGGCGACCTGCAAACGATGCGGGAAATGTACCCGGTGGTGAAAAAACAGTTGGAATTTGTGCGGTCCTGTGCAAAGGAGCACCTCATTGACCGCTGCATCAGCGACCACGAAAGCCTTGACCCGAAACCGGTGGCACTCATGGCGACCGCCCATTATTTCTACCTCGCCCAGGCGGTCGCCGGGTTCGCCGAAAAACTCGGTTACGAAAGTGACGCCAAAGAATACCGGACGCTTGCCGACCAGATTGAAAAAGCGTTTGTCAAAAAGTTTTACGATCCGGCTACGGGAAAATTCGACATCGGAACCCAAGCGACGCAATCGTGTGCCCTCCATTTTGGCTTGCTTCCGAAGGACGCCGACGGTAGAATTGATGAAGCGGAAAAAGCGAAAATCCTTGCCGTTTTGGAAAGCGAAATGAGCCGTCATAAGGGGCACATCGCGGCGGGAATTTTTGGAACCCGGTATCTGCTGGAGACGTTGTCCCGCGAAATGGCCCCAAAACTGGCGTACCAAATGGTCGATGCGGAAGGTTTTCCCGGCTGGCGTCACATGCTTGATCTCGGAGCGACGACGCTCTGGGAGCACTGGGAATTTTCGGACAACACCTATTCGCACAATCACCCGATGTTCGGAAGCGTCAGTGCCTGGTTTTACGAGGATGTCGCCGGAATTCGCCCGGAAAAAGACGCCGTAGGGTTCAACCGCTTTATCGTTGCGCCGAAAATCACGGACGATTTGAGTTGGGCCGAAGCGGAATACGACAGCGTTCACGGCCTGGTGCAAAGCGGTTGGAAACGTGACGACGACGGAACCTATACGCTTAAAATTACGGTGCCGTATAACACCACCGCAACGGTTTGCCTCCCGGCGAAAGATTTTGAGTCGGTCAGGGAAAACGGTCGCCCGATTGACGCATACGCCGAAATCCAACGTTTGGAGCAGGAAAACGGGCAAGTTACGCTACAAGTTCGCGGCGGGACGTATTCCTTTACCTGGGAGTGATTGGCCAGTAATTCGTTATTTTTATGCAAGACGTTACAGAAATCATTAAAAAGGTCAGGCGTATTGAAATCGTCGCCAACCGGACGGTCAATGAACTGCTTGCCGGGCAGTACAAGAGCGTCTTTCGCGGCCAGGGGATCGAGTTCAACGAAGTCCGCGAATACGAACCGGGGGACGATGTGCGTCTGATCGACTGGAACGTGACGGCAAGGGAAGGGAAACCGTTTATCAAACGGTTTTCGGAAGAACGGGAACTTTCCATTCTGTTTTTGGTGGACGTTTCGGCGTCCGGGATTTTTGGCACCAACCGTTCGAAATGGGACTTGACGCTGGAAATCGCGGCGACGCTGATGTTTTCCGCAATCAAAAACAACGACAAAGTCGGCCTGATTACGTTTTGCGATCAAATCGAAAAGCATTTCGTTCCTCGCAAGGGAAAAGCGAACGTGTTGCGTTTGATTCGGGAATTGGTCGCCTGTGAACCGGTCCGGGCGGAAACGAATCTGGACCTGGTCTTGGAACACGTCTCGAAAACGGAAAAACGGCACAGCGTGATTTTCCTCATCGGCGACTTTTTGATTCCCGGTTTTTCGCACTCGTCGAGGCGAAGTATTCCCAAGCCTGCGCTCGGTCTGCTTCGTACTTTTTACCGGGGGATTGAGCGAAGTATTACGGCCATGTACGACCGGCAAAACGAATGGTCGCGGACAGTTCACAGGGCTTTGTCGCTTTGCAGCCGCCGGCATGATGTGATTGCGATTTCGACGATTGACCCGCACGAATTGGAGATTCCGAATCTCGGATTCCTTCGGCTTACGGACGCGGAGACCGGCGAACAGGTCGAACTCGACACGGGAAACCGCAACGTTCGGGATTGGCTCCGTCAAAATTTGTCGTTGCGTCAGAAACAGATCACGGAAACGCTCCAAAAAGCGGGAGTTGATCAATTGAAAATTTTTACAAGCGAGAGCACGCACACCAATCTTCGGCGTTTCTTTCGGGGGCGGGAGAAACAATAAAGTCGACTGTTTTGAGTGAATAAGGAATTGCCTGTCAACGTGCAATTCCCCGGCGGACGGAGCCGTATTGCGGTTCTGATGCAGACGGCGGCACCTTCGCTTGCGACGGCCTCATGGACGCACTGGGTATCCTTTGCGGAGCGTAAGCGGATCGGTCGATTTCCTTTTCCGGCGTTTGAGTCAATTGGGTTTCGGGTTGCGCCGTTTGTGACAACGGAGATTCAAGTGAGGGTGTCAGTTCAAAAACGTAACCGCGATCCCCGGTCGGGTAGGTTGTCGCACTTGTCCCGTTTTCCAACGGATCGGCGGAATCGTCCATCGGCCCGAACTCCAAAATCGTCGTCGGAAGAAGCGGTTGATCCGTCGGCTGTGGGACCTCCAAAAACGGAACCGGCGCAACCATCGGTTTCGGAGAAGTTACCGGCTGCGGACCGATTTGCGGTACCGGACCGCCTGGTGTCAAACCGTCGTTCGGCTGTTGAATGACACCACCTTGAAAATCATCGGAGAAATCGGAATCATACACGATGTTTCCATTCCTCATTCCACTGCCTGCGGAACAACCCTCCGCACCGCCATACCCGTCATAATATTCGCCGTAATCCGATTGCGACGCAAACGACAGTTTCGGAAGCAAATTGCCGAGGCAGCTTTGGGAACCCGGCTGGTAAAGTTGCGTTTTGCCGTACGGTATTGACGGCTGTTGGCGTTGCGAAGCGTTGTACAGTGCCCGTTGAACGAGATTTTGCCGTTGAATCATCTCCCATTCGGGATCGGAATCCCAGGACAGGCAACCTGACGGCGACATGCCGCCGGGGAACCTGCTATGGGAAGCCTGGATGATTCCGCTGGAACGACCGGGGGGCAACCCTTTCAGCGGCGAGCCGGGGTTGATGGCACCACTCACGCCGAGTACGCCGGGATACCGGGCAATCTTGTCCGAGAACACACGGAAATCGCTGACAATCGGTTTAAGCGTTTCGGAAATTTCCTCGACGTTGGCGATGGTTTGTTCAATATTTTTGTACATTTCCGGGTTGCTGAGAAGTTGTCCGAGCGAACCGTCGGGGTTCTGTAGTGCGTTCACCAGTGCGGAAATATCGTTGAGTGCTCCATCCAGACGCCGGGAAGCCCTCGCAATCGAGTGGAGAATCGCCGGACCTTCTTCACCAAGGACCTCGGTGAAATTTTCAAGATGGTCGAAATTCGCTTCCGCTTTATCAAACGTTTTTGAAATGCGATTGAGCGTGATGCGGCTTTCCTGCGAAAACGTATTGAAATGGTCGAGGGAATCCCGAACTTGCGAAAGCGTGTCCGGCAATTGGTGGACGACGGACCGGATATTCTCGTGGATTTCCCCGTCGCCGAGAAGTACGTTGACGTTTCCGGCAAGCCGATTCAGTTCGTACATCATTTCGCCGGTGATGTTGATGATTTCCTGGAAACGTTGCAGCTTTTCTTTCGCTTCCTGGGGAGTTCCGATGGCCGCGTTGATGGAATCGATAAACGTTTCAAATTTTTTCGCCGTATTGGCAACGTTTTGCAGCACTGAGGTCAATTCCCCTTCGATATTGCCGAACGATTGCATGAAATCCGACTGCACGACGCCACGAATGAGTTCGCCGTCCTTCAGTTTGGCCCCCGGTTTGGGACCGGGATAATTCCTTTGCTCGGCAATTTCCAGACTGAAGTTTCCGCCGAGATTCAACAGCATGGAACTGATGCGGCATTCGTCGGTCGTATAAACTTTACGATCCTTCCGAATGAGGAGTTTAACCTCCGCATACCGTTTTCCGGAATCATCGACAAGCGTGACCGAACTGACGCGGCCGATTCGTATGCCGTTCATGTTCACCGGCGTATTCTTTTCAACACCGGGAATCATCGTATCGAACCTCGCAATGAGCGTGTATTCCTCACCCAACGTCGGAAACGATTGTTTCCCGAACATCACGACGAGGCAAACCAGTATGACAAACAATGTCGCAACCGCGATCCCTATGGTAAATTCTTTGTTTCGACGCATTTTTTTAATTACGAATTACGAATTACGAATTACAAATTACAAATTACAAATTTATTTTTTATTTTATATTTTTTATTTTTTATTTTTCGTAGAATCGGTCTCCTGCTTCGCCTTTGAGGAATTGGGCGACGCGGGGGTCTTGGGTGTGTTCAATTTCACGCGGAGTGCCATCGAACAGGATTTGCGATTCGTGCGGTGCCAATCGGGTGATCGGGTACAGCATGACGATCCGGTCCGCAACTTTTCGTGCGGAAACCATGTCATGCGTTACAACGATCCCGCTGACATCATGGTTTTGTTTCGAACGAAGCATGAGTTCGTTAATCACGTCGCTCATAATCGGGTCAAGCCCGGTCGTTGGTTCGTCGTAGAGCATGATTTCCGGCTCCATCGCCAAGGCCCTGGCGAACCCGACCCGCTTTCTCATGCCGCCGGACAGCTCCGCCGGTTTCTTGTCGAGAACGGAATCCGACAATCCCACTTCCGCAAGTAACTGCCGCGTGATCCCCAGCATCTCCTGTTCGCCGTAGTCCGTATGTTGGCGAAGCGGAAACGAAATGTTTTCAAAAATGCTCATACTGTCGAAAAGGGCCGCCTGTTGAAAAACGAAACCGTATCGTGTTCGTTGCTGCGTCAATTCCTTTTCGTCCAACGTGTGAATATCCATTCCGTCGAAAAGCACTTCACCTTCAGCCGGAGTCAAAAGTCCAATGAGGGTTTTGAGCAACACGGTTTTGCCGCAACCGCTTTCGCCGATAATCGCAACGGTTTCCCCACGTTGGACTGTAATGTTGATGTTACGTAACACCACGATAGGCCCGAATTGGACGGAAAGGTTTTTCACCTCCAAAACCGGCGCGGCGGAAACCGGGGATCGCAACCGGGTAATTTTCAACCCATCCGCCGATTCCTGCTTTTCCTCTTGTTCTTCCTGTAGTCTGTCGTCTGCCGTCTGCCATCTGCTGTCTGCCGTCTGCCGTCTGCTGTCTGCCGTCTGCTGTCTGCCGTCTGCTGTTTGCCGTCTGCCGTCCACTTCAGGAAACGCATCTTCCCGGATGATTCTCGCTCCTTTCGACGTTTTCTGTTCCTCTTCCTTCCGCCTGTTGCCATCTGCTGTCAGCGGTTTCGCCAACCGGGCACCGACGATGTCGTCTTCGGGCTGGTCCCAATTCAGGTAATCGTCAATCTCTCCGTCGCCGAACGGATCATATCTGGTATCACGCGGGATTTTCCGATAATCATTCGTATCCATGTTTACCCTCCTCCCACAATCAGCGGCGGCGTCCAGAAGAGGAGATAAAAACGATCCAGAAGGATTCCGAGAAGCAAATCGAGAAGCAAAATTGCGACGAATGACAACACGAACGATTTTGTCGCGGCTTTTCCGACCCCTTCGGCCCCCGGTTCGCAGTGGAACCCCTGAAAGCAACTGATAATCGCAATCGCGGCTCCGAAAAACGTACTTTTGAACATCCCGGCAAACAGGTCGAACAGCGTTACGAAATGACTGGAATGTTTCCAATAGGTATGCGCTTCAATCGACAAAATTTGCGTACAATAAAACGCTCCGCCGATTACCCCGGCGAAATCCCCCATTGCGGTCAAAGCCGGAATCAGTACCAAACAGGAGATAAAACGCGGAACCACGAGATAATGGATCGGATTGGTTCCCATGCTTGTCAGGGCGTCGATCTGTTCCGTAACCCGCATCGTTCCGAGTTCGGCGGCAATGGAGGATCCCACCCGGCCTGCAAGCATCGTTGCGGCAAGAACCGGTCCGAGCTCACGAAGTAGCGACAAATTGATGACCGCCCCGATTCGGGTCTCGATTCCGATTGCTTTGAACTGCGTGTACGTTTGAACGGCAAGGACCATGCCGATAAACGTTCCGGTGAGCATGACGACCGGAATGCTCAACACGCCGATTGTGTAAAACGAGTGAAGCAGGTTTTCCCGTCGGGTCGGCTTTGCAACGAGCCAAAAAAGCGTATTGAAAAAAAAGATCGAAATAACACCGATTCGCTCGACCTGATTGTGAACGAACTGCGAGAAATGGTCTATCGGCGAATAGGGCGATTCGGTCGAAATTCCGAACGTACACCATTCTCCTCCGCCGTTCAAGGCATTGGGGATCGGATATCGGGAATCGGATTTTTCCATTCCCTCCACCACCGGAGCAAGTTCGGTTGGTTCGAGTTCGTACCGTTTTTCAGTCATTCGCCGCGATTTATTTTGTGTATTGCTCCTATCTTTACAAAACGGAAGCGCAAGCCCCCGTTTAAATAGAACACTATGATGACTTTATCGGTCGTTAGGAATATTACCGTTAGGGAATTTAAGAAAAATACGTTGAGTTTAACGGGCAAGCGGTTCAAGAAAAACGTATGTCCCCCCAGGAGGATTGCAAAGTCCCTGGGAACGCAGGCTTCCAGCCTGCGCGAAGGTTGCGGAATGGAGTCTCCGCTCTGCGCAGGTAGGATGCCTACGAACTCACCGGCAGGCTGGAAGCCTGCGTTCCCAGGAAAAAAGCGACT
>CAZNVM010000020.1:0-27893 GCA_964576215.1 uncultured Planctomycetaceae bacterium
GAAATTCCGATTCTGAACCCGTCGATGTTTGAATGTCTCGACCTGACCGAAGAGCAAAAAGCGCAGATGGAGGAAATCAAAAAAGCGATGGAGCCGGAATTCAATCAAATCGTCGAGGAACTCGTCGAAGCGGAAGACGCCTTGCAAGAACTGAAGTTCGATTTGTTCGAGAAAGTTGGGATCAAGCTCGACGGAAGGGGGCGACTCGTTGATGAAAACGGCAAGTTGCTTGAGAGCGACCCGGAGGCGATGAAAAAGAAAATGAGTCTCTTGGATAAAGAGATGTTGAGTAATGTCGAAATACAGGCCCGAATGAAGCAAATCAACGAGCGGGCCAGCAGTTTTATGCGAGGGTTCAAATTCAAAATGTTTGACGTTCTGACCGACGAGCAGATGGAAAAGCTGCAACGAATCATCGACAACCCGCCGGAGTTCGTCAAGAAAAAGCGTGACCAAATGCAAAAAGAACGAGCCGGCAAAGAGGAAAAAGACAAATGGCAACCCGGCCCGGATTCCTGGCGGCCCGGCGATCCGATCCCGGAAGAATACCTTCAGCAACGCCAAGAACGCCGGTTTCCGAAAAAGAAATAGTAACGTACAAACCTAAAACCTGATACCCATGTTTATTCAAGTTGACCTTACCAGTTCCATTCCGATTTACGAGCAGGTGGTGCAGCAGATCAAGTTTTCGATTGCCGCCGGTTCGATCCTTGCGAATGAGTTGATCCCCTCCGTTCGGGAGTTGTCCAAACAGTTGGCCTTGAACCCGAACACCATTGCCAGAGCGTACCGGATGCTTCAGGACGAAGGGATCGTTTACGCCCGGCGCGGCACCGGTCTGGCCGTCGCCGCCGAATCGCCGGACCGCTGCAAAACCGAACGCCGAAATTGGTTCGAATCCCAGTTCCGCAAACTCTTCACCGAAGCGTATCGGTGTCAGTTGGAGCGGGATGAAGTTCGTGAAATTATTGATTCCAGTTTGGAAATGAGAAATGAGAAATGAGAAATGAGAAAAATTTCGCCTTCGTTTTTCCTCATTTCACGTTTCTCATTGATTTCTCATTTCTCATTTCTCATTTCTCATTTAAACATGTCCGTAATACAACTCAAAAACGTTACAAAAAAATTCGGTCGCTCCACCGCTTTGGACAATGTGACTTATTCGGTCGAACCGGGGACCGTGTTCGCTTTGCTTGGCGAGAACGGAGCCGGGAAAACAACGACGATCCGGATTCTGCTCGGCCTGTGCGACCCGGACGCCGGAACGACGAGCGTGCTCGACCTCGACAGCAAAAAGGACGACCTCGCCATTCGCCGCCGGGTCGGATATGTCCCGGAGCAGCCGATGCTCTACGAGTGGATGACACCGGAAGAGATCGGACGGTTCGCCGCTTCGTTCTACCCCGACGGCTTCTGGAAAACGTATTGCCGGCTGACCGAGTCGTTTGAACTGCCGCTCAAAACGAAAATCAAAAGCCTCTCCAAAGGGATGAAAGCAAAGGTGTCACTCTCCCTCGCACTGGCCCATGACCCGGAACTTTTGATCCTCGACGAACCGACGTCCGGCCTGGACCCGCTGGTAAGGCGGTCGTTTCTGGAAAGCATGGTTGATCGGGCGGCGAGCGGGAAAACCGTGTTCCTTTCGTCGCACCAGATCGGCGAGGTCGAGCGGGTCGCTGACACCATTGCGATTATGAGAAAGAGCAAAATCGTGCTCGTTGAAAAGCTGGAGGAACTCAAAGCGACCACGCATGTTATCACCGCGACGCTTTCGGAGAACGCAAGGCGGTTAAGCGACGGCACCCCCGACTTTTCGGCCCCGATGGAGCAGATCGTTCAAATCCAAAGCGACAACCGGGAGGTGCGTGTCCTCGGAAGACACCTCGCCGGAGCCGCCGAGTCCGTGCTGTCGAGCGACCCCAACGTCGGAAGGTTCGAAGTGCGAAGCCCGTCGTTGGAAGAAATTTTTGTGGCATATATAACGTGAAATGAGAAATGAGAAATGAGAAATGAGAAATGAGTACCCGGTGATTGGTTTTGTTCGTAATTCGTAATTCGTAATTCGTAATTAAAAAAATGTGTAACATTTTTTGGAAAGAATACCGTCAGCAGTTCCCTATGGGGATCGCTTTGTTCGCACTTGTCGTCCTGTTGCAGGTGTTTTCGCTGATCGCATTCTGTCTCAACCGCGAGATGAGCATAGAAATACAGAACTGGCAACTGGGGATCGCCGTTGTTTTCTCGGCGTTATACTCGGCGAGTTCGGCGGCGATTCTGTTTTGCAACGAGCACGAAGAGAAAACCTTCTCGTTCCTTCGCAGCCTGCCGGTGTCACGCTCTTCGGTCCTCCTCGGGAAGCTAACCTGGATGCTGGGCAGCTCGCTGGCTTTTTTGCTGGCGGTGTTGCTCTGGACCGGCCTGATACACCTTTTGTTTATCGGAACAGAATTCAATATCGATCTCAACGAGGCGGTTTTCCCGATCCTCTGGTTCACGTTCGGCTGCATCGTGTGTCCGATCTGCTGGGGACTGTTCTGGACGACGACGCTCCGTTCGCAGTTGCACTCGCTCCTCGCCGTGTTCATTTCGGCGGCGTTCACGTTCTGGAGCTCGTACCAGGTCGGCCATTTGGATATCGTCGAAAAAGGAGGTTGGGGACCGGCGGTTTTCATCATGATATTTGTCGGCACCACGCTTTTGGCCGGGATCGATGGTCTCCTCTGCGGGTATCGCTGGTTCGACCTTTGGCGTGACAAAGGGAATAAATTTACCGATTTCCGGACCACTGCGGAGGAGACCGCCGAAGTGCTTGCCGCCCATTACACCCTGGCCAGAACGTCAGTGGTGAAAAAGCGGGGCGAATTTCTCTCGCTCTGTTTTCAAGCACTGGGGCAACAGCGAACGCTGTTCCTCTGGACCTACGGGTCCGCTCTGGTTTCCTGGGCGGTGTTTTGCGTAATTCTGCTGGTGGGGTTACTTGTCCCGGGATTGGTGAGAATCGTGGCAAAAAGTTTGGGAGAAGAGGTGGTCGGGGTCATCTTCTGGACCTGGATCGCCGTGCTTTTCGTGTTGGCGTTCGTCTACTGCGGCGGCGTGTTCTCCGGCGACCAGAAAACCCGTGCGGCGTTTCTGGCCGAACGTGGTATTTCGCCGGACAAAATCTGGTGGAGCCGCGTGTTGACGTTTGTGATCCCCTGGCTGGCTGTGGTGTCACTCTGGATTTTGACGATCGTTGCCGTGTATTGGTACCTTTCCGTTACGCAAGGCTGGCAAAGGGAAACGTGGGATCGAGTCACTTGGGGGCTCGGCCTCGCACTTTTGTATGCCGTGCCGCCGATTTTTGCCGGGATATACGCTTCGCTTTTCGTTCGCAGCCCGATTGTTTCGGTGATTGCGACGATGGGACTCTATTACGCCTTGATGTGTTGGGGGGTGATCATGATCGGCTACCTCGGCTTGTGGACCTGTATCAATGGGCACCTCTACCTGATCCCGACGCCTCTGTGGAGCGTCGTACCGCTGTTTCTCGCGGTAGTGGCGGCGTCACGGTTACGGATGGACGACTGGCTTCGCGGCCGCTCCCTTTGGCGTTCTCGGCGTCCGGTGCTGCTCACGGTGCTCCTGACCTTCGCCGCGATCTGCGTGGTGATACCATTTTACCGCGTCTACACGATCCCGAAAATCGATTACGGCTACCGGGCCGACCCGCTGGTGCTTACGGCAGATTTTCAGTGCAAAGAACCGGAATACATTGTGCATGGTGATAATTCCTGGGATTATGTCCGTTTTGCCCCGGATATAAAAACGTTACAAGAACGCTGGGAAATCGTGAACCGGGCGTTTACCGACCCGTCGCAGGCCAATTTCGCTAATTCTCACCTGAACGTTGAAAGCGAAGTCATTTATGGACTCTCGAACTTGCTCCTGCGTCAATCCAAGGGAGACCGGAATATTCCGGAATCGGAACGCCCGATTGTCGTCGAGAACGTTGATCCGGTCTTCCTCGACGAAGCGTTGGAATTGCTAAAGTTGATTGACGCCAGGCGGGTTCCGCTTACCGAGCGACTCAAGCGGGTTTACGAGGAAAGTCATCGGTTCGGCTTGAAACCGACGGCGGACCGATGGGGTGGTGACACCTGGCAAGTTGTCCTGTTGTTTCGCGTGCTTCCCTGGGAGCGACAGCGGTACTTGCGGGAAAACGATTATCAATTCCAGGTACATTCGTCTTTCGCGGAACAAACGGAGAGAATCGTCTTTCATGGCAATGGGGATAGCGTTTCCTACTGGAATTCTTACTGGAATTCTTATGATAAAGCCTTCTGGAGGGCCGTGTATGAACTGCAGTGGTCTCTTCCGTTTAGACCAATGCCCGAGTCTTGGAACTCAAACCTGTGTCAGGTTTACACGACGGAACTAACCCGGCGGGCGACGATTCTCAAGTTCGCGTTGATAAAATACATGCAGGAGCACGGCGAGCTTCCGGCAACGCTTGACGAGCTGCAAACGTCGGGCATTTTGGCGGAGATTCCCCAAATTCCTTACACGAACAAGACGTTCTTCTACGATCCCAAGCCGGACGGAACGGAAGGGGACGGAGGCCCTTACGGAGATCGCCGCCACAAACCGGGCACACCGTATCTCTGGGGAAGCAACCTGGGAAGCACCCAGGACAAGCCGGACACGATTCGTCAGAACGGGTTTTGGTTCGATCTGAATTTTCAGAGAGTCGGAAATCGGGCATCGGGCATCGGGAGATGAACGGAGCCGCAAACTTATCGACGTTCGCGGCTCATTAATCTTCTCATTTCTCATTTTTTCAGTGCATTTCCACGTCGCAGGTTCCAATCCCCGGCGCGAAGTAGTTGAACCTTACGTTCGGGTGGTCCGCGAGAAGCGACATCGGAACGGCTGCGTCCGGGAGACGCTTGGAAATCATCAACGCCGAAAGCCGCATTCCGAACGGGTTATCGTGGCAGCCTGCGTGCCAGATGGAAACCGTTTCCGCTTTCCACGTTTCGGCCGGACCGACCGTAACTGCTTGCGTCGGGACGTTTTGCACGACTCCGCCGCCGCTGGTTCGGGCGTTTTGAATCAACGTGATCGGATGCAGGTCCACGATTCTCGTTCCCAATTTCCGGTATTCCGCCGGAGACGGAGGAGCGTTTTCGTAAATTCCTTCCCGCTTCGGAGGATCGTTGAACGCCCAATGCTTGACCTCCCCCTGTCCGCCCTGCATGAGAACGCAACGAACACCATCCCACGTTTTGGTAAATTTTTGTACGTCTTCCGTTGGAAAATGGAGATTTTTCAACGGGATTCTCAAGTCGGGCCGAATTCGGCTGAAACACAGGTCCATATCCGCTTTGGCGAAGCTGAGCGGGAAATCGAGATCGACCGCTTTCCCATTGACGACCCATTCGTCCATCCCCCAGAAATGAGCGTTGGCGAGGTTCAGTTCCAGGGCGTTAACGAGTCGGGCAACGAGCGGAAGTTGCTCCGTCGGTCCGATTGGTCCGCATATTCCGCAAGGGTGATTCGCGTTGGACTGACGCCAGGCATCGATGTACTCCAGGGCTTCGGCGAGGAAAAACTCTTCCAGCGTCCCGTAAAACCGTACGTCAAAGCCGGGACGCGAAAGCTGTTGAAGGTCCGAAGCGGTCAACCGGGCCGCGTCGTCAAGAAGTTCACGGTCCAACGTGGTGTAATCCCACCAACCAGGGGCAATTTTACTGTAAGCTCGCATGAGAAATGAGAATGGGAAAGGAGAAATGGGAAAGGAGAAACGAGAACTACTTTTACCTTATTTTTCCGAACAAAACAACCCCGGCAGTCCGTTAAAAAAATGAAAAATTTTCCTCATCTCTCACCGATATTGATACGGGTGAGGAACTGTTGTTTTCCCCGATGTTCGTTATCCCATTCCTTTCTGGTAAATTCGGTACGTTTTCGTTCGAATCGCGCCCCCTTTTTCCAGGCTGCCGCGTGAAAAACTGTTCGACTCAAGCACCCAGGAAAACTCCCCTTCCTGGATGCCCCAGGCCATGACTTTCGGAACCAACGCTTCGAGAAGAACCAGCCCCAGGCCGTGCATTTGGTACTCCGGCAAAACGTTTGTGCTGAGAATCCGAAGTTTTTTCAGCAGGTCTTTCCGCAAAACCAATCGCAAAAATCCGAAAGGGAACAATCTTCCGTCGATTGCTTTGATTCGCGGATTGTAATCGGGCAAGCAGAACGATGCGCCGACCGTTTTTCCGTCGATTTCCACCGCAACGGCCAATTCCGGGACCATGAGGTGTTTCAGGCCGGCCGCCATTCCTTTGATTTCCGCATCGGACATCGGCACGAATCCCCAGGTGTTCGTCAGTGAAGCGTTATAAATGTGCAAAAACGTTTCGACTTCTTCCTGATACCGTTTTCGGTTGAGCGTTCGGGTCGTTGCGCCGCAGCGTTCCTTAATCATTTCGCTCAGCGGCGCAAATTTTTCCCGGATTTTCGGCAGCATTTCGACGTGTCCCCAGTAGGAGTACAAATCCTGCTCTTTGCGGAATCCGTATTCCTCGATCAATCGTTCGTAATACGGCGGGTTGTAAGTCATCATAAAAAACGGCGACGTGTCGAACCCTTCGATGAGCAGGCCGAGCGTATGATTGAGCGACGGATTCACCGGTCCGCGAATGGCCGTCAATCCCCGGTTTTTCAACCAGTTTTCCGCCGCTTGAAACAGTTCGGCGGCGACTTCGGGGTCGTCAATCGACTCGAAAAAGCCGAAAAAGCCGACGCCGTCGTTGTACCGATTCGTATGACCGACGTTGTCGATTGCCGCGATCCGTCCGACCGGCTGCCCTCCCTGGACGGCCAAAAACGTTTGAACGGCGTTGTGTTCATAAAACGGGCAGCGGGAATAACCGACGAGTTCCTTTTGGTCGATTCGAAGCGGTGGAATCCAAAGCGGATCGTTTTGGTAGAGCTTCCACGGGAGTTCCAAAAAACGCTTCTTGTCCCGTCGGTTTTGGACTTCAATAATGGTCATGCCTGATTTGTTTACGGTTTAAGTTCTTTCGAAAATAACTCGTCGGCGATTTTGAGCGTTTCGTCGACGAGCACCTGTCCGCCTTCGGGCCCGACTTGGTTGCTTTGGATGACTGCACTGTAACTGCCGCCGCGAACCGCACGTTCCGTCGGGAGATAGGTCCCTTTGCCAACAAGCTGGACGACAAAGGTTTGTACCGCAGGACTTCGTGCTTTCATCCGGGTACCGAAGTCGGTGAACAACTCGAACTGATTCGTGAAAATTGCGGTGTCACCCAAGCGAATCACATGGATCGGCGACGAATATCGCAAGTCAGGGTCTTTTTGCTGAGCTTCATACCGTTCGACGACGCCGCCGTGCCAAACGCCGGCCATCCAATCGACCTGGGCCGGTGCCTTGTCCGGGTTTGCTTTGATGGCCGCATCGATTCTGTTGCACTCGGCCTTCGCTGCCCGATATTCCTGCTCGGTCACTTTTCGCATCGGCAATTGCAAGGTTTCAACACGGTGGATCAGCGGTACGTCGTCCGTTGCCGTTTGTTGAACCGCTTCCCACGTATCGGCGACGGCCCGGTCGATTTTTCGTGTGATTTCCTGCATCTCGTCCAGTTGGCGTAGCGTATTCATTCGGTTGACAGTCTCTTTTCGGTACATGGGCCTCGGAGAAATGTCGCCTGCCGCACCGCACCAGCCGAGAACGACCAGGTCTTTGCCGAAACGTTTTGCCAGTGTTTGGCGAACAGGATGCCAATAGTCGGCGTTGATGGTCGAACGCCCTTCGACGACCTGCGACGGACAGGCGACATTCACGGCAACGGCGGAGACTTGATCGTTTTCATCCAGAAAAAAGATCGACCCGATGTCGTAGTCCTCCATGTTTTCGATCCCGCGAAAATCCGGTTGATTCGTATTTTCGTACATTTTGGCACTACCGTCGGCGTAAACGCCCCGGCGGCTCCAACCAATGACGCCGAAATCGAGGCCGAAGGCGATCTTGCCCGGCTTGCGGTTCTCCCAGGCGTTGACAACGGCAATCGCGATGCGCTCTGCCGTGAAGTCGATCACGTCGGGATAGTCCATGATACTATCCGAGACCGGCAACTTCGGATAATCCCGCCTGGCCGTTTGGGCGGTGTGAGTGTGCGTTGCGTTGACGACCAGTTTCTCCACATCAATCCCGGCGTCTTTCGCAGCGACTTTTTCCCGAATGACATGGATCAAATCATCGGGGATCATCACCAGGTCAACGCAAACGAAGATCGCGGTGTCAAGTTGTTTTTCACCGTCAACCGATTCGAGTGCGACGACGTTGACCATCAGCGGTGTGTCAACGCCTTGCGACAGACGCAAGTGGAACTGCCCCATGAGCGGTACACTCTTGGACGGCGTAATATCATTACGGGCGGTGCCGATCTTGAGCGTTGCCGCATTCAGTGACGATACGAGAAAAAAACATAAAATCGAGAGAATAAGCTGGGGCATGTTGAAAGTCGGCAGAGAGGAATGAAAAAGTGTTGAACATGGGAGATTACATCGTCCACGGGCTGCGTTCGGTGCGGCGGAGCATTTGGTTGGCCCATTCATCGCCGTCGAAACGATTTTCGGACGGTAACCATTTCAGTTTGCGTCCAAGCCGCAAGGCAATGTCCGTCACGTTGCCGAGCGTCGTGGCGGCATGGCCCTCTTCGACCGGTGAAACAGGGTCCTGCCGGCTGCGAATCGAACGGAAAAAATCCGCCGTGTGTGCCGTGTACGGATCGCCGGACCACGGGCTGGCGTGAAGGCGAACATCGCAGTCTCGAAACTTTACGTCAAGCAACGACTTCGGTTCCGCTTCAAGAACCTGTCGATTGACGAAGACCGTTCCTTCGTCACCGATGAAACGGCAACCATTCCGCGGCTGCCGCTCTTGTTCGCTGCAATAGTCAACCGTCGGACCGTTTTCGTAACGAAGCATGGCGTTCCAGTGAATCCATGTGTCGGTCATGCCGCTGTCGGGCATGGTTCCGGTCCCTTCGATTTCAAACGGTTTTTCAAACAGGTCGGGAATTCCCCAACCGGCAATGTCAAGATGGTGAACGCCCCAATTCGTAACAAAACCGGCACAATAATGCGAGATCATGTACATCGCCAACCATTCGACACGTTGTTTATCGAACGGAAACATCGGAGCCGGACCGGTCCACATGTCCCAATCGAAACCTTCCGGCGGATCGCGGGGAGGAACAACCGGATACGCTCGACCGGCAGGCGAAATGACTTCGACGGTATGAATTTTTCCGAGATACCCGTTTCGGGCCAACTCACATGCCAACCGGAATCGCGGATCGCTTCGCTGCTGCGTGCCCGTTTGGAACACGCAACCGTATTGGCGAACCAGCTTGCAAAGTTCAACGCCTTGGGAAATGTAACGGGTCAAAGATTTTTCACCGTATAAGTCCTTGCCCGCCTTGATGATCCGGCTGAACATCGGGCCGTGCCAATGGTCGGGCGTGGTCCCCCAGATGACGTCAATGTCGTCCCTCGCCAAAACGTCCCGAAAATCGGCGTAGAGTTCGCACGCTTTGTATCCGGGGATTCCCGTTCGGTCGGCGTACATGGAATTCACGGCATTCAAAGCCCGTTCGGTACGGTCGCGCCGGATTTCGGCAATGGCCAAAATCTGGTGATCGGGCAACGGTTGCATTGCCGCGATGGAATGACTACCGCGATTGCCGACGCCGAAAACACCAATGGTAATGCGTTCACTTGCGGGCGTGGTGCCATCCTTCCCCAACACGGCGGAGGGAACAAACAACGGCGCGGCCAGACCGGTCAGTGAACCGGCCAAAAAACGACGGCGGGAAAAATGGTTCATAAAATTTCTCCTGAAAACAACTGGTACGGCATCGGAAATACTCATCACTTATCACTATGCCCTATGCCCTTGAAATTCACATGGCAGCCGGGAACGGAGCGCAGCGAAGTGACCGGTTAATCGTGGAGCGACTTGAGCATCTCAATCACCGTTGCCTTAATTTTCGGCTCTGCATCGACTTCAAGGCAGGAATACTTGGTCCGCCAGGTGTTGTAACCGCCGAGGGCATGTTGTTCCGGCGGCACGATGTAACCGAAATTCCCGTTCGCCAGCCCAATATTGATCGTCGGCAAGAAAGGACTCCGGGCTTTGATTTCCAAGCCTGTGCTTCCGTACATCTCGCCGGGAAGAGTCGTAATACCAAGTTCGCCGATCCGTATCGCCTGCAAGACAACTTCCGAGCTTTTCGGCCAATCCCCCATGCCGGAAACGTTCAATGCGTACACGTCCGGGATGGTTTTCGCTTTACCGTCGGGAAATTTGGCAACGTGCTCTTTGGCCGCCTGAACCTCTTCCGGTGTCGGCACCCGATTGGCGATGGGGATCCGCTTTTCGACCATTGCAAGCGGAACACGGTCGAAATACTCGATGTTCGGCCAAACGGTCATTGCGGCCTCGGCGGTCTCCCGGCCAACACTCAGGTAATCGAAACGCCGGTCCGGGTTCAGGAAATCGATACAGTTCGCATCGCCGCTGGTTCCGTTGGACATCATCCCGACGAATTTTGCGGACATTTTGTCCTGCCCGACCTTTTCGGCAATCTTCTCTTTGATCTGCTGTGAAAAGACACCGAAATAGTCGCCAGAAAGAACACCGGCATCGACCCCGGCGTAATGCGTCGAATAGTTCGCAAAAACTGCAACCGGCGTACCGTCGGGCGAAACGAACGAGAGCACGGAAACGGCGGTATCGACCGGACCGGTACGGGCGATTTTGTTCGGATTGTTGACACCGGGATTCATCATGGCCCGGTCGTTCCGCTTGTCGCTAAACGGGTTCGTCATTGCGGTCCCTTTTTTCATCAGGAACCGTCGGCAATAGACGTTGTTCGGATCATTGCCCACCGCCCAGCCGACTTTGACCGGCGTAAGATTATCCTTGGCTTGAGCGACGGCGTACCCAATTTTGCCGAGCAGGAAATTCATGTACGGCCCGTCGGCGTCTGAAGAGTGCGTCGGTGCAAGGGCCGGAGCGGAATGGCAATGCGTCGAGGAAATCATAATGCGGTCCTTTGCGATTCCTGTCTTTGCGACGATTTCCGCTTTCATTTGTTCACAAAAAGGAAGCGGAATAATGCAGGTGTCGATGACGACCAAAGCGATTGTCTCATCATCGTTGTTCAGAACAAGGCAACGGACGTAAAGCGGGTCCTGCACGGTTTCAATGTACTGCGGAAAAAAATTGCCGTTGACGACGACGGGAAATTTTTCCGGCGTAACGTCGATCATCGCCGCCCCTGCCCGGAGCGGTTGTGATTCCCCGGCAACAACGGGCTGGGAAAAAAACGAAAACGCAAGCAGAAAAACGATCAGAAATCGGATGCAGAACATAGTTGGTCCTCCCAAAGAAAATTGAAAAACAGTAACGACCGTCCATCATAACCTTGTTCGCCGGGAAAAGCAACCACAACGCCAATCTTGTTATCGGCCTGCGTAATGACGGATGGGGGATATGGACGTTACATCCCTGTCGGGATAAACTCATAAACTCTTTCCAATGGTTTACTTCCCATCCTCCACTCATTTGAGTACCAAACGTTTATTGATTACATCCGGTCCGACGCGGGAGTATCTGGACCCGGTTCGTTTTTTGTCGAACGCTTCCAGCGGTAAGATGGGTTGCGCTTTGGCGAACGCCGCTCTCCAGACCGGCTGGGAGGTCGTTCTCATCAGCGGACCGGTTCTCGTTGAATATCCCAAAGAAATCGAGCTTCATTCCGTCGTTTCCACGGAAGAAATGCACGATTGGGCACTACGTCTTTTTCCCAACTGCGACATGGTCATCGGAGCGGCAGCTCCCTGTGATTACAGACCGAAAAACGTTTCCGAAAAAAAACTGTCGAAATCCGATTTTTCGGGACTGATCGAACTCGTGGAAACGCCGGACATTCTCGCCGCATTGGGACAAATCAAGCGACCGGAACAGATTCTCGTTGCGTTTGCTCTGGAAACGCACGAGGCCAAAAGTCGGGCTCTTCAAAAAATGCGGCGAAAAAACGCCGATTTCATCGTCGTCAACTCGCCGGATGCAATCAACAGCGAAGAAACCCGATTCGACATTTACGACCGGTCCGAAAAACGGATCTGTTCCATGAACGGTTCAAAAAAACAATTGGCCGAACGCCTGTTCGAGTTTACAATTTCCACCGGGCGATTCGCAGAACGGCTTTAGAGGAACCGGCCTGAACTTCATACCAAACGGTCGCCAGGGAACCATCGTCCAATTGTGCCGTCGAGGGATAGCCGAGATCGCCGCCGATTCCATCGTCGGAAATTGTGATCGGAGCCGACCAGGTTTGCCCTTCGTTTTCGCTGATTCTGGCTTGATTCCCGAACGGCGGACGGCGGTGTCCGTAAACCATGAGAATTCGTCCGTCACGAAGTTTCAACAGGTGCGACGGGAGTCCCCAAACACCGATTTCGCGCGGCGTTGACCAGGTTTTTCCGCCGTCGCTCGATTCCGTTTGAAGCGTTTCCCCCTCGTTCGCTGGATTGTGATTGCGAATCTGGACGATCACTTTTCCGGAATCGGTTTCGACACCGTGTAATTCGTGATACCATTCGGGACCGTCTCCCGGTCGGATCGGTATTTCGCCCCCCCAGCTCCAGGTTGCTCCGTCGTCGTCGGAAACGCTCAAACCGTTTCTCGCAGGCGTTTTCCACAATTCCTTGCCGGGATAAAGGAGCCGACCGTCTTTCAACTGGATCGGTCCGTGTGGTGAATTGACAAGCGAGTCAATCCTCACATCCCAGTTGACACCACCATCGGTGGAGCGGAAAAGCCAACAGCCCAGTTCCTTTTCCGGTTCGGCAATGCGATTGTGTACGGCATTCCATCTTGCGAAGCGTTCGTCGTTCCACTTGCCGTTGCCCAATCTCCTCGCTTCGGTTTCCTGTTTCAAACCGTGATCCCAGTAGGCAAGCGACGTAAACGACGAAATCAAAATCGTTCCGCGAGCAGTAACGAGAATTCCGGCGTCACGGTCGTCAATCGGACCATCGTAAATCGACTGCGGCCAGGTCCAGGTTTCACCGTTATCACGGGAACGGTAAAGCCAGACCTGACCGAACGGGCAAACGTGCCCCTCCCGGTTGCCGGAGCAGACCACCAAAAGTTCCCCGGACGCGGTTCGGCCAATCGTCGGCCAACCGAGGTAGGCTTCACGATCCGGGTTAAGCGTTTTCAGGAAAATTCGTTCCACTTTCGGGGCAGGGTTTGCCCGTAAAATTGCAGGGCAGGATAAAGCCGCCACCGTCGCACCGGTTGCCGCCAAAAAACGTCGTCGTGTCAGAGTGTGTTGCATGATAAATCAGGGAGAAAGTTTTTATCGATTTCGAACTTCGAATGAGAGACGAGCGGGAATCACATCCCGGCAGTATCCCATTATAGCGTAATTCCCTCGCTTTTGGCAAGTTTTTTGATTGCGGCGGAAAAATACGCGAATCGGTTGGTGCGGTATTTCATCGCCGTCGAGTACGCACCATGAAGGCTTTTCTCGGAAAGTTTCTTTGCGGCGACGAGTTTGACGACTTTATCGACAAACTCCTCGTTGGCCTTCGTTCGCGTTTGAAGACGCTTTTTCAGCGTCTCCGCATCCAATCGTTCCGCAGCGAATCCAAGATGGGCACCAAGTCCGACAAACCCGGCCACAAACGCACCGAGTAACGATTTTAATAATGTTCGACGTAACATAAATGGGTGGGGAGTAGAGGGTGGAGAGTATCTTTGCAAGGACAATCCGCGTGTCCCGATTTTCGCACAGGGCGGAATTGTATGAAAAATCCCCGGTTTTTGTAAAGAGCAAAATTCAACAATAACAATGGCAGCCGGGAACGGAGCGCAGTGACCGGATTTCCCCACGATTCGGTCCGGTCGCTTCACTCCGTTGCGCTCCCGGCTACCATTCATCGCCAGCTTGTTAGCGGCTTGGTTCACACCCAACGTTAAAAACTTTTCCTCTTGCGTCGGAGTGGCGTTTTTTCGTATAATTCCCGGGATCTCGCAGAATCTTTCTCTTTTCCGAGTGAGTTTAAGCCGTGAAGCAGCAATTTTTGAATATCCTTATATTAGTTTCCCTTGGCATAGGCGGCGTGGCCATGTTCCAACCGAAAGTGGTCTCTTTCGGGGCCGCACTGCTCGGAATACGCCTTTCTGCCGATACCGCCGAACCCCCGTCCACCGACGAATTTGAACCAGAGGACGATTATTCGAACCTTGGCGCGATTCCCGACGTAACAACGCCTCCGGTCTTCGTTTACTCCGACTCCCCGGATTTTCCCGCTGTTACAGAACCGACGCCCATTACGGGTTCGGATTTTGCGTTTGCCGATCTTTCCGTCCCATTGGCCGCAGAAACAACAACGGCTACGGTGTCGACCGCAAATTACACCTCCTCCGGCGAAACGGAAAATGGTTTTGCCGTCGTCAGCCAAAATCTGCCGTCCGCCGAACCGCTGGAGGAAATCGTGTTGTACGAACCCCCTCCGTCTGAACCAAAACCAATGAGCGGAATCGCGAGAAGTCACGGAAGATCAATCGCCGCCCCGCCTCCCGTTACACATCCTCCCGCTTCCAATCCGCCGGTCTCTGCCAATCCCGCAGTACCCGCCGACATTGGGGGCGGTTCGCGGTTCCATGTCGATGCAAATCTCGTCGAGATCGTTCCGCTTCCGGGAGCGGAGACCGTGGCCCGGGTCGGCACGGAAATTATCCTCGGTTGCGATATTCTTCCGGAAGCAAAAAAAATCGCTTATTTCGATACTCAGGATAGACTGAAAAAAATGCCGCCGGAAGAACGCCAAAAGATAACCGGGCAAGAACTTCAGGAATTGCAGGAAATGATTGTTCAACAGGTTTTTCCGATGATTCTTGACGGATACGTTCGTTCGACGCTATTGTACTGCGATTTTGCAGGCGGTCGCAAAAAAGAAGAAATCCAAATGTGGGAAAAACGGCTCGGCGATTCTTTCGAAGAACATGAATTCCCGCGATTGATGAAACTGTTTGGGGTCGGAAATCGAATGGAACTCAACACTGCTCTGGAAAAACGGATTGGAAGTTCCGTTGAGCGGGAAAAGGCACTCTTCATCCGTAAAACAATCGGTCAAATTATGATGAGTAATACCGTCAAGGAAGCGGAAGGCGAGTGTACCCATGAAGAAATGTTCAATTATTACAACGAACACAAAGCGGAGTTTTTCCACAGAGCCAGAGCCAGGTGGTTGCAGTTGACGGTCAACATCACCCCTTCTTTTTCGAAAGAACAGGCAAAAGAGAAGATCGTCTGGATGGGCAACCATGTTGCCGGTGGGATTCCGTTTGAACAGGTTGCACGGGATCACTCGGACGGTCTTACGGCGAAAAACGGCGGTTTTAACGATTGGGTCGCCAAAGGTTCGCTCGTTTCCGACACGTTGGAACGGGCGATTTTTCAAGGGCAAATCGGTTCCCTGAGTCCGATCATCGAAGACCGCAACGCGTTCCATATCGTCAAGGTTCTCGAGCGGGAAGAGGAGTATTACACGCCGTTCCTCCAGTCGCAAACGGAAATCAAGAAAAAAATCAAGGACCTGCGGCGCAACAAAAAAGAAGCGGAGTATTACGTCGAACTGTTCCGTAAATTTCAGCCGGAGATTTATCAAAATAATGTGACGAATTTCTCGAAACCGGAATCCAGAACCGCCCTGCCGCAAGGAACCGGAACCTCGCTCCATGCAAGATAACGGCGCATCAAACAAAGCGAAAGAAGCGGTAATTCTCAATGCGTGCTTTTGGGGCGTTGGGAACGGACTCATCAGCACGTCGCTGATTATCTATTTGATCCGTGATATTTGTGCAGAAAACCAGACCATGCCGGTCGGAACCGTGATCGCCTGGATTGTCGCCGCGCCGCGAATCGCCGGACTGTTACGGCTTGCGGTCCCCTGGCTGATCGACCGGTTCGGATCGCGGAAATGGTTCACGGTTCTCGCCTTCACGCTTTCGCCGCTCGTCCTGCTTGGAATCCCATTGGGGCTTGCGCCGCTGATTCACCATGCGTCGCTCACAACCGTTCTCGGACTGTTGGTTGTGATTTGGTGCGTTTACCACCTGATCGAGTATTTCGGCACCATCGCTCTTTGGGCGATGATCGGCGATCTGGTCCCCTCCGACAAGCGGGGACGCTTTCTCGGAATCCGCGACGGAATGATGATTCTCGGGCAAATGCTCGGCTTTCTCGCAAGCGGACTGTACGCTTATTTCGTGATCGATTCCCTGCCGAAAACCATTTCACGATGGGAAGGGTATCTCCTGCCGACGTATTTCGGAATCGCCTGCCTGGTTCTCGCCGTGATACCACTGTTGCGATTGCCGGAAGTTTTGCCGGAAGGGTTGGGAAGAAAAACGAGCGGCAAACTTTGGGAACCGCTCCGCAACCGGCGATTCGTGATTTTCGTACTCTTTGGAATGTATCTGCAAGTGTCCGGCGGTTTGTCGCAGTCGGTTCAGCACAATTACCAGGTTTACGTGCTTCACCTTTCCCTGCTTTTTTCGCTCCTCACGCAAACCCTGACCCGGATCGGACAATCGGCAATCGCTCCCTGGAGCGGACGGAGCATTGATCGGTTCGGTTTTTTCCCGACGATGTGCGTTTCGCTCGTGATCGTTTCCGGCGGTTCGCTTTGCTATTTTTTCGCGGAACCTTCGAGTTGGTGGTTGGTTTACGTTGCCGCACTATTTTGGATTTTTTGGGTCGGCGTCAACGTCGGAATTTCCACGCTCGTTTTGAATCTTTCGCCGCCGGAGAACAAAGCGAGCGGAATCGCGATTTTCTACACGGCATCCACGCTGAGTTTTGCGATTTCCACGCTCCTCGGCGGATATTGGTCGGACCATTGCCGCGATTGGGTGTTCTCGATTCCCGCCTGGCAACTTTCCTGGAATTGCGCTCAGTGCAACTTTCTCGCCAGTTTCGTGTTGCGTCTTTCCGCCGTGCTGTTTTTACCGGGGATCGTCCGAGCGGCGATCAAGAAACCATGAACCGACCGCCGGTTTTCGGGCGGTTTACGGTTTGAGTTAAATTAAAAACTTAATCACGAGAAAACCTCCGACAAGCAATACGCCGAAGAGAGTCATGAAAAGTTCAAAATACTTTTCGATCCACGATTTGACGGTTGGACCGAAGAAGTACATGATTGCGGCAACGAGGTAAAAGCGTGCCCCGCGTCCCAAAACGGAAGCGATGAAAAACGGTAACAGCGCAAGCTCGCAGACCCCGGCGGCAATCGTGAAAATCTTGTAAGGGATCGGCGTCGGTGCCGAAATCAGCACGGCCCAAAAACCATACTCCTGATACAGTTCTTTGACTCTTCGGAAATTTTCTTCGGAAAACAGATGGGCGGCATAAAAGAATCCCTGGGTCGCTTCCCACACGGCATAACCGATCAGATAACCGAGAAACGCTCCCGTGATGGAGCCGAGTAAAGTAACGGTTGCGTACCAAAACGCCCGGCGCGGCTTTCCCGCCGAGAGGGCAATCTGCAAAACATCCGGCGGAATCGGAAAGAATGAACTTTCCATAAACGAAATAATAAACAACGCCGGAGTTCCGTAAGGCGTATCCGCCCAGGAAAGCACCCAATCGTACATGCGGCGGATCACACCGCGCTTTTTGGCAACATCTGGTTCCATTGGAGAGTGGTCAACAGGAGTTTTTCAATTGAATAATGGTTTCAAAAATTCCCGGCATGGTCGCATTCCGGCTTTCGACGATGTTTTCGAAACCAAACCGGCGAATCGTTTCCGTCGTGATCGGACTGATGCTCACGAGTTTCGTTTTGCGGAGACATTCTCCGAACATCCGGACCAGTGAAGCCGCAATTGCGGAACTCGTGCAGGTTGTCCAATCAATTCGGCCTGATTCCATGAGCGAAACGATTTGCGGTTCCGGTTTGTCCACGTCGACGCTTTCGTAAGCGACGATTTCCTCGACGCCGTTTTCGTCCGGATGAATCGCCGAGAGTTTTTTGTACATGAAATCCCGACCGCGGCTTGCCCGAACGAGCAAAATTCTTTGCCCCGCTTCCGCTTCCGGCGCAAGAGCGGCGACGACCCCTTCGGCTGTATGGGGTTGCGGTATCCGCCCGACACGTTTGCCCCGATTTTCCAGCTCGGCGGCGGTTCCCGGCCCGACGGCGCAAATCTTGGGAAAACGGGCTGTTCGGCAACGGTCCAGAAAAAACGGAACGCCGTTTGCGCTTGCAAAGACGATCCAGTCGAAGGAATCGAGCCGATGCAGTACGTCGTCCACTCTTTCCCAGGATTTCGGCGGTCGAATTTCAATGGCCGGTTGCGACAAAACCTCCGCTCCGGCGTCCTGGAGAAGCGTTCGAAGCGGTTCCTGCTGAGACACCGGTCGGGTCAACAATACCGTTTGAGCGAACAGTGGTTTCATGGGAATAGGATTGGACACGCGGTGAACAAAGCCGGGCCGTACTCTCCGGGAGTTTGCGGTTCGTTGGTGTCAGTTAAAGTTTTTGACTCCGAGGGCGTTGCCGGTCCAACCGAGTTTATCGCGAAGCGAGGCATAATATCCGTGGCCGGGCAGGTCAAGCATTTGAAAACACGCATCCGCCCGACGAATTGCGACATGTTCGCCCGGCATAATCGTTGCAACATCAATCCCGTCAATCAACACCTTACCATCGCAATCGACGGTCCACATCTCATAGGTTCGATCCGCCGAATCGACGACCGGACGTTGGCTAAGCGAATGAGGACTGATCGGCGTGATCGCAACGGCGTCCAAGTCTCTCCGAAGAATCGGGCCTCCTGCGGAAAGCGAGTGTCCCGTCGAACCGAACGGCGTACTGAGAATCAGGCCGTCGCATCGGAAGGTTGTTACTGGAAGGCCATCCACCGTAAAAACAACGTTGACGATGTGAAATCCCCCTTTTCCGTTAAAAACAATCACTTCGTTGAGGCAAAGCCGGGTTTCAATCCCGGTCTCTTTGTGAATCTGACATTCGAGCATCAGGTGGTCGACCGTTTTCATGTTGTCCAATCGCAAGGTTTGGAGCACCTCCAAAAGGTCATCCGTTTGAATATTCGCAAGGAATCCGAGCGTTCCGAGATTCACGGCAAGAACGGGCCGTTGCTTTTCTTCCATGGAGTGAGCACTTCTCAAAACGGACCCATCGCCGCCGAAAACGATGGCGATGTCCGAATCGACTTTCGACATATCGCGGCTCCACTGAAAATCGATTGCGACGATTTCCACGTATTTTTCGATTTTGGGGCGTAATTCTTTGAACGCTTCCCAAACACCGGGTCGATCCCCGGCACCCATAACGATTGCTCTCATTGGTTGGTGTGTGTGGGAAGTAGACAGAGGGGGAAAGAAACAGTGAATGGAATTCTACTCCTTGCCCGGCGGTCGGTCAATGCCTCGCGGCAATCGCGGCGAGCAGTGGGCAAGAGAACTGCAAAGTCCCTGGGAACGCAGGCATCTTGCCTGCGAACCCGGGGGCAGGCAAGATGCCTGCGTTCCCAGGGGGGGCCTTAATTTCGATCTATTTTAAACAATGCAGTTCTCTTGAAGCAGTGGGCAGTCCGTCGACAAGTTCGCCGTATTCGTTAGCGACGGGGCAAGCCCCGCCGCTAACGGAATCGTAAATTTTGGGGTGTTTTGTCGATCTCACGTTCGCGGCTCGTTGGTGACCTCATTTTTCCGGAAACAACAATCGTAAAGAGCCGGGGACGAAGCGGTACTCCGCGCAGCCCCCGAATAAAACGCTTGCCTCATTTAACCTTGACAATCTCGATCTTCTGTACCTCAAAAATAGGGCCATCAAGGTGTCGTTGCAGTGGTATTGTGAATACTATTCTGGCTCGATAATCTTTGCTGTTACGTACAAGTTCCCTGATACTGTCAGTATTTCCGTTGACAGGGAGTGAGAGACCAATCCGAGTAAATCCTGCACCGGTTTCAAATTTTATCTTCGCCACATCGCAAGTAACATTCGCCACTGGAAAGGCAACAGTTCTGAGTTTTGAAGTGTCAATTTTTGGGCCTTCCCACGCCAGATTCATAGTAGTCATAGTAAAACTACTTTCATTACCATTAACGTCCACTCCGTAAGTCAAATAGTCATATTCGGCAACGAATACTTTTAGGGCAATTTTCGTTCGTGCTACTCCAATTCTGTGTTCGACGGCCTGTCTGTCGAAAGCATCGGCGTTCTTTGATTCTCGCCTCAATTCCTCAGTTCCGTAGTTGGCATAACTAACCAAATCAAAAAAATAATCTCCAGCAAAACCACTTTTTTCAAGCTCTTCCTTCAAATCGGTAACCGGTCCAAGAAATTTCCGTTCATCATCCTGTTTCGGCGGCTGCGGTCTTTCCTCTGGAGCTTCGATCTGCGCAGTCAATTCAGAAGGATTATCACTCAGTTGCTTTTCCTTTGGAGCTTCGTTACCACCTCCTCCTCCCAGACCGACATTTTCAATTTATAGTGGTTCCTTTGGTCCAGAATTTACAATTTTCCGTACGATTACCCCACCGACGGCCAATATCACCACAATCCCGACAAGAGCGACCAAAAGCGGCCCCTTACTTCCCTTGGCTACGGGGACAACTGGTTGGGACGGTGAAACGTTGAAAAGGCCAGAAACCTGTCCTGCCAGTCCTTTGTGGCCACCACCAGTCTCCAGCGGCGTATTCGGTGTGATGATCCCCTGCGCCGCCAGTACCCGAAGTTGTCCAGCGTCAAACGGCCCTCGTTTCCTGCCATTTGCGTCGGTGTAAAAAAAGTTTGTCATAATTTTTGTGCGTAAAAGAAAGTGGGAGTGTTACGGCAAGAACGGCAAGCGCGGCGTACCGGCTAAAAGACGGGAACGCCATGTTGCCCCATGAGAATTTCCCTCTGTACTACGAGAGAGCCATACAAAAGCGCACGGCAACACAAAGAATACCGGAGGGGTATCTTTGCACCGAAACTCTACAAGTTTCCACGCATGACGCCCCCTTACGGAGACGCATGTTTTGTGGAAATATTTCTAAAACTTCCAACCGGTAAGCCGGGTAGTACATGGAAGTCTGAGGGCAAAAACTTGCGATCAAACCAAAATTTTAAAAAGACGGCAACGGTACGTCACCATCGCAAAGGATTGTATTCCACCGAAAAGAGCGGTGCAAGATAGGGCGGGAAAAAACTTTTCGTTAGCGACGGCGGCTCTGTCCCGTGCGGGAGCAGGGTAAACTCAACACATAACCCCGCGCGGGGCTTGCCCCGCCGCTAACGGAATCGCAAATTTTGTGTCAGAAACTCACGTTCGCGGCTCGTTGACTGGCAATCGCGGCGAGCTGACCGGCAGCGTCACGGCAACGTTGGAGCACTTCTTCCGTCGGTCGGTTTTTCGCACGGATCGGATCGACGATCACGTTCCATTGGAGCTGTTCGAGACATTGATGCACCTGTTCCGGCCCGCCTGGCCCCCAACCGCTGGAACCGAACGCAAATGCCGATTTCTCCCGAAATTTCAAACCCCTCAGGTACGTAAGCACGGCGGCAAGTTGCGGCATCATCTGCGTATTGAGCGTCGAGGTTCCCACTGCGACCGCCGAAGCGTCGAGCATTTCCGCCGCGATTCGAGTCAGCGATGTTTTGCGGACGTGCATCAGGTGAACGTCAACGTCCGGTTGAACGGCCTGAACGGTTTTTAAAATCTCTTCGGCCATGATCTCCGTACTTTCCCACATGGTGTCATAGAGAATGAGCAGTTTCTTTTGAAAACGTCCGCCGGCCCAATCGCCGTAAGCGGCCAGAATGTCGCCGATGTGCGTGCGCCAGATCAGTCCGTGCGACGGAGCGATCATTTCAATCGGAATCGTCGCCGCCGCTTCGAGCGTTTTGAGAACCTGCCTGCCGTAAGGCGTTACAATGTTGGCGTAATACAATTTCGCTTCTGCAAGCAAATGTTCGAGCGGCCACTGATCGTCAAACCGGGCCGTCGTTGCCAAATGCTGACCGAAAGCGTCCATCGAAAAGAGGAGTTTTTCTTCCGGGATGTACGTAAACATCGACTCCGGCCAATGGACCATCGGCGTATTGACAAACGCAAGGCTGCGGCAGCCGAGCGAAACGGTCTCCTCCGGTCCGACAAGTTGGATTTTCCAGCCGGAAATGTCGAAAAACGTTCCGAGTGTTTCCTTGCATTTGGCGTTGCACAAAAGCGTTGCGTTGGGGAGATGCCGCAAAACCTCCGGCAACGCTCCGGCGTGGTCCAGTTCACTGTGGTTGCAAACGAGGTAGTCGATCTTGTCCAGCGACGTTCTTTCCCGAAGATTGCGGAGCAGGTGATCCGCGTAAGGGGCTTTGACCGTGTCGATTAACGCCGTCTTTTCATCACGAACCAGGTAAGCGTTGTAAGTCGCCCCTCGTGCAGTGTCGTAACTGTGAAAATCCCGAACGTTCCAATCCAAATACCCAACCCAATCGATTCCAGACTTCAATTGCGTATTCATCTCAAAGTGTAAACGAAATGGTAATGAAACGGGAAAAGGTGTTAAATTTAAGGAAATCGGAAATCGGAAATTGGAGACCGTTTTTTACACCCGATTTCCGATTTCCTATTTCTGAATCTCAATTGAACAAATTGAAGAGGCTAACACCGCCTTTGACCGCTTTGTCTTTCGGGAACGTGATTCCGGCGGCATTGAGAATTTCCATGTAATCGACGGTCGTTGCAAGAACCTCGTTCATGTAATAGTTCCGTTCGATTTTGTCCTTGTCGTCGTCTTCCATTTCCAGAAGTTTGTCGGTCTCCTCTTTTTCCGCCCGGAGCCGCTCCCGCTCTTCGAAATACTTCTTTTCGTTAAGCGTCCGCGTCTTTTTCGCCTTGTACTCCAAGTAAATCTGGATGTCCTTGAGCACTTTCTGGAAGTCGGAATTCCCGCTGACCCGTGCCGCCGATTTTTCACGCAGTTCTTTGACGACCGCTTCGTTCGTGTACGAAAACGTCGGGTATTTTATGGCGGCGGGAATCTTTTCAAACGAAAGCGGATAATCCAAATCGCTTTCGGAAATTCCTTCGTAATGATTCAAAAACGACGGGTATTCCACGTCCGACGTAACACCACAGGTCTGCGGCGAGTTTCCGCCGGGCAGGTAATATCCCTGGACCGTCAACTTGAGTGCCCCGAGCTGCGGTGAGTTGGGAACGCCGCCGAACAGGATTTTGCTGATGTCCTTGAGGTCTTGCACCGATCCTTTTCCGTGCGTCGTTGAATCGCCGACGATCAGGCCGCGACCGTAATCCTTGATCGCTCCGGCGAAAATTTCGCTGGCACTCGCACTCGCTTTGTTAGCGACCACGACCAGCGGGCCGGTCCACTCGACGCTTGGATCACGGTCGTCCAAATTCGTCACCTGCGTCCCGAGGTTCTTGGTCATCACGACGGTTCCCGTTTCGATGAACAGGCCGGTCAGTGAAACGACTTCCGAAAGCGAGCCGCCACCGTTGAACCGCAGGTCGAGAACGACAGCGTCGACGTTTTTCGCAACGAAGTCACGGAGAATTCTGCGAACGTCATTTGCCGCGCTTCGATAATTCGGATCGCCCCGCTGTGCGGCGTCAAGGTCGAAGTAAAAACTCGGAAGAACAATCACGCCGATTTTGTGCGGAGTGCCGTCCGGTTTTTGCCCGGCTTCAAATACGGTCGATTTCGCCGCTTGTTCCTTGAGTTCCACTTTTTCCCGGGTGATGGTAATCACCTTCGTCGCCGGTTTCGGTTTTCCTTCCTCTTTGTATTCGGTGTACTTGTCAACGTCGCCAAAATCAACGACTTCCAATCGTACCTGGGTTCCTCGTTTCCCACGAACCTTCGCAACGACATCATCGAGTCTCATGTCGAATACGTCAACCATCGGGCCGTTTGCACCTTGGCCGACGGCGACGATTCGGTCCTCCGCTTTAAGCAAACCGCTTTTGTCCGCCGGACCGTCGGGAACGAGCCGGTTGACCACCGTAAACCCGTCGATGGAAGTGAGCGTTGCGCCGATTCCGTCGAGGTTCAAACCCATTTGGATCATAAAATTCACGAACGACGACGGAGACATATAGCTTGTGTGCGGATCGTAAGCGTTGGCGATTGCCGTCAAAAAGTATTCGAGCAGATCGTCGTTGTCCTTTTGGTGTATTCGTTTCTTTTCGTAGAGATTCCTTCGCTTGAGCCGTTTTTGAAGCGTTTCCCAATCCGGAACTTGTGATTCCAGTTCGGCGGTTGTCGGAATTTTCGAAGGATCAAAGGCGATCCCTTTTTCTTTGGCTTCTTCCTTCGCTTCTTTTTTCGCTTTGTTTCTCAGCTTCTCGATTTCGTCCGCTTTCAAGGTCAGGAGCCGCAGCTTGACCTGTTTCATCCAGCGATCCTGGGCTTCCGCTTCCGTTTTCGGATAGGCCAAGTTTTTGGGGTCCGCGACGATTTCGTCGTCCGTCGATAAATCAATCGGATTGTCAAGCATCGCCATACCCCAATCGATCCGCTCATCAGCCCGTTTCAGATAAAGATTGAACACGTCGAATGCGAAGCCGATGTCGCCGGTATTCGCTTTTTCGCCGATGCTCTTGGCTCGCTTGGCGAACTCATCCACATCAGATTGGTAAAAATACGTCTTGTTCGGGTCAAGTGCCTTGAAAAACAACTCAAAACTACGTTCGGAAAGCATTTCGTCGGTCGGCCTCTTGAAAAGATGGCTGTCCCGGAGCAGTTTTTCCACCACCTTGGCAATCGTCCGGTCCCGCTGCGTCGGAGCAAGCGGCCCGGGATTTTGCGAAAACGCAAGGGACGAAAAAACCAAAAGGCAAACGAACGAGAAACTGAAAAAGCGTTTCATATTTGAAAAATCTCTGAAATTGTTAGTGGATCAATACGCAACAAAACAAGGCAATTGCCTGTAGTATCGGTTCTTAGGGGTTATTCCCAAAAACACAACCCTATCAATCGCGACAGTCGGCACAATCAATATACTCTACCCAAATATACATCTTTTTGCGATTCCGTAAATAGGAAAAAAGTATCCGGCTTTTGTCCAATACGTTTTAAAACGATCATTTTTTTACGTCCGAAAAAACAAGGCAATATAAGGTTCTCAAAGTGTAAACGAAATGGTAATGAAACTGGAAAAAGTGTTGAAATTTAGGGAATCGGGCATCGGGAATCGGGAATCGGAAATTGGAGGAAGTTTTTCACTTATCACCTATGCCCGATGCCCGATTCCCGATGCCCTTGACTGTTTTGAGTTCCCATTTGTTTACGGTTTGAGTAAATTACAACACTTTCGTGATACCCGGCATGGCGATGGGATAATTGCCGTTGGCGTCCGGCATTACCGGGGCGTCGTCGTCCCATTTCAGATTGTCCAAACCCGGAGCGAGTTCCACATCTGAATTCATCGCTTCGTCCCAGGAAATCATTTGGCCCGATTCGGCGGTCATGCGTCCCAGAATCCCGGTCATCGCCGCTTTGGCACAACGGTCCGTTTCGTTGTACTTCTTGTCGTTTCGGATCGCGTCAAAAAGCAAAACGTGTTCCGTCCGGTACTGTTTGTTAAATTCTCCTTTGTGCTCCCAAATTTGGTTTTCCGGCGTTTGGTTATAACCCTTGAAAATCTTCGGATGCGAAATCCCTTCGCCGAATACCGCCGAGCCTTTCGTTCCGTGCAAGATTGTGCCGAAAAATCCCCAGGTGTTGTTCTGGTGTCGTCCCTGCGCCAAAAGCCGCGTTCCGTTCGGGAACGTGTATTCGACCGCATAATGGTCGAACAGTTGGTCCGGGTAAGGCCGCGTTTGACGACCGCCTTGCCCTTGTGCCGAAACCGGCCAATCTCCCATCACCCAACAGGAAATGTCAAGGTTGTGAATCAACCAATCGAGGAAAAAGGAACCGTTTACCCAAGTGAAACAGCTGTAGTTGTTGATTTGGTGAGCCAGTTCGCTCCACCCGGCCTGTTTTGGGGAAAAGCCGACGTTTTCGTGGACCCGATACGTCCAGCAGGTGACGCAATCACCGATCAATTTTTTCTCTTGAATCTGCTCAATGCAACTTTGGAGCGGAAAAGAGTGTCGGCTCATCAGTCCTCCGGCGATTTTCAGATTTTTTTCGTCCGCTTTTTTTCCGGCGGCCAAGATTCTGCGCACGCCCGGCGAATCAACCCCGAACGATTTTTCCATGAAGACGTGAACGCCTTTTTCCACGGCGTATTCGACGTGAGCCGGTCGGAATGCCGGAGCCGTACACAAAAGTACCACGCCGCCGGGAGCGACGGCGTCGATTGCCTTTTTGTACGCATCAAGTCCGATGAAGCGTCGTTCTTCGGGAACATCGACTTCGTCGGGATGTGCGTCGGAGATTCCGGAGTAACTTCCATTTAAGCGGTGGGGAAAAACGTCGGCCATTGCCCAAAGTTTTTTCGGTCCTTCGGTGGCAAGCGCATCAAACGCTGCGCCGGTTCCACGTCCGCCGCAACCGACCAACGCGATTTTGATCGTGTTGTCCTCCGCCGCATGGACACGAGGCATCGCGCCGGAGACCGCCGCCGTCAAGCCCGCCGTCAAAAAACCGCTCTTTTTCAAAAATGTACGCCGTGTTTCTTGGGAAATTTGCATGGTTCGATTAAAATTCAGAAGGATTAACAAAGGGAAAACAGCGGAAATGGCAACAAAGGCCCATTTTATACTTTATTTTTCTCGACGAAACAACCGCAGTCGCCAAAAAGCACAAAATTTCAAGAGAACTGCAAAGTTCCTGGGAACGCAGGCATCTTGCCTGCGCGAGGCAGGCTGGAATCTTGTGCCCTCGACTGTTTTGAGTACCCGTTCGTTTACGGTTTGAGAACGTTATCGTATCAACAAGCGTCACTCTTCCACGATTTCGAGCACCTCATCGCCGTTGGCGTCAATCACGGGCGTTTTGATGCAGAGCAGCTTAATCCATCGGCGGAAGGCCCCGCAGAAGATAATCACCATTAAAAGCATCACGATCAATCCCAAAACGCCCAACAAATACTTGCCGGTGGGGAAATACAGGCCGAAAATCTGGAGCGTTCCCGCCCACATCGTGATACCGGCCATGAACAGGCCCGGCACCGCCGTAACCCAGGCGTATCTCGCCTTGTTCATGCGGATAATCATACTCGTTGCGATAATCAACGCACAGGACGCCAGAAGCTGGTTGCTCATGCCGAACAGCGGCCAAATCGCCGAAATATCGCCGGTGTATTGCAAGTATCCCCAAGCCCCGGTGAAAAGGATACTCGTAACAAAAATGCCGGGCCACCATTTCACGTCGCCGAATTTGGGTAGGAATTTGCCGATCATTTCCTGAAGGAAGAAGCGTCCCACACGGGTCCCGGCGTCAATTGCCGTCAGGATGAACACCGCTTCGAACATGATCGCAAAGTGATACCAGTAGGACATCAGCCCTTTGAACAAGGGGATTGCGGAGAAGATATGGGCCATCCCGACGGCCAGCGACACGGCACCACCGGTTCTTCCTTCGAGGTTCTCCTTGACGCCCTCGGCCAACGCAGGAAGGTCCTGGACCGTCATCCCCAACTTGGCAAACGCTTCCGGCGTTGAGTTGATCGCAAAATAATCGGCAGGTACCAAAATAGTAGCCGTTCACGGCCTAATCGCGTTAAATCGATGAAATTGGTCTTGTTTCGAAGTGGCAAAAGGAGTACACTGTGACACATGGATGTCAAAGACCAACGGATTGCCGAACTCGAAACGCTACTTCAAGCGGCATTGA
>CAZNVM010000021.1:0-1805 GCA_964576215.1 uncultured Planctomycetaceae bacterium
CAGAAACTTGGGAGGTCCCATGCGGCGGACAGATCGGCGGCATATTGTCCTGGACAAAAGAGTTTGGTGGCAGCGACCAACGGAAGCTGCGGTATTCGTGGCCAACACGGTTGGAAACGCCCCAAACTTTTGTGACCATACCAATAAACCGGTCGCGTCCGACTTTTCGCGGGAATGCATAACCGCGACGGGGCTGCATGGGAAGTCGGATGAGGTCATAGTAGTGATTGTTGCCACCAGCGCAACAACGAAGCCGGGTAATGCCGATGGAGCGAAGGACCTCTGGTTGGTACTCGTTAATGTTAAATGAAAGGAGAGCCGCTTGGATAATCATCCCACTACGGACAACGCAAATTCGGAACGCTATCCCTTTGACAAGGGACGCCCGATTGCGCCGAAAGTCTCCGAACTGCGACAGAAACTGGCTGTCAAAGCCAAGCAAGAACCGAGGTTTCGATTTTACGTCTTGTATGATCGAATCTATCGGTACGACGTTCTCTGGTCGGCGTGGCAAATCGTCCGTCGCAACGACGGCGGGCCGGGCATCGATCAACAGACCATTGATGACATCGTGAAATACGGCGAAAACCGCATGATCGAGGAAATCATGGAAGCGTTGAAATCGAAAACCTACATGCCGCAACCGGTCAAGAGAGTCCACATTCCCAAAGGGGACGGCAAGACACGACCGCTCGGAATTCCCAGCGTCAAAGACCGCATCGTTCAGCAGGCTTGCCTGTTGATCCTTGAGCCGATCTTTGAGGAAGACTTCCTCGATTGTTCCTATGGTTATCGCCCTGGCAAGTCGGCGCATCAGGCGTTGGATGTCATCGGGCAAAACCTCAAGAAAGGTCGAACGGCGGTGTATGATGCCGACCTGAAGGGTTATTTCGATTCGATTCCGCACGACAAACTGATGAAAGCGGTCGAATTCCGCATCGCGGATCGCCAGGTCTTGCACCTGATTCGCCTGTGGTTGACGGCTCCGGTCATCGAGAAAGACGAGCAGGGGCGAACGACGAGGAAGCGTCCCGACAAGGGAACACCACAAGGCGGAGTGATTTCTCCGCTGCTGGCGAACTTGTATTTGCACTGGTTCGACAAGGTGTTTCATGGGAAGGATGGACCTTTGAAGTTTGCGAATGCCCGGCTGATTCGCTTCGCGGATGATTTCGTCATCATTGCGAGATACGTTGGTGAGCGGATGACAAATTGGGTGGAAAGTAAAATCGAAACGTGGCTGGGATTGGTGATCAATCGTGAGAAAACAAAGGTGGTGCAAGCGACGATGCCCGGCGAAACATTGGATTTTCTGGCGTATTCGTTCCGTTATGACAAAGACCTTCACGGTCGCAATTGTCGTTATTGGAATCGCATTCCGTCGAAGAAAGCGATGCGAAAGGCATGTGCAAGCATCCATGAGTTGACTTCGGGGCGTTGGTGTTGTCTGCCGATTGACGAAGTGGTAAGGCGGCTGAATCAATTTTTGGTCGGCTGGTCGAATTACTTTGGCAAAGGCTATCCCCGCTGTGCGTTCCGTTCGATCAATGCGTTTGTTCTGGCGCGAATGACTCAATTCCTGGGTCGTCAAAGTCAGCGTCCCTTCAAGCCGCCTAAGGGAATGAGTTGGTATCATCTGATTTACGAGGTTCTGAAGGTGAAACAACTGTAGCATGTTGAGTGAAAACAACTGTAGCTGACAAACTTGTGAAAACTTGAAGTGAGTGTATCAATGACCGCCGGATGGGGGAAATCCACATGTCCGGTGGGAGGAGGGGCGGGGAATTCCCCCGCCTACTCGACTG
>CAZNVM010000022.1:0-7770 GCA_964576215.1 uncultured Planctomycetaceae bacterium
CAGGAGGATTGCAAAGTCGCTTTTTCCCTGGGAACGCAGGCTTCCAGCCTGCCAGTGAGTTCGTAGGCATCCTACCTGCGCAGGGCGGAGACTCCATTCCGCAACCTTCGCGCAGGCTGGAAGCCTGCGTTCCCAGGGACTATGCAATCCTCCTGTGGGGGGAATTCCAGTGGGATTTTCCGATTTGCTGATGCTCCAATGTCCCGAATTTTCCGTCAAAATTTGCGGATTTGGAAAATTCTTCCGAAAATCTCTGGCCGTAATCCTACCGGAAAAAAAACAGATGGTTCGGTCCGGTCCGATATCTGTGCGGACTTTTGATTTCAAGAGCGATGTTCGTTTTTCGACACCGATTCAAACCTCAAGTCGGGTGAACATCCAAAGTGGCACCATTTTGGCGTTGTGGAAAAAGTTGGCCTATTTTTTTCTTGATGCTTTTCCGGAACCCGGTATTCTGTTCGCCACTGACCGGGACACAAGTGGGATAATGTTCGGTGGTGTTTTTACAGGAGGTGTCAACATGCTCGAATCCCAAAAATTTTTGGAAGTGATAAGACTGTTGCGGGAAAGGAAACACAGTCAGCGAAAGATCGCCCAAATGATGGGGGTGTCACGCGGCACCGTTTCGGCGATTGCCCGCGGAAAACAGCGTCGGGATTTTACGGAAAACGTCAAAATCCACCCCAAAGGCCCCTGGGTGCGGTGCCCGAAATGCGGCGGCAAAACGCAGATGCCCTGCACCGCTTGTTACCTGAAGAAAATGATCGGCATTCGCTCGAAAGATTCCTCATGGAACATTTCAGTACACAAAGGCGGACTGCTCGACATTGAACTGAAAGGCTGGCAACTGAGGCGTTACCTTAAACTCCGAAAATGGCGGGAAGAACAACTTGACCCCCATTTTGACGTGATACCGGATCACTGGCCCTGGTCAAATGAGAAATGAGAAATGAAAAATGAGTTGTCAGCAGTCAGAAATTCGTAATTCGTAATTCAAATGAAGGTTGTCGAACGTAATTTTAGCGAGTGTGCCGGTGAAATACTGGACAGTGATTTACTGCTGTTTCGCAGTCGCGGGCTTGTTCCCCTTGCGGGACGCGGCTTTCATTCCCATGCCGGAAAAGCGGCGTGGTGGAATGGTCATTTGTTCCTTTTGGAGGTCCGCGAATTTTACGGTGGGCGAGCGGTGTTACTGGAATCGCAAGTCAAAAAACGTCCGGGCCAGATCGACGTGTTTCGTGCGAACCCGGACAACCGTTGGCCTGCGTATCACCGGGACAAGGCTGTTGAGCTCATGCAGCGATTCGCCGGTTGCGATTACGGTTACTGGAATGTTTTAATGGCGGCATTGACTCACTTGTCGTGCGTCCGATTTTTTATGAAACCGGACTTTGACGACCTTTCTGAAACGAAAAAAATTTCACGTCCGCCGTTTTGTTCCCAAGCGTGTGCCATTGCCGACCGAATCGGTGGCGGCATTGATCCGGTACCGCACCTGGCCGACCGTTTTACCGAACCCGCCGATTTGGCGAGAAGTGTTTTTTACAAGTATTTGTTTACGTTGAAGTAGTTTGAACCGGGATTTTCGTGATTTATATGATTGTCTGGATTTGAATAGCGGGATTAAAAATAATCCTTATAATCCTGAAAATTTTATGAAAATCCTGGTTCAGACACCACCCACCATGAAAATAAAAGATCGAATCAAAGAGTTTAAGCGTGTGAGAGCGAGTAGCTTGACGGCGCACCCGAAAAATTGGCGTACGCACCCGGAAAAGCAAGCGGCGGCGTTACGTGGAATTCTCACGGAAATCGGATACGCCGACGCACTTTTGGTCCGGGAAATGCCGGACGGAACGTTACAACTGGTGGACGGACATCTTCGGGCGGAAACGACACCGGATCAGGAAGTGCCGATATTGGTGCTTGATCTGGATGACGCTGAAACGGAAAAGCTGTTGGCGGTGTTCGACCCGATTTCAGCTATGGCGTCATCGAATTCGGAGTTGCTTGACGAACTGGTACGTTCGATTGAAACGCAGGACGAATCACTCCGAAATTTGCTTGACGAGTTGCACACACCAGCGGTCAACAGTGAGGATCAAAAGGAAATTCACCTGCCGACGTTGTTTCAGTTGCTCGTCGATTGCGAAGATGAAGAGCAACAGAAGGAATTGTACGAAGAACTGGTTGATCGTGGTGTTAAATTGAAAATTTTGAATTTGTAGGAAAGATGTCAGACAACAGACGGCAGGTGGCAGATACTGATGGCAGACAGCCGACAGCAAACGACAGAGAGAAAGAATCTGTCGTCTGCCGTCCGCCGACTGCCGACTTTCGAGTCGAATGTCCCGTGTTTCAATCGTTTCGTGTTGCGCAAATTGCCGGCATGTTCGATGTTCCGGTCGCCCGGAAAGCGAGTGAAACGTTCACGATTGAAATGCCGCCGCTGGACAGCGAATGGCGTATCGGTTTGATCGTCGGCCCTTCGGGAAGCGGCAAAAGTACCGTTGCCGCAAAGCTGTTCGGTAACAATGTTTACAAAGGGGGTGATTGGGCCGATGACGCCGCCGTTGTCGATGGATTCGGCGACTTGCCGGTCAAGGAGATCACGAAGTTGCTCACTGCGGTCGGATTCAGTTCGCCGCCCGGCTGGATCAAGCCGTACCACGTACTGTCGAACGGCGAACGGTTCCGCTGCGATCTGGCGAGAGCGTTGTCGCAGACCGCAGACGCCAGACAGCAAACAGCAGAAAATTCTGCCATCTGCCGTCTGCCGACTGTCGTCTTTGATGAATTCACGAGCGTCGTGGATCGGAATGTTGCCAAAATTGCATCCGCTGCTTTGGCGAAAGCGTTGAGACAGCCGACAACCGTCTGCTCTCTGCCGTCTTTCGTTGCGGTGACATGTCACTATGACATCATGGATTGGTTGGAACCCGACTGGGTTCTCGATATGGCCGACGGGACCGTATCAAGGAGGTCCCTTCGGCGACCGGAAATTCGCTTGCAAATCTTTCGTTGCAGCCGCGATGCGTGGCCGATGTTTGCAAGACATCACTATTTGAACGGAAATTTACACAAGGCCGCACAGTGTTACCTTGCGGTTTGGGAAAACGAACCGGTCGCGTTTTGTGCCGTGCTGCCATCAATGGGACACATTGGGCAGCGACGTGTCAGTCGAATCGTAACACTACCGGATTATCAAGGGATCGGGATCGGGGCGGCGTTTTTGACCGGCGTTGCGGAAATTTATCGGAAAGCGAAATTACGGTTTACCATCACGGCGTCACACCCGTCGATCATCCGACATTGCGAAAACTCGCCGTTGTGGAAAACAACGAATTTGATGAAAACGGGTGGCGGACGAAGCGACACAATGAATACATCGGCTGGACGTTGCGTGGTGTCATTTGAGTACAGGCGTCAGGCATCAGGCGGCAGGACAAAAATTGACACCTGAAACCTGAGGTCTGAAGCCTGAGTCCAGGGAAAGGAGTAAGTTATGCCCAAGAAAGGCGTCAAACGAAAAATTGGATTGGACGAAGCGAAACGCCGGAAAATTATTGCCGTCCTCACAGTGGGGGCGTCACGGGAAAGTGCGGCAAAGTACGTGGGATGTTCCACGACGACGATCCGAAACGAAATTCAACGCGATGCCGATTTTGCGGAGGAAGTCCGCGTTGCGGAAGAATCGTCCGAAGTTTACTTTTTGCAGAAAATCCGTGCGGCTGCGGACAAGGCTCAATATTGGCGTGCGGCGGCCTGGGCTTTGGAACGACGCTGTCCGAACCGATATGCACCGCGTGGTGCCAAGACGCTTTCGGAAGAACAAGTGAAAAATTTGATCTCGGATTTGGTGGAAATCGTGATACCGGAAATTCACGATCCCAAAGAGCGGCGTAACATTATTCGGAAAGTCAACGGACTCGTTCACGCATTGAATTTGCCGGAGGAGGAGATCGTCCCGACGACCGGAGAAACGGAAGAATGACACCAGACACAATTCAATTCGAGACGGACCAGTCCGGCGTGTATTTGCGGGAATTTCTCATCAAGTGCATGGAAAAACACCGACGCCTTCGTTATGACACCAAACAGAATGTGGAAACGGGCATGCTCAAGTGGACGTTGCATTACCTCGGAGAGCATTGCACGAAAGCCCCGTCGAAAATGCACCGTTGGCTCTGTGAGCGACTTGACCGGATCAATACCGAGCGTGGCACCAAACTGAACGTGCTTGCTCCGAGAGGGGCGGCGAAATCGACGATTGGTACCTTCGCTTATCCGCTTCGGGAAGCGTTGGAGCAAAGGGAACCGTACATTTGGATACTATCTGACACCATGTCACAAGCCCATGCTCATTTGGAAAACATCAAGGCGGAATTGATCGACAACCGCAAACTGCGGGAGCGTTATCCGCAAGGGACCGGTAAAGGTCCGACCTGGCGGGGTGGGTCAATCGTGTTGAATAACGGTGTCACGATTGAAGCGTTCGGGACAGGCCAAAAACTCCGGGGACGCCGGAGAAAACAGCACCGGCCAAGTTTGATCGTATGCGACGATTTGCAGAACGACCAACACATTGTTTCCGGTTCCGCACGGGAAAAAACGCGATCGTGGTTCCACGGCACGCTGCTTAAGGCGGGGCACTCGGAGACGAACGTACTGAATTTGGCGACGGCGTTGCACAATGAGGCGATTGCAATGGAGCTGTTCACGAAGCCGGGCTGGGATTGCGTGAAGTTCCAGGCGATTTTGACCTGGCCGAACAATAGGACGCTCTGGGAAGAATGGGAGACGATTTACACGAACCTTGAAGACCCGGAGTCACGAACGAAGGCGGAAGCGTTTTACCGGGACCACTATGACGCCATGAATGAAGCAAGCGATGTTCTTTGGCCGGAGCACGAGGACATTTACGCCCTGATGAAGATGAGGGTCGAAAGTGGCCGCACGGCGTTCGAACGGGAAAAGCAGAACTCGCCGGTCAATCCGGAATTTTGCGAGTGGCCGGAGACCTATTTTGACGAAACGGTTTGGTTCGACGAAATGCCAAAGCCCCATGCGGTTGAATACCGCGTTATGGCACTCGATCCGAGCAAAGGAAGCGATTCCTCACGAGGAGACTACTCGGCATTTGTTGTCGTAACTCTCGACAGAAGCGGTATTTACCATATTGACGCCGACCTTGCCAGACGTAACGTTTCGGAAATCGTTGCTACCGGAGTTGAGCTGTACGAAAAATACAATCCCGACGAGTTTGTGATTGAAACGAACCAGTTCCAAGATTTATTGTACGGAGACTTTGTCGACGAATTCAAGAGACGCCGAATCGCCGATTATCGCATGACACCGCTGGAAAATCGAACCAACAAACTTGTGCGCATCCGACGTTTGGGAACCTATTTGTCCGGGAGACGATTACGTTTCAGAAATCAATCACCGTCGGCGAAGTTGCTCGTGGAACAGATGAAAATGTTTCCCGTCGGAGATCACGACGACGGACCGGACGCACTGGAAATGGCGTTACGGGTAATCGGAGAACGAACCCGACGAACATTGACACCATCGGATACGATAAGTCACATGAAACTATCCCATTGAAAACCGACAGGAGAAAACTATGATCACAAGTGATTGGAATCAAAGACTTTTGGAAAAGGCGGCCCTGCTGGAACGATCCCTTGCGGAATCGTTTTTTGACGGGACCGACCGCTTCGTCGATCCGTCGGAAGCATACATTGATGGCGGCGAATACTGGCGTCCGATTCGTAACACCACCGACGGAATTTCGGCGACCCCGTTCGATGAGAATTATTTGAACGAGATTCGAAACCAGAGTCGAAATCTTGTGTTGACGAACGAGTTTGCCATCAACGCGATTGAAAATCGTATCAATTACATCGTTGGATCGGGCCATCGGTATCATGCGGTTCCCGTTGATGAGAACGACCTTGAAATTTCAGGCCAGGTGCAGGATTTTCTCGTGAAGTTTCTCGACGAAAACCAATGGGCAAAACGTCATCAGGAGATCGTCCGTCGTCGTGACCGTGACGGTGAAGTGTTTCTGCGATTTTTCGTACGATCGGATGGTATGACGCATGTTCGGTTCGTGGAGCCGGGCCAGGTGTCCTGTCCGCAGGAATATCTGAAACGGCAGGAACATTCATTCGGAATTCACACGGAGCCGTTTGACGTTGAATCGGTGCTCGGATACTGGATCGATGGAGAGTACGTTTCGGCGTCAGAGATACAACACCGCAAATCCAATGTCGACTTCAACGTCAAACGCGGCCTGCCGTTGTTGTTTCCGGTCCGCAAAAATTTCAGGCGTATTGAAAAACTGTTGCGCAATATGAGCATTGTCGCAGAGATTCAATCGGCCATCGCCCTTGTTCGCAAACACACGGAGGGGACGGCGGAATCGATTCGACGATATTCGCTAAATCAAGGAAATGACAGGACTTACGATCCACTGACGGGACAGTTGAAAAACGTGCAGGTATTTTCTCCGGGAACGATCATTGACACCTACAGCGGTACGGATTACCAGTTTCCGGTCGCCGCGATTGACGCCAGTCGATACATTTTGATCCTCCAGGCGGAGTTGCGAGCCATTGCGGCACGTCTGGTTATCCCGGAATTCATGCTGACCAGTGACGCCTCCAACGCGAACTATTCCTCGACGATGGTGGCGGAAGGTCCGGCGGTGCGAATGTTCGAACGATTGCAATATGACACCATCACGGACGACCTCGCAGTGTTGCACCGGGTCGTGGAAGCAGGTATTGCATACGGTACTTTACCGCGTGACACCTTCAACCGTGTTCAGCTTCATGCAATCCCGCCGATTCTGTCCGTTCGGGATCGCTTGAAGGAAGCGAGAGCGGATGAAATCCTTCTCAGAAGCGGCGTTCTCTCGGCACATACCATGTCGATGCGGCACGGTTTGGACCCGAACAAGGAATCGAAATTGCGACACCATTGCGATTGCGATTGTCAATGCCAATAAACATTAACCCTTTATATTTACTGATTTTACGGAGAATACCATGTCTGAACTCATTCAGGAATTTACTCAGCCCGGTGCGGGTCGATTGAAGATCGACAAATCGCAGGGCATCCTTTATGGCGTCAAAATCCTCGGTACGCTCAGCAGGAACCGACGGCGTTATCCCGTCGAGGTTCTGAAAAAGGCGATACCGATGTACGAAAATGCCAAGGTCAACCTCGACCACCCGGAAGGCGACCCGAACAGGCCGAGAAGTTACACAGACCGCCTTGGTGTCATACGCGAAGTCCGGCTTCACGGGGACGACGGACTGTATGCGGATTTCCACTTCAATCCGAACCATCCGCTTGCGGAGCAACTCCTTTGGGACGCGGAACATGCGCCGTCGAACGTCGGCTTTTCGCACAACGTCGAAGCGGTGTTACGCCGGGATCGGGACGAAACGGTCGTCGAGGACATCCTTTCGGTCCGAAGCGTCGATCTCGTCGCCGACCCGGCAACGACCACGGGTTTGTTCGAGGCGTTGGAAAACGAGGAAAGTGATTCGGATGACACCAAGGTTCTTTTGGAGAAGGTGGAAACACTCAACAACGTACTTCTGGAGTCACAACGTGAAAATGGTTCCCCACCAGAATCTGTGGGCAAAAAAATAGGTTTTTTGAGGTATGTGGAACAGAAAAGTAGATAATGGACCTTGAAAGTAAAGTATTTCAGTCACGTTGTATCGAAATAGTACATCTGGAAATATCTGTCAA
>CAZNVM010000023.1:0-25416 GCA_964576215.1 uncultured Planctomycetaceae bacterium
TGAGCCGTTCATCATCTCCGCCAGTCGTTTGGTGATGGTCAACCCCAGTCCGGTTCCCTCGATTTTTCGGTTGGACTTTTTGTCCATCCGGGTATAGTCGGTGAATAGACGGCTTAAATCTTCCGCCCGGATGCCGATTCCGGTGTCCCGAACCCAAGCGGTCATGACGGCGGTGTTCCCTTCCCGGGTACAACGGACACCAAATTCCACCGTCCCTTCCTTGGTGTACTTGAAAGCGTTGGAGAGAAGATTGTTGAAAATCTGCCTGATCCGCAGTTCATCGCCGTAAAGCCGGACCGGCAGGTTCTCGTTGATGTCCAGGACAAACCGGATCGGTTTGTCTTCGACACGCAGAATCGTCTGGGTAATCGTATCGTTAATCAGGCTGGGAATATCGTATTCGTGCGGGACAAGTTCCAGTTTACCCGCTTCGATTTTGGAGATGTCCAAAATGTCGTTGACCGTACTCAAGAGGGTCGTACCGGCATTGTGTATCTTTCCAAGATTGGAAAGGGCCTCTTCGTTTAACCCGTCAATATCAAGCGTCAATTCGGAAAAACCGATCACCGCATTCAAGGGGGTGCGCATTTCGTGGCTCATTTTGGCCAGGAAGTCGCTTTTGATATGGTTCGCTTCTTGTGCTTCCTCAAGAGCCGCTTCCAATTGTTCGGCATTGTCACGGAGATCCAGCATCATGGAATAGCGCAACAAGGCGTTGGAAATCAACAGACCGCCGGAACGCAAAACGGTTTGTTCGTTTTCGGTAAAGAGCAGTTCACGGTGGCAGTCATCATAACCGATGAAGCCCCAGAAATGATCCCGCAGAAACATCGGCACCAATAAAACCGCCAAAACGCCTTGCGAAGCCACTTGCTTTTGCTCCGCCGGAGACATGTCGCGTACAAGACGATGGATACATTCCCTTTGGCCCAATGTTTCTTTCCATCCCGGAATGCAGTCGTCGAACGAAACGTCAATCGTGATTTCGTTGCCCTGCTGCGGTGCGGCCCCTCCCGACCATTCGTACGCCTGGGTACAGTGGAGACGTCCATCGATGGTGTGATTTTTCCAAATGCGAACGCGATCAACGCCCACCGCCTCGCCGATCATCCCCAAACAATCCTGTAAATCGTGTTCAAACTCGTCGATCTCCGACTTGAGCAAAATGGTGGCGGCTTGATTTACCGTTTTTAGCAGATGGTCCTGCCGCTCGATCTCTTCCATCATTTGCTTGTGTTCCCGCAGATCCCGCACGTATCCGGCGACGACATAATCGTCCCCATAGAGAACACGGACAAGCGTTACTTCCGTCGGTATCGGCGTCCCGTCTTGTGTTTGGTGCATCCATTCAAAGACGTACCTGCCCTCATCAAATGCCCGTTGGAGACACGCAACGGCCGCTTCGGAGGAAAGCCGTCCGTCTGGCTGATATTCCGGCGAGAAATCGTAAAAACGATCCAACAAGTATTGCAAATCTTTCGGCTTGAATAAATGAAGATTCTCCTTGTTGCAAGCGAAAAGTTTGAAATTCCGATCCCACAGGTGACAGGAAAGAGGCACCGCATCGAGCATCAGTTTCATCCGTTCATGCACTTCACGAATGTCAGCCGCCTGGACAGCACGGTTATTGGCACTGATCAGCATAAAACCGATGGTACGCAGAATGTTGACCTCGTCTTCCGTAAAGGTACGCTCCCGTCGGCAATCGGCAAAACTGGCAAACCCCCAAAATTGATCCTGCAAAAACAGGGGGATGGCTAAAATGGATTTGATGTGAAAGGAATGAAGCACCTCCTGAACGCGTTGTGTCAGAGTGGAAGTCGGACCATTAATACATTCATTGCGTAAGAATTTGCTTTTCCATTCAGGGTTATCACGGTAAGCCCTTTTTGTTTTCTGGGGAAGGGACTTAACCTGCTGCACTTTGTTGCTCAACCATTCGTATTTGTTGACATGGTATAGCTCGCCGTCAATCATTTCATTTTGCCAAAAAAAGACGCGGTCGACATCCGCACAACGGCCAACAAGCTCCATCCCTTTCAGGATTGAGGTCTCAAGGTCTTTCTCGTCTTCCATCGCGAGCAAAATGGTGGCGGCACGATTCCCGATACTCATCAGATTGCCCCGCCGCTCGATTTCTTCCATCATTTGCTTGTGTTCCCGCAGATCCCGCACGTATCCGGCGACGACATAGTCGTCTCCATAGAGAACACGGACAAGCGTTACTTCCGTCGGTAACGGCGTTCCGTCCAGTGTTTGGTGTATCCATTCAAAGACGCATCGACCTTCCTCAAACGCTTGTTGGATATACGCAACGGACGCTTCGGAGGAACGCCGCCCGTCGGGCTGAAATTCCGGCGAGAACTCGTAGAATCGATCCAACAAGTATTGCAAATCTTTCGGCTTGAAGAGATGAAGATTCTCCTTGTTACAAGCGAAAAGTTTGAAATTCCGATCCCACAGGTGACAGGAAAGTGGCACCGCATCGAGCATCAGTTTCATCCGTTCATGCACTTCACGAATATCGGCGGCCTGTGCCGAACGATTGATGGCACTGACCAGCATAAAACCGATGGAACGCAGAATGTTGACCTCATCTTCCGTAAAGGTGCGTTCCTGCCTGCAATCACCAAAACTGGCAACCCCCCAAAACTGATCCTGCAAAAACAGGGGAATGGCCAAAATGGATTTGATGCCGAAGGGACGAAGCACCTCCTGATCGTATTGCGACAGGGTGGAAGCCGGCCCGTTGATACATTCATTGCGTAAAAATTTTCTTTTCCATTCCGGGTCGACCAGGTAAGCTGTTTTTGCGCTCAGAAGAGGGGTCTTGACCTGTGAATCGTCGTTGTTGAGCCATTCGTATTTCTTGACGTAATAAAGCTCGCCGTCGATGATCTCGTTGCGCCGAATCAGAACACGGTCGACATCCACGCAACGACCGACGAGTTCCATTCCTTTCAGGATCGAGGCCTCCAGGTCTTTTTCGTCTTCGATGGCAAGTAGAACGGTGGCGGCACGATTTCCGATATCCAGCAGATGGTCACGCCGCTCGATTTCTTTCATCATTTGCTTGTGCGCCTCACGAATGTCGGCAGCCTGCGCGATACGGTTGATGGCACTGACAATCATCAAGCCGGCACTGTGCAGAATGTCGATCTCATCCTCCGTAAAGGTACGTTCCTGGTGACAATCGGCAAAGCCGAAAATGCCCCAGAATTGTTCCTGCAAGAACAAAGGAATGAGCAACACGGATTGTATCGAGTAGGGACGAAGCAAATCCCGGGCACGTTGTGTCAGCGTGGAAAGCGGTCCGTTGATACATTCATTGCGTAAAAACTTGCTTTCCCATTCGAGTTGGTCGTGACAAAAAAAACGCGAGTTCTCGGGAATGGGAATACCCTGGCAACCGTTGTCGTTGAACCATTGGTATCGGTTCACGTAGTAAAGTCCGCCGTCGATCACTTCGCTCTGCCAGAGCAAGACACGATCCACGTCCACGCAACGGCCCATGAGTTCCATGCTTTCCTGGAGTGAATCCGCGAACTTTTCCTCCGATGCCGCAAGCAAAACCGTGGCCGCACGGTTGACTGCGTGAAAAAGTCGTCTTTGACGTTGCCACTCAAGAGTGGCGTGACACACATCCGAATGAGAGGTGGGGTGTGACATGGGAATGACCTTGAAAATGAAGCGTTTCAATCGGGTTGCATCGAAACAATACCCCCTATGCTACAAAAAACTTCAAAGATTGACAAGACACAAGCAGGAAATGAAAAATGAGAAGTGAGGGGCATTCCGCGACCCGGATTGCGTTTACACATCCGCCCCGGAGTCGTACCGGAAAACGGTCGTCGGGATCGTCTGGTGTTCCACGACGTTAAAGAAAGGCGTCCATTCGTCAATCGATTTTTTCAAATCCGCTTCCTGCTTGTGCGACGCCCAAAGCACCTTGATCGCCGTGCCGCAGTTCCCTTTTTCAATATCTTCCACCGCAGGCAACGTCGAAATTATCGTTCCCAGGAAGCAAAGCTTGCGAAGCATCATGTACGCAACCAAATAATTCGCCTGCCGACCGGGAGTAAAACGGAAAAAGGTCTCGTAAGTGTACGCCCCTTGTTTGAGTGCTCCGAGAAGCTGCAATTCCGTGTTCGGCGTCAAAGTAAATGCGGTTCCGAGCAGTTTTTCCGGATCGGTAACAACTTCCTGCTCCATAAGCAATTGAACGACCGTATCAATCCGCTGTAAAAGATTCACGTTTGCCGGAGGCAGGGATTTCGGCAAAAGTTTTGTCGCTTTATTCAGGTCGGCAATACCGTCGAGAAGAATATCCATAAGTTCCTGCGACATGGAAAGCCGATCCTTGCGGAGAAAGTCGAGCAATGTTTCCATGCCGTGTGCCAGGTCGGCGGAGTTTGTTGCGCCGAGCATCGTAAAATTTCCTTTGGCCGCATGAAGCCGACGGAAACATTCTTTCATCAATTCCGGGTTGGCCGTTTCGTTTTCGAGCGTCAGGAAATTATCCTGGAGTTCAATCAGTCCCCGGGAAAGTTCGTCGAGAAGATCACTTGCGTCCCCTTCGGACAATTCCTTTTGACCGTTTTCGAGTTTCTCGGCAATTTCGTCCCGCTTCATGCTCAACTTCGCCTTTTGGACCAACTCTGTCTGCGAATGGGCCACGACAACCTGTCCGACGATTTCGGTCGGCTGATATTGCCGGGGTTCGTCCGTTTTTTTCACGACCGCACTTCCAAAGGAAGTATCCACCTCCGCCGCAACGTTTTCCAAGGAATCGCCGACCGCAATCGCAAGCAACACGTCCACGTCAACCGTCAAACCGATCCGCCCTTCATTGATGATGCAGGTTCCTGCGATTCCCTGGGGCTTGACGCCGAACATGTCCGTATTGAGCGGAACATTGACCAATTTCTGCGGCGAAAGAAATTCACTGACGACGACGGCGACCTGCCTGCCGCCCCCTTCAAGGACCGCAACAGGAACGACTTGCGAATCTCTTTGCCAGGTCGGCGACATTCCAAAAAGCGTTCCAATATCAAAGAGCGGAATCGGCGTCCCCATGTATTTGATGAACGGTTCCCGATCCATTGCCGAATGAATCTGATTTTGCGGAAGTCCCTGTAAGGACAAAACCTTGTCTATGGAAAACGCAAAAAGAGTCGAACCACCGCGAACGATCAACGCATCGATAATATTGACCGCCTTGAGTTTCGGAATCTGCATTCGAAAAGTGAATCCGACCTTGGGGAGATTCGTGATCGACATTTCGCCGCCAAATTCACGGACCATCGTTCGGACCAAATCCAGGCCGACACCGCGTCCGGAGGTGTCGGTCGCTTTTTCCAGGATCGAAAAACCGGAGGAACAGATAAGATTCAACAGGTCCGGTGTTTCTCCCGGCCTCGTCATTCCGAGGGCCGCCGCTTTTTCGAACACTTTTCTTTCGTCGATGCCCCGCCCGTCGTCAATCACGAAAATTTCCGTTTCGTTTTCGTGTTCGACGGCACAAAGAGTGATCGTTCCCTTTTCCGGTTTCCCGTCCCGGATTCGTTCGATTGGGGCTTCCAGACCATGATCGGCGGCGTTTCGGAGCAGGTGCAAAAGCGGTTCGACAAGTCGTTCGGCGAGGGCTTTGTCAATGAGAACTTTTTCCCCTTCGAATTTCAGGTCGATTTCCTTTTTCAAATTTCGGGCCAAATCACGGATCGGCCTGCGGAACATGCGGAAGGTTTCGCCGATTTCGACCATACGAATTGCCATAACCAAATCGTGAAGGTCCTGACTGATACGGCGTGAAGTTTCATTGGCCGATTTGATCGTTTGCAGGCTGGAGTCGTCCAACGTTTTATGGTGCGTGACGGCATCGACCATCGTGCGCTGCAATTCGTGGAGCGTCGAACTGGTGATAATCACTTCCCCGGCGAGGTTCAGTAATTTGTCGAGGTGTTCGATCCGAACGACCATTTTGTCGACGGATCGGGTAATGGAAAGCCCGGAATCAACCATTTTGCAAAACCCTTTCTATGACCTGTGCAACGATTTCCTTGTCGAATGGTTTCGGAAGAAAATCGTCTGCGCCGAGTTTTAAGCCTTTAATCACGTTGCGCGCATCGCTTTCCGTTGAAACGAGCACGAACGGCGTCTGATCGAACCAGGGCGACATCTGAAGTTTATAACAAAATTCGAATCCATCCATTTTCGGCATACTGATGTCGGAAAAAATCACGAGACAGTTTTGAATTTTGTCCGGGAGTTTTTCAAGGGCGTCTTTCCCATTGATCGCCTCGTGAACGGTGAATCCAAGCTCCTGAAGGATTGTTCGAAAAATACGCCGGGTCGGAACCGAGTCGTCAACGATAAACGCCTCCGGATTCGGAGGAAGAATCGTCTGTAATTTTTCGGAGTAACTCATGGGAAACAAGGGTAAGACTTCGCCGCCGCTAAAATTTAGCCGCCGCACCCTGTGCGGCGTAAATCCGCTCTCGGGCAAGTCTAGGTCGCGTTTTTCCACCGGTCAAACGAAGTCCCGCAAAAAACGATTCGAATCGAAATCAAATAAAATGAATTGTAGGGAATATGCAAAAAAGGAGGGAAAGGAGGGCGATAATATCTTCGTGCCACAGGGAAAAATCTTCACGTCAATTGACACAAATCAGGGACGTGATAATATCGTTGGTGTAGTTTGTGGTACTTGGTCAGACTTCCCCCTTTTCGCTCGATTTCTCATTTTCCCTTAACAAAAATTCTTTTGGAGAAAAACATGTTACCTTTGTTTTCTTGGCTAACCCCCAGTCCGATGGAGCTTATCGTCATCGCCGGAATCGGTCTGTTGTTGTTCGGAAATCGTTTGCCTCAAGTCATGCGTTCGCTCGGCAAAAGCGTCGTCGAATTTAAGAAAGGTGTGAATGGAATCGAAGACGACATCGAAGCGGCGACACGGGAAAAATCCAGCTCGAACGAACAGGCTTAGCAGCCGCACCTTAGCAGCCGCACCCTGTGCGGCGGTACCCCTCGGGTCTTCGGGTTCGCAACCTCTGTGGGGGGGTTGTCGGAACCTGAATATCCGTTAAAACGGTTCTCAACGGTTCGGGGAATTTTTTGCTTACTGTTGGCAATCCCCCAAAAGTCGTATTTGATTCTTTCTTTTCGGAGTTCACCCATGTATCTGAGACAACGAATCGCCCATGATATTCAACGCAACTCGAAACGAAGGCTTCTGTTCGCAAAAATGTCCGCTGTCGTAAGACAACTTTCCGTGTAAGTTATGTGAGCGGCGGAGCTTGTCCCGCAACATGATAGGAGAGCGGGTACGGAAGTGCGGTTCCGTTCTGTTTCCACCAGGATCGTCCTTCGTCCGTCTCGAAAAGCATTCCCAGCGTTGCGGCCTGTGGAAACTCTTGCGGTAATCGCAACCGAGCATCTTTCGGAAGCGGACCGTCAAATCCGAATCGCGGCAAAACGTAATATCCCCATTCCAGGCGGTTCTTTCGGCCAAACATCTGGATTCGCCGAATCCCCAGTTCTTTGCAAGCCTCGACTTGGCGATGAAAGAGTTTGGTTCCTTCTCCCCGGCCTCGTTTCTCGGCCTGGAGGATACTCAACTCTTGAAACAGAACCAATTCTCCTTTCCGATTTCGAAAAATTTGACAAGTTCCCGTCAAACCGAGTTGATCCGGTTCGTCATGTTCCACGTAAAAACGATTGTGAAGATTTCCGACAAAAATTTCGGACCCCGCGACCGCTCCGACGGCTTTCACCAACAACTCCGGAGACGGCCAACCCCCGAAAAACGGTGGGCAAGCGTCCTGGCGGCCAATTCTTCGTTGCCAAAGAAACGTATTCGGTGATTCTGGAGGAGCATTTTTATTCGAATTTGGTTGGTGTTTAACCGCCGTACCCTGTACGACGATGTTCGCTTGTAAGCTGTTTTTTCGCAGGTCAACTGACAGGTTTATGTCAAAAGAACGAAAAAACAGGGGATTTTTCCCCTGTTTTTGACGACTTGGTTTCGTGTTGTAGCGATTGTTTCAAAAAAAGTGCTCTTGTATCTTTTTGAGAAAAGTTCTATACTTCACAAAAGTCCTTGAGTTCACCAACACAAACAACCATTACAGGGAGATATTGCAGATGAAATACTGTTCAATCGTTTTCTCATTGCTGGGAATTGCCGTTTTTCTGTCGATCCACAGTGCAACGAGTCTGGGACAACGCCAGTCAACGGCTCAACCGGCGACCGTTGCACCCGGAGGCAACTCCACAATGACGAACCTGCCCGGCGACGTAACGGGACCAGAAGCGACTGCCGACACCAATTCGTTGGACAGTATCCCCGAAGTACGGCAAGGATTGGAGCTGCTCAACAGCGGCGAACGCGCCAAGGCCGCCGAATTATTCGCCGCCGCTTACAAAAAACGGCCAGACCTGATCCCCGCCGGTGCCGCCGTCGCCGTTGCAATGTTCAACGAAAAACGATTCGATCAGACCCGATATTGGCTGGAAAGAACCATCGACGATTGCCCGGACGATCCAGAAGCGTATCTCGCCCTTGCCGAAATCGCACAGCTCGAAGGACGGCTCTATGAAGCCAAAATTCTTGCCGCACAAGGATTGACTCTTACCGGACAGTACAAAAGCAATCCCGAACGGCAAAAGAAGCTCGCCATTCGCGGGCAACTCGTGCTTATCATGGTTTCCGAGAAAAAAGAGAATTGGGAGGACGCCAAAACTCGCCTGGAAGCTCTCATTGCCCGAGTTCCGGACGAATCGGAATACCTGACGCGGTTGGGAGTGGTGCTGTTTCAAATGAACGATCTGGAGAAGTCGCTCAAGGTGTTTGGACAAGCCATCGAAAAAGGGGCACCGCTTCCTCCGCCTTACGCACTGGTTGCGCAACTGCTCAATCAGAAGGGACGCACATCCGAAGCGGTAACCTATATAAACGAGGCGATCAAGGCGAATCCCGGCAATTTCCAAGTTGCGTCGATTGCCGCCAACCTCGCCGTGCAATGGGAAAAAATACCGCAGGCGAAAAAATATGCCGACACGGCTCTGAAATTGAAACCGGATTCGCTCGACGCCCAGGCAATGTGCGGTCTGATTGCGTTGTATGAGCAAAATTACGAACAGGCACAAAAATACTATGAAGGAATTTTGAAAGAAGACCCGAACAATTTCTATGGTATCAACGGTTTGGCCCTTGCGCTTTGCGAACAGAAGGATGAGACGAAAGTGGGAATGGGACTGGCGTACGCCAAACGCAATGCCGAAGCAAACCCGAACTCGATTGACGCGCTTTCGACGCTTGCTTGGGTTTCGTTTAAAGCTGGACAAGTTGACACGGCGGAAACGATTTTGAATCGCGTCCAAAGTACCGGCGTGATTTCAGCGGCGGGTGCGTATTACCTCGCGGAAATCAAGCAGCATAAGGGGGAGAAGGAACTGGCAACCACTCTTGCCAACGCCGCGCTGAGCACGAAAAACAATTACCCCAAGAAAGCCGCCGCCCAGGAATTGCTCCAGAAATTGCAAAAATAAGGGACTTTATGGCGTTGTATCGTCTCACGACAACCGGTGTTTGCTCTTGCTGTATGAACCCCGTTCCCGCCGTCAAACAGGTGGTGGGAACCGAGGTCTATCTGGAAAAGCATTGCCCGATTCATGGGACGGAAAGGGTTAAAATCGCAAAAGATTCCGTCCGCTTTTTCGACGAGACGTTTGCCGTCGAAGGCAAACCGGTTCATGTCCGGCAAACCGCCAAAGAAAACGGTTGTCCTTCCGATTGCGGGCTTTGTCCCGACCACAAGCAGCACCTGTGTACCGGGCTGATCGAAATCACCGACCGTTGTAATTTATCTTGCCCGATCTGCTACTCCAACGCCAAAAATGGAAGCGATTTTGCAGGCGATCTTACTGTTGCCGAGTTTGAAGAGCGTTTGGAAACGCTTTTGCAGACCGAAGGGGGAAAACTCGACGTCTTGCAGATTTCCGGCGGAGAGCCGACGGTTCACCCGCATTTTGAGGAGATACTTGATCTTGCGGCGTCAAAAAACGTCGGACGGATTCTTGTCAACACCAACGGTCTGCGGTTTTTGGAGGACGGCCCGATTCACGTGTTGGAAAAACATCGGGACAAAGCGGAGGTTTATCTTCAATTCGACGGGTTTGACGACGAGGTGTATCGTACTTTGCGAAACAGACCGCTCTGTGTGCAGAAACAACAAATCGTCGAGCGACTGGACCGGCGCAACATTAAAATCTCCCTGACGGCGACGATTGGCCGGGCAAACCTCAAGGAAATCCCGGCAATTCTCGATTTCGCCTGCCGCGTCGAATCGATCACCGGCGTCACGTTCCAGCGGCTGACCCGGGTTGGTCGGGCCAAAAATTACGAAACGATATTCCAGGAAGACATTCTGTACGCCATCGGCCAAAGCGGGTTTTTGAAGTACGACGATTTGATACCACTCCCTTGTTCGCACGCCAATTGCACTTCCATCGGGTTTTTGTTCCGCAGTGAAACCGGCAAGGTTTATTCGTTGGCCGACTACGTTGATTATACTCGATGCAAGGAGATGCTTTCCGACCGAATCGCATTGGACCGTTCGGTGCTTGAACATCTCAAAAAGAATACCTGCTGTTGCTTTGCCCCCAAAATTTTCGGTGAAACGCAACTGCTTGAGAAGCTCCGGGAATTTTCCGCGGGAAACGGTTCATCGTATCACGGCATGAAAGTCGTGCGGATTCTCGTCAAGAACTTCATGGACGCCGAAACGTTCGACACCCAGCGTGCCCGCCAATGCTGTGTCGGGGTCGCGGTCGGCGGAAATCGCATTATCCCGTTTTGCGTACACAATTTGTTTCGAACGTAACCTATTTCGGCTTCCGAATTTTTTGGGGCAATCCATGCATTTCCCGAACCGTTTCAAAGGCACGCCGCAGAGAAAAACGGTCTGCCCGATCTTTGAGGGTTTGTTTTCGAGAGGATTCCTTTGAAAAAGAAACCTCTTTTTGATCGGTTTGATGTGTTTGAACGCTTGTCATGTTGCCTGGGAATGCTAGATTTTCAGTTGTCTGCTGTTTTTGACGTCGATAAACAGAGTGGTTCGAACCAAATATGTCGTCGTCTGCATCCATATCCTGTTCACGGACCATTGTCACTATTCCACCACAACAAAAAGCGGTTTCCGCTTCACGAACGCTTGAAGTGTGGATTTCCTCACCATTTTGATCAACGACGATAAACCATGTTCTTTCCATTATCCCCCTCCGAGCATCATAAACGACAACTCCACTTTCGTTGATCGTCGCTTTGACCGGGGAGATTCGTAAAATTTTTCCACACTTGCTTTTCCGTTAGAACCGACTTATTATACCAATGGGTAGCATCACACTTTACGCTTTTTGGAACACCACAGGATTACTGGCGGCTTTTCTTGTGTCGCGACGGCTCTCTTTTCCGAACGAAAATCGCCGCGTTTCCCGTGGCATGTTCTCGGCGGTACTGATCGGGGCGATTCTTGGAGCCAAGCTGCCGGTTTGGTTCGCTTACGGGTTTGAGCCGATGTTCTATTGGGACGGCAAAAGTCTTTTCGGCGGGCTGCTCGGCGGATTTTTCGGCATGAACTTCTACAAAGCGGCCTTTCGGATTCCCGGCGGCGGATTCGGTGACCGGTTTGTGATCCCACTTTGCGTCGCTGTCGGGTTCGGCAAGATCGGCTGCTTTTACAACGGCTGTTGCGGCGGCCGTCCTTTCGGAGAATTCGTTCCGCCGACGCAACTGTACGAATCGGCGTTTCAATTCCTGCTCGCCGGCTTTTTCCTGCTCATGTACCGCTTGGACAAAGGAAAAACGGTTTGGTTCCCTCTTTACATGATTCTGTACATGCTCATGCGCTTTTTCATGGAGTTCCTCCGCAACGAGCCGACCGCTTGGGGGTTCCTGACCGTCTACCAGATTCTCGCCCTGTTGTTTTTGCCCGTTTTTGGCATAACTTTGGTAAGGCGGATTTTTCGAAAATTTTATTCCTCGAAAACTGAAAGGACAAATGGGTACCCAAAACAGTAGAGGGCATAGGGCATAGGGCATAGGAAAAAGAGATTATGCCGTCTGCTGTCTGCTGTCTGCTGTCTTACTCCGATGCCCGATTCCCGATGCCCTTGACTGTTTTGAGTTACCATCTGTTTACGGTTTGAGTGAGTTAATAAAATGTCGCAATACTTCTTTGTTTTACCATCTTCCTTTACGGTGGGATAAAGAGTATCCTTTAGAGAGAAGTTTACGAGGATTTTCAGGCATGTCGGATGTGCTCAAAAGTCCGTTTTTTCGAGGAGGTGCCATCATGCTGAATTTTTCCCGTTTGTACCGCCGTAAAAGTACGGTTTTATCGACTTCATTGATTTTGTCGATTCTCTGGTCAGGCTTTGTTTTTTCGCAGGAAGAAAAGTCGGAACGTCACGGTCGCGGTGAATCGGCGTCTCGCCCGGCACGACCAGAGTCCGCTCGGCCAGCTGCTCCGCCAGCAAATGCCGCGCCAACCATGAGCCGTTCGCAATGGCAAAAGCCGACGACGGAACCTCGTCCGCAACCTGTAGGACCGTCAAACGTTGCTCCAACCACGAACCGTTCGCAATGGCAAAAGCCGGCGGTGGAACCCCGTCCGCAACCTGTAGGACCGGCAAACGTTGCTCCAACCACGAACCGTTCGCAATGGCAAAAGCCGACGACGGAACCTCGTCCGCAACTTGCTCCGCCGGAGAGCGTCGCACCATCGCCGGGTCGTTCGCAATTGCCAAAATCGATTGCCGAAGGAACAACAACCAGCGGTCGAGGCCGTCCAAGACCAATGGAAACATCTGACACCGGAATCGTCGCCCCCAGTGCGACCCTCGGTTCAGCAGGTTCGGACTCCCTCTCGTTGCAGCAACAACTGAACGATTTGAATCGTCGAAATCGCGGTGAACGGGATCGGAGTGGTGTCCGGGAATCCGGAGCAAAAAGCTCTTCAAACACCGCCGCCGAGATTGCCCCCCTTTCAAAAACACTTGTTGGCTCGCAGGAAGGAGTTGGGCGTTCAGGCACGGTTTCGGAAAGAGGAAGGGGATACGCTTCGCCAAACGGTTTAAAAAGTTCTTCCGGACGAGACGTTATCAGTTATCGTTCGCCTCCGCCCCCGCCGCCAAAACCGGTCGTCAAGCAGCAAGTCGTCGTCAATATCCAAACCGGATTCCGAGGCTACGGAACTTACTGGACGCCTGACTGGTACGTTCGGTACGGACACTACAACTATTGGCGTCCGCCGGTCGTGATCGCTCCGACGATTTGGTGGAGAGCACCCGGTTGGGGAGTGACCTGGACTTGGTTCTCCGGATATTCGCCTTACTATTATCAACCGGCGTACTATACGAGATATGTTTACACCCCGGTTCCTCCGGCCCCGATTTATTACAATTACGGTGACAATATCGTTTACCGGGGAGACATGGTGTACATCAATGGTGTTCCTTACGTTTCGGCGGACAAATACTACGAGCAGGGCTTGGAATTGGCCAAGCGGGGCGAAAGTACGACTGTGATTAACATCAATCAACCGCAAACGGTTGAAACGACCGTAACGACTGGTGACGACAAGCCGCTTGACGTTCCCGTTGCAGAATTGACAAGTGCGGAGCTGCCGTTGAATCCGAAAGAACAGTCCGCCGATCCGTCGGAGCAATGGATGCCGCTGGGAACGTTTGCGTTGCTCACAGATGAAGAAACGGGGGAAAGCGACCGGATTATCCAGTTGGCGATGAATCGTGGCGGGATTTTACGGGGCAACCTGTACGATCAGAAAGCGGACAAACTCCGGCCGATTCAAGGCGCAATCGATCAGGAAACGCAACGGGTCGCGTTCCAAATTGCCGATGAGGACGAAAAAATCTACGAATGTGGTTTGTGGAACCTCACGCAGGAATCGCTTCCGCTGTTAGTCCAAGAGAAAAACGGGAAATCGGAAACGATCAAGGCCGTTCGATTGCAGGAAAACGAAACGGACAAATAGCCCGGATATTTCATACGCCGATTCGAGGTTCCGTTTTCAGGGGGTTCAGACGTTTTTTGTCGAAAACCGGGGCAAAATCCCCGGTTTTTGCGTGTTTATGGCACAAAACCCCCTCTCCCCCAATCGGAGGTTGACGGGTTTCCAATTGTCGCAATCCTTAGCCCGAAGGTGCTGTATAGCCCGGCTGGAGCCGATTATAGATGCGAAACCATAGATCACGCAACGGGTAAACATTCGACAGCGAAATGAGCGTGTTGATTCGTTCGGTGAGTTGAAGTTTTGTAACATTTCAGCCGAATATTTACTCGCATTTTTTACACTAATTTACACAAATTGTGCAATATAGGTAGCGAAAAATGGCGGTTGTGCGGCAATTGGGCACTTTGTAAAATTGCCCAATTTAAATTTAAAAATTCGGCTGAACAGTCACGAAGTTTTTGATCGACTTTTTGGAGGAGAACCACCCCGGCGTCGGAGGTGAGCTTGCCGCCGTTGAAGTTGACGTCGATTTTTTGTTTTTGGCAGGGCGGGCTGTCGGAGCGGGCGATTTCATGGTACACTCTGTTCGGTCATTTGTTGGAAAAAATGTGTTGCGATTTCGTCGCAACTTGTTTAGTGACAGCATCTTACAACAAACGGCCAACTTTAAAACCACCCGCCCAATGAATTATTCAGGTTAAGGGCTCGCTATTGCAAGTATTCGCAAAATCCCATTGAACGGGGATTTTAATTCTTGACAGTTTCTGAGTGATACCGATTTCCGATTTCCTATTTCCAATGAAAACAATTACAACCTCAAGCGCACCTGCGGCGATAGGGCCTTACAGTCAGGCGAAAATTTCCGGCTCTTTTCTTTTCACGGCAGGCCAAATCCCTTTGGATGCGGTTTCGGGCGAGATTCGCGGCGGAACGATTGAAGAGCAAACGGAACTCGTCCTGCAAAATCTTGCCGCAATTCTCGAAGCCGCCGGTTGTTCCTGGTGCAACGTCGTCAAGACGACCGTTTATCTCACCGACCTGGCGGATTTTGCGAAAATGAACGCCGTGTACGAAAAATACCTCGGCGACACCAAACCGGCCCGAAGCACCATTCAAGCCGCCGCACTGCCGAGAAACGCGAAAGTCGAAATCGAACTGATTGCGGAAATAACCTGGTGACCGACGACTATTGACAACGCCCGGCGAACAATTTTCCGTTGCGCCGTGCCCATCGCGTCGATGGTCACCACCGCATTGTCGAGTACGAGTGAGTCCAAAAGCACTGGAATGGCCGTGATTTCATTACTTTTTTCTTCCGTGGCAAGTTGACCGAGCGAGATTCCCTGTTCGGTCGAATACGCGCGATGGCCCTGCGCTCCACCCCCGGCTCTTTTTGTGCAATCTCACGATTGCGGCTCCGTGTGCAGCAGTGCATTTTTTTTGCGTCCTCTTCCTCCATTGACCGTTTGGTTGTGTGGGTTATACTGGAATTCCGGTATTTTGCGCTTGTTTGTTCCAATCTTCCCCTCCCTGTCTATGCAAATCCACGAACGTATTTTCGATGCTCTCGGCGACTCGTTCAATAATTTTACCCGCTGGATCGAAACGAAAATTACTTCGATGTTCGGTTCCTCCAACGCCCGATACATCAAGAAACTCGGTCCCAAAGTCGCCGCTATCAACGAGTTGGAGCCGAAATTCAAAGCGATGTCCGACGAGGAACTGCGTCGGCAAACCGAAATTTTCAGGCAACGACTCCAAAAAGGGGAAACGCTTGACGACATTCTCGCCGAAGCGTTCGCCGCTTGTCGGGAATCGGGCCGCCGTGTGATCGGTCTGCGGCACTACGATGTCCAACTCATGGGCGGTATGGTCCTTCACAGCGGGGCAATCGCCGAAATGGTCACGGGCGAAGGAAAAACGCTTGTCGCCTCGCTTCCCGCTTACCTGAACGCCTTAGAGGGGAAAGGGGTTCACGTTGTTACCGTCAACGATTACCTTGCCCGACGCGATATGGAATGGATGGGACCGCTTTACATGGCACTCGGCCTGTCCGTCGGTGTCATTCAGGGAAACATGCCGAACGAAAAACGACAGCAAGCTTATCGTTGCGACATCACTTACGGTACGAACAACGAATTCGGATTCGATTATCTCCGCGACAACATGCGGTACGCCGCGCAAGGGGACGACCGGTACGATCCGCATCATCAGCAGGTTCAAGGACGGTTGCATTATGCGATTATCGACGAGGTGGACAACATTTTGATTGATGAGGCAAGAACGCCGCTCATTATCGCCGGACCGGCGCACGACGACGTTTCCCGATACCGTGTCGCCGACACCATTGCCCGGCAATTGGTCAAAGGAACCGATTTCGAGGTCAACGAAAAGGAACATTCCGCTCATTTGACCGACGCCGGAATCCGCCGTGCGGAGCATCTGGCCGGAGTCGAATCGTTTTACACGGCGGGAAACATGGAATGGCCGCATCTGATCGACAATGCGCTCCGGGCCCACCATTTGTACAAGCTCGACGTGAACTACATGATTCAAGGCGAAGAAATCGTGATCGTCGATGAATTCACCGGTCGCGCCATGCCGGGCCGAAACTGGAGCGACGGTCTGCACCAGGCGGTCGAAGCGAAAGAAAAGGTTCGCGTCAAAGAGGAAAACCAAACTCTGGCGACGATTACGCTTCAAAACTTCTTCAAACTGTACGATAAAATTTCCGGGATGACCGGAACCGCAATGACGGAAGCGGCCGAGTTTTGGAAAATTTACAAACTCGACGTGATCGCCATGCCGACCAACCGGGAGATGCAGCGGATTAACTTTCCTGACGCAATCTACCGGAGCGAACGGGAAAAGTACAACGCGATTGTCGAGGACATTGAGCGAATTCACAAGTGGGACATTCTTGATTTCGGCAAAGGAAAAGAGGTCTGGGGAACTATCGAAAAAGAGCGGGAAGACTCCATCGATTTCATTCCCAAAGGGAGCGGAAAACACGGTTTGGAAACCATTGCGAAAAAAGATATCAAGTCGATCTTCCGGAAGGGCCGCCCGATTCTCGTCGGAACCGTGTCGATTGAGCGAAGCGAACTGATCTCCAACATGCTTGACCGTAAAGGGATTCCCCACCAGGTTCTCAACGCCAAACACCACCAACGGGAAGCGGAAATCATCGCGCAAGCGGGACGCAAAGGAGCGGTAACGATTGCGACGAACATGGCCGGACGCGGTACGGACATTATCCTTGGCGGCAATCCCGAGACGATGGCTTGGGCGATTTTGCAATCGAAGTACCCGACGCGGCTTGACGTTCCCCAGGAGGAATGGGTCTCGTTGGTCAATGAAATCGAACAACGGGAACAAATGAAAGCGGAAGGGGAAATCGTCCGTAGCATGGGAGGTTTGCATATCATCGGGACCGAGCGGCACGAAGCGAGGCGAATCGACCTCCAGCTTCGCGGACGTTGCGGACGGCAGGGGGATCCGGGAAGCAGCCGGTTCTTTCTTTCGCTTGAAGACGATTTGATGCGTATCTTCGCCGGCGAATGGGTCAAGAAAATCATGACGATGCTCGGCATGGAGGAAGGGCAGGCAATTGAAAGCCGAATGGTGTCACGCCGGATCGAAGGGGCGCAAAAGAAGGTCGAGGAACGCAACTTCGACGTCCGCAAAAACCTGCTCGAATACGACGAAGTGATGGATTTCCAGCGGAAGAGCGTTTACGGATACCGGCAGCGGATTCTCAACGGAGCGAACTGCAAGCTGCTGATTTTGTCGATGATCGATTCGCAAATCGACAGGAATTTGGAAACGTTTTTGGACAAGGATTACGGGGCGGCGGCGTTCGCTTCCTGGGCGTCGTCGCAACTGGGAATCGAGTTCGAAGCAAAAATGTTCCGCTCCAGTTCCTTCGAACAGGCCCAGGAGTACGCAATCGATTATGCCCGGCGAATCTCGGAATCACAGGTGCTTGACGCCGTTGACGAAAATCTGCCGGACGACGCCGAGGAATCCGAGTGGAACTGGCAGGCACTGGCCAAGACCGCGAACATGCAATGGAAAGCGGCGATTCGGGACAGCGATTTGAAGAGAATCGGACGGGACAACGTTGCGGAGTTCCTGATTGAAAAAGCGCACAAATTTGTCGATCACGTCGATCTTGGCGATGGAAAACAGTACCTGGAACCGAATTACGGCGTCAAGGTGGCGATCAACTGGATCAAGGCGAAATTTGACATCACGCTGGAATACGACAAGGTCAAAGACCTGGATTTGCCGAGGTTCGATGCGCACCTGCGGGAAATGACGCACAAAAAATACTACGAAAAAGAGGTCCAATTTCCGGTGCTCGGCGGTTTGATGCACTTTACCGTCCGCGATCAGCACGGCAAACGATACGACCGGGAATCGCTCGTCGAATGGGCAAAGCAACGGTTCGGTATTGAACTTTCTCTGGACGACCTGAAAAACAAGCAACGGAACGAAATCGAGGAAACGATGTTCGCCGAATGTCGTAAAGGACTTGAGGTCGTTCCGGAAAAGTACCAGAAACTCCACAAGGAACTCGACCGGCTTTTGCAGGGACAGGATTTCGTGGAACTGGAAGAAATTCAACAGAAGCATGAAACGATTCCCCACCCGGCGTCTCCCGAAGCGGTTGCGGAAAATCAGCAGCGAACCAAATATGACCAAATGATTCGGCTTGACACCTCCAAACTCGGTGTCGAACAGTTCTGTAAATTCATGGCGTCGGAATTTGAGATTGAACTGACGCCGGAAAAACTCGGACAATGGGACGTGCGCGACTTGGAAGACCGCTTGACCTCGCTGATCGAGGACAAATTCAACCCGGAGATGCGGCGGATGGAACGCTCATTGGTGTTGCAAGTTCTTGACACGGCCTGGAAGGAACACCTTTTGGCGATGGACCATTTGCGATCCAGCGTCGGCTTGCGGTCTTACGCTCAGGAAGACCCGAAGGTCGTTTTCAAGCGGGAGGGGATGAGCATTTTCGAAACGATGTGGGACTCGATTTTCCAGCAGGTTACGGATTTGATTTTCCGCATGGAGCAGCTTGACCCGAATTTCGTCCGTTCGACCTGGACGGAGTCGGAGGCGGTCCACGAAGAGGTTGCGACAAATTCGTCGATCAGCGACATCGCCTCGCAACAGGAGGCGGCGATTGAGGGGACCCAAAACGCCAACCGAAAGCCGGAACCGATCCGCAACCTCGGCCCCAAACTCGGTCGCAACGACCCATGCCACTGCGGAAGCGGGAAAAAGTATAAAAATTGCCACATGAAGAAGTAAATTGTTGCCCCGGTTCCAGCTTGGACTTGGGTCGAAAACACCGGCGAGATCGACGCTTTTTTGGAAACGCTTCCTTCCAATTGGTTGACGGAGATTTGGAGAAACAAGTCTGCGTAAACCGCCGACTGTTTCGGCAATTTTTTAGTAATTTTGCCGATGGTTTCGGCAATTTTTAATGTTTTTTGCCGAAAGCGTCGGCAAATTTTCATTTATTTTGCTGTAAATTTCGGCATTACCACTTGAAATATGCCAGTAATTACGGTATAATTTGCTTACTTTTGCCGACTAACCTGGCAAAAAAATATTAAAAATTGCCGAAACAGCCGGCAGATTTAGCGAGAAATTGCCGAAATGAGTGCATTGAAAAACAGGAATATCAAAAGAGCGTTGGACCTGCGGAAGGCCGTTGAACGGAAGTCGGTGTTACTACTCGGGCCCCGACAAACGGGCAAGAGCTGGGCGATTCGGCAGGCGTTTGCGAACGAACTGGTCTACAACCTGTTGGATTCGCGGACATTGGTAATGCTGACCCATTCGCCGGAGCGGATGCAGGAGGAAATGAACGAGCAAACCCGGATCATCGTGATCGACGAAATTCAACGGCTTCCGGTGTTGCTGGAAACGGTCCACTACATGATTGAGGAGTTCGACGTCCATTTTCTGCTGACGAGTTCCAGTGCCCGAAAGCTGAGACGGGGCGGAGTTAATCTGCTGGGAGGCCGGGCAATCCAAAAGAACCTGCACCCTTTTGTTTTCACGGAACTCGGAGAAGATTTTGACCTGATGAAGGCGGTGAACATCGGTTTGCTTCCGTCGATCTATTTTTCAAAAGACCCGGAAGAAGATTTGAAGGCATACACCGGAATTTATCTCCGGGAAGAAATCGCCGCAGAAGGATTGACGCGGAGTCTCCCGTCGTTCAGCCGATTTTTGACGGTCGCCGCCCTGTGTAACGCTCGGCAGATGAATACGACGAAAATATCAAACGATGTTCAGTTACCGCGAACAACGGTTCAGGAATACTTTACGATCCTCAAAGACACGTTTATCGGGTACGAACTACCGGCGTGGCGGGAATCGGAAAAGCGGAAGGCGACGGCGAGTGCAAAGTTTTACCTGTTCGACACCGGTGTTGCCCGAACGTTGCAAGGTCGGGAACAAATTCGGCCTGGCACACCGGAGTTCGGTGATGCGTTGGAGACGTATTTGTTCCACGAACTGCGGGCATATGCCGACTATCGGGGCGGTTTGCCGCTCCATTTTTGGCGAACGGCAAGCGGTTGGGAGGTGGACTTCATTTTAGACGAACGGATTGCGATTGAAGTGAAGGGAACCGGTCAAATCCAAGCCGCCGACTTGAAGGGACTGCGAGCGTTACAGGAAGAAAACAAGCTCGAAAAGTTTATTGTCGTTTCCCTGGACGAACGACCGCGTCGGATCGGTGACATCCGGATATACCCCTGGCGTCAATTCCTGACGACACTTTGGAACAATGAGTTTTGAGCGTTGTTACCGGTCCAAGTCCGCCTTTCGCCGAGGGGCGGACTATCCATAAAAAATATTTCCTCACCTACTCGACAGCGAGGGAGAAAAATTGATAATGACGCGGTGTATTTTTGCTTTTCCTTGAAAACCTCCGAAAAATCCCGTATTACAAGATAATGACAGGCCCTGAAATTCGAGAAGCCATTATCCAGATTTTGACCGACATCAATCCCGACGAAGATTATGACGGGATCAAAGACGACGTTCCTTTCCGCGATCAGTTCAGCATGGACAGCATGGACCTTCTCGACATCGTGCTTGAGCTTCGCAAACGCTACAAAGTTCAAATCCCCGAAGAGGATTATCCGAAGCTCGGAAATATGAACAGTACCGTTGAATACCTTTTGCCGTTATTGGATAAATGACGATTTCTCGAGAGGCTAACGGTGTTTCCGAATTTTTAATTCCATCGAATTCGATGGATTAGGAAAAAATGGCAGGTTCAAGTGTCCAGACTAATTATTCGTTCCTGGAAAAATGGGTAAAAAAGAAGCGATTACGGTACAAGGAACTGAGATTCTTGTCGTTAATCAGACTGGCGGAGAATACATTTGTGTCACCGATATTGCCCGCCACAAAAACTCCCACGAGCCGAAAGATGTTGTAAAGAATTGGATGAGAAGCAGAGGCACGATTGAATTTTTAGCTTTGTGGGAGAGAATTCACAATCCGAATTTCAAAGGGGTCGAAATCGACCCCCTTTTGTTCGAAGCCGGCAGCAACTCGTTTACGATGAGCCCAACAAAGTGGGTAGCAATAACAAATGCCATTGGTATTTATACAAAAACAGGTTTAGGGGGTGGGACTTATGCGCATAAGGATATTGCCTTTGAATTTGCTTCGTGGATAAGTTCTGAGTTTAAATTATATTTGCTGCTTGAATTTCAACGTCTCAAAGAAGACGAGCAACAACGCTTGTCGCTCGAATGGAACTTGCATCGCACGCTTGCAAAAGTCAATTACCGGATTCATACCGATGCCATCAAGTCGCATGTTATCCCGCCGACAGTAACGAAAGAGCAAGCCAACAAGATATATGCATCAGAGGCAGATTTACTTAATGTAGCCTTGTTTGGCAGGACTGCGCAACAATGGCGGACCGAAAACCCCAAAACCAAAGGGAATATCAGAGATGGGGCGACGTTGGAACAATTGGTCGTTTTGAGTAATCTTGAAAGCATCAATGCTCTACTCATTCGCCAGGATTTGCCCCAAGGAAACCGATTGATTCAGTTGAATCAGGTCGCGATTTCGCAACTTCAATCACTGTTTGGAAATCCGCATATCAAAAAACTTTCGGACGGGAACAAATAACACAGGGATCTAAATCGAACATGTACGACAGCGTCATCATCGGAGCGGGAATGTCCGGCTTGGCCGCGGGAATTCGGTTGGCCCATTATGACCAGCGCGTTTGCATCCTGGAGCGGCACCACGTCATCGGCGGTTTGAATTCTTACTACCGCCAGGGGGGACGCAATTTTGACGTCGGCTTGCACGCCATGACGAACTTCGCCCCTAAAGGGACCAAGAGTGGGCCTCTTTCCCGCATGTTAAAGCATTTGCGGTTCACTTGGGACGAATTGGGATTGGTCCCGCAAATCGGCTCGGCGATTGCGTTTCCGGGAATCCGTTTGCTGTTTGACAACCATTTTGAGCTTTTTGAATCGGAAGTGCGTCGGCATTTTCCCAAGCAGATTGACGGTCTGCAAAAAATGGTCAAGGAGCTTGTCGGTTACGATCAGCTCGGCCTGAGTTCCATGAGTCGCTCCGCTCGGGAATTCGTGTCGCAACATATCACCGATCCGCTTTTGACGGACATGATTTTCTGCCCACTGCTTTATTACGGTGGTGCGAGGGAACGGGACATGGAGTTCGGGCAGTTTTGCGTGATGTTCCGGTCGATCTTTCTGGAAGGTTTCGCCAGACCGTTCGCCGGGGTCCGCTGGATTCTCAAACAGTTGCTCCAAAAGTTCAAATTGCTCGGCGGAGAACTACGGCTTCGGGCAGTCGTGGAAAAAATTCAATCCTACGGAGACCGGGTTGAAAAAATCATTCTCAGCGACGGTACGGAAATCGCGGCGAAAAACTTTCTGTCGTCTGCCGGTTGGCGTGAAACCATGCAGCTTTGCGATTGTCCTGATACGGAGAGAAACCCGGAGCCGCCCGCCGGACAGCTTTCGTTTATTGAAACGATCAGCGTTTTGGACGAGGAACCCAAGCATCTTGGACATGATCGCACAATTGTTTTCTTTAACGACTCGAACCGCTTTTCCTATGAGAAGCCGGATTCGCTCGTCGATGTTCGAAGCGGGGTGATTTGCTCGCCGAACAATTTCGATTACGACGAGCCGCTTGGCGAAGGGATGATCCGCATCACGTCTCTTGCGAATTACGATCACTGGGCCAAACTTTCCTCTGAAGATTACCGGGCGGCGAAAAAATCATGGTACGAAAAGACGCTTGAATCGGCTGTGCGATTTGTGCCCGACTTCCGCAAAAACGTGATTGAAACGGACATGTTCACGCCGCTTACGGTCCGTCGCTTTACTGGCAAGGAAAACGGGGCGATTTACGGAGCACCGGAGAAAAAGTACGACGGACGAACCCACTTGAAAAATCTGTTTCTTTGCGGCACCGACCAGGGAATGGTCGGCATCATCGGTGCCATCATCAGCGGAATCACGATTTCCAACAAATATCTTCTCGGGGAATTTTAGTGGATTATTCACTCAAACCGTAAACGAACGGGTACTCAAAACTCAAGGGCATCGGGCATAGGAAAAACAGCAGTATTTTCCACCTTTTCCTCGTCGGTGGAAGAGAGTCGAACAAGTCAAAATTCTATGCCCTATGCCCGATGCCCGATGCCCTTAAATTTCGACACTTTCTCCCGTTTCGTTACCATTTCGTTTACACTTTGAGTGAGTTGTTACACCCCCCTTTTCTTCAGGTTCGGCAAAAACACGGTAATACAACCGAGGAGCGGCAGGAAAGAGCAAGCGTTGAACACGGTGAAGATTCCGTGGTGGTCCGCAATCCAACCGAGTGTGGCGGACGCAATTCCGGCGACGCCGAACGCAAATCCGAAAAACAGACCGGCGATCATGCCGACGTGACCGGGCATGAGTTCCTGGGCGTAAACGAGAATCGCTGAAAACGCCGACGCGAGAATCAAGCCGATAAGAGAGGAAAAAACAACGGTGGCCGTCAAACTGCTGACGTGCGGCAAAAGAAGCGTAAACGGTGCAACGCCGAGAATCGAAAACCAGATCACGTACTTGCGGCCGATCCGGTCGCCGATAGGGCCGCCGATCAACGTTCCCGCCGCAACGGAAAATTGATAAATGAACAGATAATAGGGGGCGTCAAGTTTGGAAATACCGAATTTCTCGGTGAGAAAGAATTGATAGTAATTCGAAATGCTTGCCCAATAGACGTATTTTGAAAAAATCAACGTCAATAACACCGCCACGGCAACAGCAATTCGGCGGTTCGACAGGCCGTGTTTACGCAGTGAACCGCTTTCTTTCGTTTTTCGCCGGGGCAAAAGATGAATATTCCGTTGATACCAACGACTGATGAAAAACATGACGAAAATCGCCAGTAGCGCAATGAGGCAAAACCAGGCGACGTTGTGTTGACCGTATTTGACGACGATCAACGCCGCCAATAACGGGCCGAGCGAATTGCCAAAATTACCGCCGACCTGAAAAACCGACTGGGCCAAACCGAACCGACCTCCGGACGCCATGAACGCGATCCGGGACGCCTCCGGGTGAAGAATCGACGAGCCGAATCCGATAAATGCGACGGAAACCAGCACCCAGTGAAAATGATCCGCTCTCGAAAGCAGGAAAAGCCCGATCATTGTCGACGTCATTCCGAACGGAAGGGAATACGGCTGTGGTCGTTTATCGGTGAACCAGCCGACAACCGGTTGAAAAACCGACGAGAAGAGCTGAAACGTGAACGTAATCAAACCGATTTGTGCGTATGTCAACGTCAGCGATTCTTTGAGGAGCGGATAGAGTGCCGGAATCAGCGACTGAAACAGGTCGTTGAAGGCGTGCGAAAGAGAAATCGCCCCGAGCAGGACGAAAACGGTCGTACCCGGGGCCTGTTCATGGGATTTCATTTTTCCTCCGGGATACCAAGTTTCTGGAGCGTTCGGCGTATCCAGGCAAGCGATTTTTCGATGAGCTTTCCGCCCTGACCTTCACATTCCATGCTCAGGGGGCCGTCGAAGCCGTTTTCATGCAGGATTTTGAATACGTTTTCGATGTTTTCCGCGTTGACACCGTCGCCGATGGCACTGTGCGAAAGCGCGATCCCGGTATCGTTTCCCCGCATTGCGTCGGCGAGTTCCTGCGAAACATCCTTGACGTGAACGTGGGACACCTTTTTTGCAAAGCGTCGGGCAAACTCGGTCGGGTCGCCGCCGGAAATGAACGAATTTCCGGTGTCCAGGTTCAATTTCAGCCGGGGCGAATCGACAAACGCCAGCATTTCG
>CAZNVM010000024.1:0-6906 GCA_964576215.1 uncultured Planctomycetaceae bacterium
CTGTACTGCTTATACAATTACCTGTTGCTACACCCCCCCCCCCCCCCCCTGCCCTTTCCCAAGCGCGGAGTACCGGCTAAAATGAATCTCTCGTAATTCGTAATTCGTAATTCGCAATTAACACCCATGAACTCAAAAAAACTGCTTTGTACGTTTATTGTTATCGTCTTCGCGCTCAGCGCAATGCTCGCTCAGGCCCAATCGGTCGTCAAAATCAACGCCGCTAAACAAGGGGAGCCGATTTCCCCCTTGATTTACGGGCAATTCATCGAGCACCTGGGCCGTTGCATCGACGGCGGCGTCTGGGCCGAGATGCTTGGCGACCGGAAATTCTTTTACCCCGTCGGCAATGAGGAATCCCCTTGGTACGCGATCTACGGTTGCAAGATCAACATGAACACCGACGCCCCGTTCGTCGGTGCTCATACGCCGGAATCGATTGCCGATACACAGGCCCGGTGGATTGGCGTTGCGCAAAAGAACCTTGCGATTCAAAAAGACCGTAAATACAACGGTTACGCCTGGGTCAAAGCGACCGGGGAAATCGAAAAAGTCGAAGTTCACTTCCACTGGAGCACCGTCCACGAAGAGTTCACGCAATTCCAGTTTCCCGTGAAAATCGGCGAGTATTACAAAATCGAATTCGAGTTCACCTCACCGGTCGATTACGAAAATCTCGAAATTGAAATTGCCGCTTATGGAACCGGCTCCTATTTTGTCGGCACCGCTTCCCTCATGCCTGCCGACAACATCAACGGGATGCGGGCTGACACCATGAAGCTACTGAAGGAATTGGATTCCCCGATCTACCGTTGGCCGGGCGGAAATTTTGTGAGCGGCTACGATTGGCGTGACGGGATCGGCGACCGTGACCGCCGTCCGCCTCGCAAAAATCCGGCTTGGCCTGGCGTCGAACAGAACGATTTCGGGCTGGACGAGTTTATGGTGTTCTGCAAGGAACTCGGCACGCTCCCTTACATCGCCGTCAACACCGGGGCTGGCGAGGTGGCGGACGCTTTGGCCGAACTGCAATACGCAAACGGATCGCTTGACACCGAACCGGGAAAATTACGTGCAAAAAACGGCCATGCGGAACCGTACAACGTCGTCTACTGGGGAATCGGCAACGAAATGTACGGCGATTGGCAGATCGGACATATACCGGTCGAACAATACGCGGAGAAAAACAACCGGTTCGTTGACGCCTTCCGGAAATTTGATCCGAAAATCAAACTGATCGCCGTCGGAAACGTCGGTCCCTGGGACGATGTGATCCTGCGAAAATGCGCCGACCACATGGATTTGATGAGCGAACATTTTTATATGCCGAACAAGGACGACGTGATCGAACATGTCGCGCTCATCCCGCAAGCCGTCAAACAGATCGCCGACGCCCACCGCAAATACCGCAAAGAGTTCCCGGAACTCAAAGACAAGGACATCCGCATCGCCTTGGACGAGTGGAACTACTGGTACGGCGAGCATGTCTTCGGCGACTACGGCGTACGCTATTTTCAAAAGGACGGACTCGGAATCGCCGCCGGGCTGCACGAGTATTTCCGTAACAGCGACATTTTCGAGATGGCCAACTACGCCCAAACGCTCAATGTCCTCGGTTGCATCAAGACGAACAAGACAAACGCCCAATTTGAAACGACCGGACTTGCGTTGAAATTGTACCGAAATCACTTCGGCGCGATCCCGTTGCAAACGGAAGCGGACAAGCCGTTCGACGTCATGGCGGCACTCACGACGGACCGCAAGACGTTGACGCTCGGTATCGTCAACCCGACCGGCAAGGCAGTTGATTTCTCGTTTGACGCCGCTGGTGTCAAATTGGGAACGACCGCCCAAAAGTTCGAAATCGCGAACGACGACCCGATGGCTCATAACGATCCCGGAGCAACGCAGAAGATCGATATTGTTGAGTCCAAAATCAACATCAAGAGCGGAAAGGTCAAGGTCTCACCGATGAGCGTTACGGTGCTACGAATCCCGGTGTTGTAGCGTTACCCCCCCCCCTGCCCTCCCCTTTTGGAATTACGAATTACGAATTACGAATTACGAATTACGAATTACGAATCTATTCCCGATTCCCGATGCCCTTAAATTTCAACACTTTTTCCGGCCTCATAACCAATCCGTTTACACTTTGAGATACAAACAAATCGTCGTCGTTGTCCTTTTGAATCTGCTCTTGTTCGCACACGTTTTTTCGGAAACGAGAGCGGAACCGATGAAATTGCTCCGTTTTATTCCGGAAGAGACCCGACCAATTGCGGTTCCGGTCTGCGTTCGCGGCGGAAACGAGGCGATTTTCCAAACGGTGTTCGAAACCGAAGGAAACGAGAATCCCGTTTCCATTGATCGAATCAAGGTCGAAATCCGGGGAAGCGAACAACTGGCATCAATGCAAATTCAAAACGGCAACGACACGCTTGTTCAATGGGCTCCTGCGGAAGGAGAAAACGTCCTTTCGTTGAAAAAACCGGCCAACTCAGGCAAAAACGTACTTCGGCTCCACGCAACGGCAAAACCAACGGCAACGGTCGGAGCACATCTCACCGCTTGGATTTCCGAAATTGTCGTCGCCGATCAATCGTTTACGCCGGACGTGGGTTCCCTGCCGGTTTCACCGAAACGCCGGATTGGATACTACCTGGTAAAACCGGGCGATGCAGGAGTCGCATTCTACCGAATTCCAGGATTGGTAGCGACGAACGAGGGAACGCTCCTCGCGGTTTACGATCTTCGGCACAAAAGCGGCAGCGATTTGCCGGGCGACATTGACATCGGAATGAGTCGTAGCGTGGACGGCGGCCAAACTTGGGAACCGATGAAAACCATCATGGACATGGGCGGGCACGACGAGAAGGAAGGGGTCGGCGATCCGGCAATTTTGGTGGACTGCAAAACAGGCCGAATTTGGGTTGCCGCTCTTTGGGCACACCTGGGAATTACGTACTACAATTCGAGTCCCGGTCTCAAACCCGGCACCTCCGGTCAGCTCCTTGCCGTTTACAGCGACGACGACGGGCGAACCTGGTCGGAACCGATCAACTTGACGGCACCGCTTGCCGCGAATCTGCCCGATCCCCTGCTCAAAACGTTCTTTGACGGACCGGGCTGCGGTATCACAATGCGTGATGGAACCCTGGTGTTCGCCGCCCAGTTTCACAAGGGCGCAGAAACAATTGAAACGCTCCACGGCTCCTACGACCGGTTTGTTTCCGGTTGCCATGCGACGATCTTTTGGAGCAAAGACAACGGTAAAACCTGGACATTGGGGAACGGCGTCCGACCGAAAACGACCGAAGCCCAGGTCGTCGAATTGAACGACGGTTCTCTGCTCCTGGCGGTCCGTGACGAACGAAAAGTCGGAACTCGTGCCATGTTTATCACCCGTGATCTCGGTGAAACATGGGAAGAACACCCGACGAGCAACAAAATTCTGCCGGACCCGGTTTGTCAGGCAAGCCTTTTGCGGGTCGCTTCCACGAAAGACGGAAACGACTGCGACCTGATCGCCTTTTTCAATCCAAACTCCGCAACCGGTCGCGTTAATTCGTCCCTTCAACTCAGCGGGGACGAGGGGAATACCTGGACGTGTAAAGAACTTTTTTATGCTCCGAACAGCTGGGGATATTCCTGTATGTGCATGATCGACAAGTCCACGATCGGCGTACTCTACGAAACCATCGGCGGATTGATTTTCGAAAAATTCAAAATTGGTCTGTCCGACTGACCGTCATTTTCGGAAATGAAAGGCACGGTTCTATTGCCGTGGCCGAGTGAAGTTCAACAATCGGAATCGCTCGGGAATCTCCGGTGTTGCGCCGACTTGCGTACAAATAAAAGCGGCATAAGCGTTGGCGGTCTCGTTGATCTTGTCGAGCGGCCAGCCGGCGAGATAACCGAGAATCGCCGCCGCCGTAAAACCGTCGCCGGCCCCGACCGTGTCTCCGATTTCCGCCGGGGCCAGCGCAAAGCCGGGATGCTCCGCGATTTCGAGCGTGTTTTTGAGCAACACGCTCCCTTTGGCACCACGAGTCAGGATCAGGAAACGGAAGGCGTATCGTTCGAGGAACCATTTCGTTTGTCCAATCATCTCCGCCGAGGGACAACCGAACATGTCTGCAAGAACCGTGATTTCCTCGTCGTTAAGTTTGAGAACATTCGCACGAGAAAGCAGATTTTCGAGAATTCGCTTTTCGACAAACGGAGGACGAAGATTCAAATCCAAAACTTTGAGCGTTTCATCCCGGCAATGGTCAAGGAGTGTTTGGACCGTATTGCGTGTGGTATCACTACGGCTGGCAAGGCTGCCGAAACAAACGACATCCGATTTTCGGACGTAATCCAACGCCTCGGGAGTGCAGACGATCCGATCCCAGGCGGTGTTTTCATGGATCGTGAATTTCGGTTGCCCGTCGGGGCCAAGTTCGACGCCGACCGTTCCCGTCGGAGAGCCGTTGATTCGCTGAACCAATTCGACGGACAAACCGATGGTGCGAAAAAACGCGAGCAGATCGTCTCCCAGTGAATCAGTGCCAACGGCGGACACAAACGCCGCTTTCGCTCCGAGCACCTGAGCGTGGTACGCAAAATTTACCGGTGCCCCACCCGGCTTCGCGCCGCTTGGAAGCAGATCCCAAAGAACTTCACCTATGGAAAGAAACATCTTGAAAATGAGAAATGAAATTAATGAAAAATGGAAAGCACAATCAGAGCCACGCACAATCAGAGCCGCGCACGCAGTAAGCGGTAACCCCGGTGGTAACGTGAAAACCGCTTGCTCCGTGCGCGGCTCTGATTGGGGGTGGTTCGTTGACGAGTTCAAGCGGCTACACCCTTTATTTTCACCATATTTTTCCGATAAACAAGCACTCGCGTAAAAAACGACCGATTTCGAGAAAAATTTCTTGACACAAGGGGAATATCTGCGTACAATGGAAGAGTCGGGCGTGTTGTTGAGCGGTTCTCTGTTCCCGACAAACAGGGAACATTTCAATTCGAGTTAAGTTAATAGAAAGGGAATGTAAAATGAAACAATGGAACACGTGCCTCTCCATGGGAGTGGCTTGTAATGTCCTGCTTTTCTTGACCTTGCCTGTTTCCGCACAAGTCCAATTCAGGCACACTTGGGACGAATCCACGCAAAGCTGGTCCCCCAACTTACAAAGTTATCCCACAAATTGGGCCACGGCATTGATCGTCAATGACAATGACACGGGGAGTGTAACGAATCATGTGAGAGGTAATTGGGTCGAGAAGTGGGGTACTGGCACACTTGAGCTTCGTGGGCAGAACAGCTTCACTGGCTTTTATGCAAATCAAGGTGATGTAAGGATTGATGGTACCGGAAATTCACTGGCGGTCAATGGCAACCTGGCGGTTTCCGGGACTGATGGTGCAAATGTCTCGGTAACGAACGGCGGTCAACTGTTATATTGTACACAATTGTCCATCGGTTCGTCGTACGGAGAAACGGGTACCCTGACAGTTGACGGTATCGGGTCGCGGCTGGAATTCATGAGTGCGCCAGTGTGGAACGGGACGTTCAATTTGACAGATGGTGCAACCGCGTATGGTACCGGTTATTTGCAACTCATGGCGGAGCGTTCCTTGGGACACATCGCCCAAGCCAATATTTCGGGTGCTGGAACAATACTTGAAATGAGAAACGGTTTGCAAATCGGAACCTTTGCAGGAGGCGGCGTTGACGATACTGGTGGATTAAATATTTCGGGTGGTGCGAAGGTCGCAGTTGGTAACTACTCCAATGTCCGTGTGGGACAAAACGGACAGATCGTCGTAAATGGAAAAAATTCCTCGCTTGAGTCTGCGGCATCGATTGTCGTCGGCAATGCTTACGCAAAGTTCCTTCCCGGGGAGTTCGGTGAACTGCGTTTGGAGGACGGAGCTTTTGCATCCGCCGCCAATGGGATACAAATTCTTGACAATGGCACCATGTATGCCAGTGGAGCGACTGTACTTGGCAACCTCACCGTGGACGGATTGTTGACGCTCGCGTATTCCAGCATTACCGAGTCCTTCGGGCTGTTTGTGGATGGCGGCGTGTCGATTACCGGTGGGATGATCACATGCGACTTTTCAGCATTCGACGGCTGGAACACTTGGGATACTTCTGTTCGCGGTGACACGGAGTATCTTACGCTGGATATGGTTTCTTATACCGTTAATGAAATGTCCTTTTCTCTCTGCGAATTTAATCTTATCGGGATTGAAGCAGGGATGGATGCCGGCTGGGAATATCGCGTTACCGAACAGCGGCCCTCATTCATGGGGCACCCCGGTACCTGGTCCTTGGTATTCACACGTCCCTACGTGGAACAACCTCCGGTTACAGGCACGCCGGAACCGGCGACGCTGCTGACCCTTGGCCTCGGCGCAATCGGTGCTGGTTTCGTTGTTCGTCGACGGAAATGAGAAGTGGTTTGATGTCCGGGGACACAGTCCCCGGCTCTCATTTCTCATTTGTTGCTTGCCGTCGGGCTTCGGGCAGGCCGAGAACAAGAAGTTCGCCAATAACAAGGTAGCCGGGAGCGGAACGCAGTGACCGAATTTCTCCACGATTCGGTCCGGTCGCTTCACTTCGTTCCGCTCCCGGCTGCCATTCCTCACGGACTTGCTGGGGCTTTGAGAATCAGCTTCAATCTTGACGGACAATAAACAATCCCCTAAAATAAGGCAAGTTCAAAAGTTCACCATTCCCGGTGGTCGGGAGTTAGAGAACAGGTCTACTAATTTGACTGTATATTTTAAATTCGTCGATGTAAGATGTTTTGTACACGTCGTTTATAGTTTTTTCGATGAAAGTGTTTTGCGGTCATGTTTCGTTGCATCCAACGGGTGGCGGTTTTCGCAACAACTTCCGGAGTGAAG
>CAZNVM010000025.1:0-1924 GCA_964576215.1 uncultured Planctomycetaceae bacterium
TATGCTGTCCTTCGATTTGCGTCATGGGGGGACTCCGTGATGAATGGGGATTGTTGCAAAAACATCTCATCACTGAATTGTAACGGATTAGAACGATTGCGCAATATACCCAAATACCCCAAATACGCGCGCTGGCCCTGGCCTGACATGACGCTTTCACTCCTGGAATTCCTGAGCGAAACGCAGATGGAGGAGCCGCAGATTTGGGATTACGTTTCTCCGTCGCGGCTTAATTTGTGGCTAAAATGCCCGCTTGCGTTCCGGCGGCGATACATCGACGGTGCGGTAACACCACCGTCGCCGAGTCTGTTTGTCGGCAAGGTCGTTCACGAGGTTTTGGACGCAGTTTATCGTTGCGCAATGGTCGGATCGTACATGACGCCGCACGACGTTCCGGCATTTGTCGAATCGGCGTGGCACCGGGTCATGGAGCATGAGCCGTGCGACTTTGACGATTTTTCTCATGAAGAAAAATGTCGGAATCAGCTTGTTGATCTGGTGGTGACATACCTTGCGGAGATCAACATCGCCGAGGAAAAACCGCTCATTGTCGAACGAAAATTCGAGGCAGGATTGTACGATCCGACCACCGGCGAGGACATCGGGCTGCCGCTGCTTGGTGTCATTGACCTCGTGCTTGACGGCGAGGACGGCCCGATCATTGTCGATTTCAAAACGGCGGCCTCGGCCTCGCATTGCAGTCTCCAGCACGAATTGCAATTGACCGCTTACGCCTATCTCGTCCGGGCTTTCTACGGCTACGACGAATCGGAGTTACAAGTCCGGCAACTCGTGAAGACGAAGACGCCGAAAATCGTAACGCATCGGTTCCCGGCAAGAAGCGACGAGCATTTCAAACGCTTTTTCAATATCGTGCGAGAATACTTGGAGTCGCTCGACCGAGGCGTTTTCAACTATCGGCCTTCGTGGAACTGTTCGCTTTGCGAGCATTCTGGTTTTTGTAGCAGTAACTCTAACAGAAGGGAGGAATCGTGAGAAGGTTACTTTTGATATTTATTGTAGCAATATTCGTGGTCAGTAATGTTGCAACGACCGAGGCGTCAAGTCGAATGTCGCGTCTCATCAAACTCGGCGAAGAGGCGACCAGCTTCTTCTGGCGTAACAAAGTCGCCATCACCACCGGCACCCTTCTCGTCACGGCGGCAAGTTGCCCGGAAGTGTTCGTGGACGGAGCGGTCGCCGTTGCAGTTGGTCCGCCGATTATCGTGCAGAATTGCGACTCGGTAGTTCAGAAGCGAGCAATCAACTGGCGTGTGCTGGGCGGCGTGATTGCGACGTTGACTTTGGGCGTCATGTACGTCGCCGGAGGTCGAGCAAGGATCACCGCAAAAATCGTTACGATTATACTGCTGATCGGCGGCGTGTTGTATTTCAGTGGCGTTGTCCATGCCGGAACCGGCGGCGTGGTGGAAGCCGTCGCCGGAAGGTCGATCTGGAGTTACCTTTTGGACCTTGTCCTGAATGTCCCAGTCCTTCGAAAACCGAATCAAACGACATTTTCCGCGCATCAGCGGCTTGACCGTTTGTTCAAACCATTCATCCAAAACATAGTGGAGGTAGATATTTGCCAGGAGTGGCGAAATGACGCCACCCTGCGGTGATCCGGTCTGCCGGATGTCTACCTCAAATGTTTTGTTGCCCTGCTATGCCATATCAGCCGCTACGTGCTGGAACCAGGGATCGTCTCCGATAATTGGAACGGCGATCTCCTCCAGGAAGCGGTTCGGTTCCTGGAAGGGAAGCTGGGGTTGCCGGTCCACAAAAAGACACTGTTTGACGGGTATTATGATTCGCAATCCTACTTTTGTGATTACTTCTCATTACTGTTCCAGCGTGATGAACTTGCATCGACCACCTCCGAGCAGGGGCTGGCGGTCTCCGCCGCTTCACTTGGTGACTGTTA
>CAZNVM010000026.1:0-4266 GCA_964576215.1 uncultured Planctomycetaceae bacterium
CTTCACTCCGGAAGTTGTTGCGAAAACCGCCACCCGTTGGATGCAACGAAACATGACCGCAAAACACTTTCATCGAAAAAACTATAAACGACGTGTACAAAACATCTTACATCGACGAATTTAAAATATACAGTCAAATTAAGGATTAGTAGTACATATCACGAACGCAATATTTCGATCAGCTCTTCCGCCGAGAGTTTTGATGCCTGATCCGTTCCTTCGAGCAGTTTGTCCGCGATGTCCCGCTTTTCATGGTGTAAACGTACGATTTTTTCCTCAATTGTCCCCTGCGTAATCAAACGGTAAACCGTAACCGGTCGCGTTTGGCCGATTCGGTGTGCCCGGTCCGTCGCTTGATCCTCGACCGCCGGATTCCACCACGGGTCCGTGTGAATCACGTAATCCGCCGCCGTCAAATTCAAGCCGCTGCCGCCTGCCTTGATGCTGATGAGAAAAGCGTCCGACTCTCCGGATTGAAAGGCGTCCACTCGCTTTTGACGCTCTCGAACCGGCGTAGAACCATCCAAATACTGGTACGTTATTCCCATGTCATCTAGCTCCGTCCTCAGGATTTCCAGGTGTTTCACAAATTGGCTAAACACGAGAACCTTGTGCCGGTTCTCCTTCAGTTCCTCCATAATTTCACGGAACGCCTCGAGCTTCGAGCTTTCGATTTTGCTGCCGGGTAACACCAATTTGGGATTGCAACAAAGCTGTCGCAGTCGGGTGAGTGCGGCCAAAATCTGCAATCGGCCCGGTCCGGAATTTTTGTCCTTGATGTTCTGGAGTTCCTTAAGTGCATTGAGTCTTGTCGCCTCGTACAAGGTTGCTTCCTCTTTCGACAGTTCGATTTCCCGTACAATTTCCGTCCTGGCAGGGAGTTCCTCAAGCACCTGCGACTTTGTGCGTCGCAGAATGAACGGATGTACAAGCCGCCTGAGTGTACTCCTGGCCGAAGCCGAACCGTCTCGCTGGATTGGAACCGCAAATCGATCTTCGAACGATTTTTGTGAACCGAACAGGCCGGGATTCAGAAAGCGAAACAGACTCCAGAGTTCCGAGAGACGATTTTCAATCGGTGTACCCGTCATGGCGAGCCGAAAATCCGCCTGGAGCATTGACGCCGCTTTCGCCCGGTTCGATTCAGGGTTTTTGATTGCCTGCGCTTCGTCGAGAATAACCGTTGCGTATTTTTTCTTCGCAAACAGGTCGATTTCCTGTTGCAATAATGTATAACTCGTAATAAGCACCTCCCGTTTTTTCGCGGAGGCGATGAGGTGATCGCGTTCTTTTTTTGACAAACCTGCGCCGGTCATGATCGACTGGATACGCTTGATTTTCAGCGTCGGAGCGAATTGTGTCGCCTCACGTTCCCAATTGAAGCAGACGGAAGTCGGAGCAACAACCAGAGCCGGTCCTTGATCGGCCCTGAGCAAAAGTAGCACAAGGGCCTGAATCGTTTTGCCGAGTCCCATGTCGTCGGCGAGACAGCAACCGACGCCCCATTTTGCGTTTCGGGCCAACCAATCGTATCCATCCTGTTGATAGTCCCGCAGGTCGCCGACGAACCCTTTCGGGAACGGTGCCTTGAAATTCCGGGCGGTCTCAATTCGCTTTTTCACGTCGTTCCAGACAACGTTCTTTTGAAGCGTCGGAATCGCGTCAAAAAAATCTTCCATTCCGGCTGCGGCAAGCGGATGTAATTGTACGGTTTTTCCCTTGACCTGCGAGAGCCGCTTGAGTTCACCAAGCCGTTTTCGGAACTCGTTCGTCAAGGCGAGAAATTTTTGATCCGACAATTTGATGAAACGGCTTTCGGAATCCTCATCAAGCAGTTCCAGCAGTTTTTGTAACTCAAAAACATCGCCATCGACTTTGAGTGTGCCGCTTGCGGAAAGCCAGTCTTCCAACGGCGCGAACGACAGGTTGAAATGACCGAACGAAGCGGTCGAAGTCACGGAGAGCTTTTCGCCGTAAGGCCAGAAAACCTCATAATCCAGAGCGTTCTTTTTCTCGCAAGCACCGTCCTTCAGTTCGGCAAGGAGCGCAAGGGCATCACCGGGGGATTCGAAAACATACTGGTCTTTCGATTGGGCGACACCATGTTGAAATGCAGGAAACAAAGCGATGATGGTGTCACGAAGATTCTTTTCCTCCGTGAGGTTTCGTACCGTTTGGAGGTTTTTGCCGTCGACTTCGCCGAGAATCCGTTCCGCCCCGGTACCGGGCCGGTGCGCCGGACTGTCCGCTCCCAAAGGACGTACGAAAAAGTCCGCCTGGAGTCCTTCACCGTTCGGGGCAATGTAAATGTACATTTTTGAATCGGCGGGAACGGTCGGAATGTCGGCAAACTCCACATTGGCGTCGGTTTTGACACTCATCTCGCCTGCCAGTTTTCCAAGGAGCGTTGCCAACGGACCTTGTGCCTTTTTCGGAAACACGCGACCATTTTCGCCGAGAATTGTACGAATTTGCATCTCGGTTTTCGTGAGCTTAACGACCTTATAGCGGGTCGGCGATTCCTTGAGTGTAAAAAAGTCCTTGGTGGAATCGTCAGGATTTCCGTACTGACCATACGCCCCATGATGAAAAACGTTTTTGTGCACAACCAGCGGCGGCGAAAAAGCGACGTGGAGTTTTCCATCCTTTTCTTCCATCGAAATTTCCGGCCGGGCCTGGACCAATTCGACACGCACCAAATTCTTCGTTTTTTTGTCCGGCATGGTAAAAAGAAGCGGATGTCCGACGAAATCCAATGCAATTTCGTCCTTGAACGAATAATCGGTTCCACTACTATAATACCCGCGATTGGTTTTCACTCGAATTTTTGAACAAATTTCCTTGTCCTGATCCGAGAGGTAGTCGAGTTTGTTTTGCGACTTGAACAAGCGGGACATTGACATCTCTTTTCCTTCCGTCCAGGAGTTTGACTTGGGCAACCATTTTTGTTCGCAAGGGGTAAAGTCCAGGTGCCCGGCATACTCCTCTTCAACTCGCCAAATCAAGCGTGCCTTGGGTTGCTCTTTTTTTGTTACCGTTTTCTTTTTGGAGGTTTTCGGCGTTTCATTGGCCAGAGTTTGTAGCGATTCGAGCCAAAGTTCCCAATTCTCCCTTGCGGTAAACAAATCGCAAAGCGGGACCGTTTTCGTTTGCCCACGATATTCCGTTGCCATTTTCAAATAAGGAGTGACGGCTGGTTTGTCGATACCGAGCGCATCGCAAACTTCGGCGACTTCTGCTGCAACCCAGGGAAAACCGGAGCTAATCTTTGTGATGATTTGTTCCACCGCCTGTACCGGTTGTTGCTGAAACCACACGCTTTCGTAAGCCGAGAGCAGGAGCGAAAGCCACACAGGTCGCTTGGCGGCCTGAGCTGTCGTGTTGATCTGAAGTTGGGGCGGTGATTTGCCAAGCAATCGTTGCGCGATTGTTTCGATCAGATTCCAGCACCCTTCCATGTACATCGGAAATGCGATTGTAACACCACGACCGACACGATCGGCATTGGCGACGGCGTACTTGGCACTTTCCTGGACAGTGGTGCGGTTTCCAACCTTGAGTTCGGCAAGGGCGTGGAAAATACCGGACAAAAACGGGAGCACCGCGTTTTTGACCGACTTCAAATTACCGAGCGACTTCACGACAAGCCGGTACTGCTCGGCGGCTTCCTGGTAACGACCGTTGATGAATGCCTTATGCGCACTGCAAAGCGAGGCGGCCGGCGGACTTGAAAAACGTAACAGGTCGGGATCGTCGAGTTTACCGCAGCAAAGGGCGTAATCAAGAATCAGGACCAATGTAACCGGGTCACATTTCGGGTCCGCCCCGGTTTCAAGGAGAACGCTCCAGATTTCCGTGAGATTCCATTCCAGGAGTGAGATAGCGCGGCGCAACAAATACTGAAGCACCAAGCACCGAAATTCCATATTGGCTTCACGGAGCCAGTTGAATTCGTTATGGTCGGCGAACAGCCCCTCGACGTTCCGATGAAAATCGCGATCACCGTCGAACTGCTCAAGATAACGGAAAAGTTCCGTCAGACTTTTGGTGTTACCGGTTATCAAAAGGTGTCGGAGTTCCCGTACAATATCGCCGGGAAGTTTGGGGCGTTCCCCAGGGCCAGCGCGCGTATTTGGGTATATTGCGCAATCGTTCTAATCCGTTACAATTCAGTGATGAGATGTTTTTGCAACAATCCCCATTCATCACGGAGTCCCCCCATGACGCAAATCGAAGGACAGCATATCAATGGATTGGTCGATATTT
>CAZNVM010000027.1:0-8218 GCA_964576215.1 uncultured Planctomycetaceae bacterium
CAGCCGAATTTTTAAATTTAAATTGGGCAATTTTACAAAGTGCCCAATTGCCGCACAACCGCCATTTTTCGCTACCTATATTGCACAATTTGTGTAAATTAGTGTAAAAAATGCGAGTAAATATTCGGCTGAAATGTTACGTAATTCGTAATTCGTAATTAACCATGAAGATTCGCCGCTCGATGGAGGTTCGCGATTTGGACATGACACCCATGATCGACATGGTGTTCTTGTTGATGTCGTTTTTCATTTTCGTGCTGAATTTTTCGGATGCGGAGCAGGATGAGCGGGTGAAACTGCCGAGGAGCGAACTGGCGATCCCGACGAAAGTGATGCCGGAGGAACCGATGAGTCTGCATCTCATGGCCAACGGCACGATCTTGTTTAACGGGAAAGAATACAGTCCTGCGGATTTTCCCCTTGTGCTTGGGCGTGAGTGCCGTTTGTACGCCTACAAAAAAATCGCGTTGGACAAAATCACGGTGTTCATTCGCGGCGACAACCGCGCCTTGACCGGCGACATTCTCGATTTGGTCAAAGAGTGTAAACACCAGGGATTTGATAATTTTCGCCTGGTAGCCATTTCAGACAGCAAGTAGCAGACGGCAGACAGCAGATAGCAGACGGCAGATAGCAGATGATGCAATTCCACTTTTCTGCCAACAGCCACCGACTCAGATGAAAAAATCGCGTAAAACAACGAACCTTGAAACGCAGCGGCTTCCGATGACGCCGTTGATCGACATTGTGTTCCTCTTGTTGACGTTTTTCGTCGTGTCGTTCAAAATCGTTGCGCCGGAGGGGGACTTTGGGATCAAAATGCCGCTGACCGGCGGTACGATGTCTGCTGTTGCCGTAACAACGCTCCCTGCGGAGCCGATTCGGGTTCGCTTGGTCGCCGACGTTAACGGACATCTCGCGGATATTCAGGTTGGAAGTAATCACCTCGGTCCCGATCCGCAACAGCTCCGGGAGCAGATTATTAAGTTTGTTGGAAATGCCACAAAGGAACAGAATCGGGAAAACCTGGAAGCGATCATCGATTACGACCGTCATTTGAGGTACCAGTACACCATCGACGCCCTCACCTCCATAAGCGGATACCTCTCCGAAGGAAAAACGGTACCGCTTATCGATAAGATTAATTTTGCAGAAAAATAATCTTTCTCGAAGTGTAAGCGGATTGGTTATGAGTCCGGAAAAAGTGTTGAAATTTAAGGGCATAGGGCATAGGAGTAAGACAGCAGACGGCAGACAGCAGAATCTCTTTTTTCCTATGCCCTATGCCCTATGCCCTCGACTGTTTTGAGTACCCGTTCGTTTACGGTTTGAGTGAATCAAGTGAGCGGGCGGTCCGGCTGTAACAACTGTCATAATCGGCTACAATGGCGGCTGGAGGCGGTTGGATTGGTTCGGTCGCTTCACTTCGTTGCGTTCCCCCAATAAAGCCGTTTTCGTTTCTTCCGTGTTGATATTCGCTTTACTTCTCGGTCTTTTCAGTTTGTCGCTCAGCGCGTTTTGCGGCGGCATGGAGATCAGTTTTTATCGCGCTCCCCGACTTCAATTGAAATTGGACGCCATGCGAGGAAGTCTGCGAGCGAAAGCCTTGCTTTGGCTGACGAACCACCCTTCAATTTTCGTGGCGACGATTCTGGTTGCCAACAATATGGCGAATTATTCCCTGTCTTTGGCCGGCGTGCTGTTCTTCCACGAAATGTTCAGCAATGTCGGGCCCGTGTCGACGGAAATTTGTGTAACGGTTTTTCTTTCACCGATCCTGTTCATCTACGGGGAAATGTTTCCCAAGTACGTTTGTCTTTTTGCTCCGAAACGCTTTCTGCAACGCGGTAGCCCGCTTCTGTTTTTTCTGACAATTCTACTGCTGCCCCTGAGTGGATTGCTTTGGCTCATCAACCGTTTTCTGGCGGGCCTTTTGGGAAGCTCCAACGAAATGACCCGGCTTTCCCTGGTCAAGTCGGAATTGGTTAAAACGTTTGACGAGGGACACGAATCCGGCGTTCTCGGTCACACGCAACGGCAACTCATTGACGGAATCATCACCGTTTCGAATCAAAACGTGAAATCGATCATGGTTCCGGTTCATCATTTTCCGCTCATTACGGCCGATATGACACCGCAGACGGTTCTTTCGCTTGCCCGTTCCCTGCGCATGTGCGAAGTTCCCGTTTTCGGCAGACTGGATGCACTGGACGGTTTGGTCCCCAGCCGCGCTCATCTCGTTCCCACCGGGTACGTTCAAACCACCGATTTGGAAGCGGCCGTCTATCAGGCGGCGGAAAAACTCCCGATTCGCAAACTGATTGAAGTCATCGATAATTATTCGCTCCTGACAACACTCAACCTGTTCCAAGCGTCTGGCGAATCGTTCGGAATGGTCGTCAATTCCCATAAGCGGTGTTATGGTCTGATTTCCATGAAACACCTTCAGGAACAACTGTTTGCCGGGTGCTAATCCCCACCGACCGCAACTGCAAACGCGATTGCATGGGAAGTACAATGAGAGATGGAAATCTGAATTTCCGTAATTCCGAGTCGGTTTGCGGTTTTTTGCGCACCACCGGAAAGCTCGATTCTCGGACGGCCGCCGATTTCGTTGACCACTTCAACGTCTTTCCAGGAAATACCGCCGATCCAACCGGTTCCAAGTGCTTTCAAGACCGCTTCTTTCGCCGCCCAGCGACCGGCATAATGCTCCGAGGAGCGTTTTTTGGAAGAACAGTAACCGGCTTCCCGGTCTGTAAAAACATGTCCAAGAAAGTGCGCCCCATGTCGCTGGACCATTTTTTCGATTCTGGCACACTCCGTAATATCCGTTCCGATTCCGATGATTCTCATTTACGACAATACCGCTTCCGAACGTCTTGCTTCACTGTCTGCCCGTTGGGACTTTTTAATCGCGTCGTAGATTTCCTTACGATGTACGCTAACGTCCTTGGGAGCGTCAATTCCCAAGCGAACCTTGTCGCCCCGTATTTCGACGACGACAAGAGTGATGGAATCGTTGATCACGATACTTTCATTTTTTTTCCTTGAAAGTACTAACATGGTGAGATCCTTTCTTCGATCAAAACCTCATGCAAACAAATATCCGAAAGACCACCTGTCTGGTGCCAAAGGATACTGATAATCCTCTGCCTTAATCATGGACTGAAAAGAAAAAAAGTCAAATGATAACCGATTAAATAAAGAAACAAATCAAGACAAAAAATCGATTTTAACGATTGTAGCGATCATAATTCAACCTTTTTGCTCTTGCACATTTCCACAAAAGAGTATAAAACGAATCACTCTCCACTCTCCACTTTCCACTTCCTGCGATGTATTCCTTATTTTTTCGTTTGAGGTTATCGGTTTTCCTGCTTACGGTTGCAGTTTTTATCGGGCCGGTCTTTTCGGAAGAGACGCTGGAATATCCCGTCGATACCGGACAATATCTCGGTCCGTCCGACCTTGTGGTCGATCCGTCAGGCGAATTACTGTACGTCGCTGAATTCGACGCAGCACGGTTGCGCCAAGTGCGCACCGACGGATCCGCTCCGGCCCAGGTGCTTGAGTTACCGATCAAACCGGAACGGATCAAACTGCTCCAAGCCGGGAAATCGCTTGTCGCCGTCGGTGGAGAACGCGATGGAAAACTTCTCCTTATCGATTGTGAATCGTTGACAATCGTCAAAGAAATTCCGGTCGGATATTATCCGTTTGCGGTCGATGTTTACGAACCGAGCGGGATCGCTTATGTCGCCAATCGCTTCGGCGGCGACGTTTCCGTCGTCGATCTCGATGCCGGTAGGGAGATTCGCCGCCTTCCTTTCGGTCGGGAACCCATCGCGTTGGCCGTAACACCCGACGGGAAAAAGTTGATTGTCGTTCCGCAAAACCCGGAAGACCAGGCGGTGGAATCCGGGATCACGCTGACCGTCCGCATCTACGACACGGAGAGCGGAGAAGTAAAAAAACTGCGGTTGCACAACGGAATTGTCAATGGACGCGACGTGGTGATTACGCCGGATGGTCGGTATGCGTTTCTCACCTGCATTCTCGGACATTTCGAAAATGTTCCGACGCATGTTGACGGCGGCTGGATGGTCGAAAACATGGTCGCGGCAATCGATATGGAAGTCAACCAGTACGCCGATACGTTTTACCTCGACGACTTCGGACGTGGTGCCGGAAATCCCTGGGGGATCCGCTGTTCGTCCGACATGCAGTTCCTTGCCGTCGCTCATTCGGGATCGTGTGAGATCACGTTGCTGAATTTGCCGAAAATTTTTCAGATTCTCGACGCGCGTCCCCATTCGAGTCGGCCCGGTTTTGGTGCCATGACGACGACGTTTTACCGAACCGGCGACAATTCGCTTCCCACTCGGATGCGGATTCCCGTCGGCGTGTACGGCGTCCGGCAGCTTACGCTCCACGAAAACCGGATTTATTTCACGGCGTATTACGAAGATTCCATCGGGCGGATTGATTGTTGCTTTACTGAACCGATTGAACAGGTTCGCGGTTTCATGCTCGACCCGAAAACGGTTGAGCAGCCGGTCCGCTTGGACGAACCGCTCGTTTTTGCCGATACTCCGGATTTGCCGCTCCTTTTCGAAGAAATGACGCCGCTCGATCTGATGAAAGGGATTCGTTTCGAGCGGAGAATTGCCCGGCTGGGACCGAAACCGGTGTTGACCGATATTCGTTTCGGCAATCAATTGTTTCACGACGCGACGATCTGTTACGAACAGTGGCAAAGCTGCGTAACGTGTCATCCGGACGGTCGGGCGGATTGTCTCAACTGGGATTTGCTCAACGACGGGATCGGGAATCCGAAAAACACGAAAAGCATGGTGCTTTCCCACGAGACGCCCCCTGCGATGATTTCCGGTGTACGAAAAGATGCGGAAACGGCCGTTCGCAGTGGTATCAAATCGATCTTGTTCGCCGTGCGTCCGGAAAAGGAAGCGGAAGCGATGGACGCTTACCTCAAATCGCTCCAGCCGGTTCCGAGTCCGTATTTGGTCGACGGACAACTCAGCGAATCGGCAAAGCGGGGTAAAGCTCTTTTCAACAGTGCGAGCACCGGTTGCAGCGACTGTCATCCGGCCCCGTTGTTTACCGATTTGCAGATGCACGACGTCGGCACACGGAATTACAGGGATACGCAGTCCGACTTTGATACCCCGACGCTCGTGGAAATCTGGCGGACTTCCCCTTACCTGCACGATGGGCGATATATCACGATGAAAGAGCTGATCGTCGAAGGAAAACACGTCGATAAGGACGGTCGCTTTTCCAAACTGAGCGAACAGGAAATCGACGACCTCGTGGAGTACGTCTTGTCGTTGTAGGACGTGCCAAGTTCCTGTCGGCTACAGCTACCTTTCTTTTTCTTCGTCAAAATCGATGACCTTACCCAAATTCGCAACTATTTTTGCGTGCACCCTTCTCCCTTCCCAAACGCCAACGTGAAATCGACGGACCAGCTTCCGTCCGGTTCCGGTTCCAAAATCCAGTGCGGCTGAACGCAGACCGATTGGTGAACCCGCTCGAATCCCCCTTCCGACTGGTTGACCGATTCAATCGGGAACGCGTAAATATCCGTCGCTCGGGAAGAACGAAAATCCACCTTAACGCCCAACCATTCGTCGGTGAGCGAAAGGTTTCTCGCTCCGTAAAGGTCCAGATTCGAGCTGAGATTGCCAAGCCGTTTCGTTTCCAAAGAAGTTTTTCCGGGAGTTTCCAGTGTGAAATACCGATCATCCGCACCGCCCGGCAGACCGGCAAAATTCAATTCAATCGCAAAGTGCATCCGGTACTCTTTCGGAAGGTTTTCCAGCCGATACGCGATTTCCAGTTCGTTGCTTCCTGCGCTGAGCGTGATCCCCTTTTGAATCCGGATCGGTACGCCGTAGGCGGTTGCATCGCAAGTGAGAAGTATCTGAATCCGGCCCGGCTTTTTGCGGATCACCGATTCGTAATTCCCGGCGACAAACGAGCCGTGTTGCCCGACATGTCCGAATCGGACGGCGTCAAAGTTTGCGTCGGCGTCGTAAAACAGGTCAATCAAACTTTTACGTTGATACCAGTCGTACAGAATTCGTTGCTCCAACCCTTCCTGCTTGAAGACGACGTGATTGCCGTTGACGTCCACCGCGTTGGGATCGGCGGCGGCACGGCGGATCAACTCGTGGTACGATTCCGGACGGCGGCTCATCGTGGCGAGGAGATTGTGCGCAATCGGTTTCAAATCGAGTTCGTACATCATCCCGCCGTTGTGCGGAGCAACGTAAACGGCAAGATTTTCGTTCGATAATTTAATCTCGCTGAGCGAATCGAAATTGAAATCGCTCACTTCGCCCCGGGGCCAGGATTCCGTTCCGCTTTCGGCCTGGTCGAGAATTTTTTCCGCTTCAATCAGTTCCCGATAGACGGAATTTCGCAAATGCGGCAGATAAACTCCCCCGAACGCCCCATGCCAATACCCGCAATTGCACTGGGCACGGTAAAGGTGCGATAAAACGTCCTGCCGTCTGCCGTCTACCGCCTGTTGTCTTTCACTGACTTCCATCATCCTCGCGTACATTTCGTTCGATTCCGGATACCGGACTTTGAAATTACGCCAAAACCCGCCCCGCATGAAACGCCGAACGGACGGCCAATTGACGTTTTGTCCGAATTCCTGCGTCAATCGGGCAAGTTCGTTCTGGTTTTCTGCGGAAAGCACCCATTCGGTCATTTCCCGATAACTTCCGTCCGGCAGGTAGACGGTTCTCAGCGGCGCAACTTGCTCGATCACTTCGCTCGGCGTCGTTGTGATAATCCAATCGGCGTTGTCGGTAAGTGTCTGGAAAAAGCGGTGCAACCAGCGTTTGCCGAACACGGTTTCCGAAGTGTTCGGCCAGGAACCGAATTTTTCTCCGTCGTCGGCGTGAACCAACACGGCGTCGGCGTTCAACTCGGATTGTCTGGTAAAGTATTCAATCGATTCCTCGACGTTTCGGAATGGGATCAAATACCGTAACCGCTCACTGCCGGGAAAGATGAACATGGTCCTGCCGTCGTCTTCGGTCGAGTAATGTTTCCAAAGTGCATGGTCGGGCAAACCGGCGTTTTTGAAGTGCGTGTCATCGAGAATCGTGTACCGCATTGCCGCTTCGGTCAAATCGCGGACGTAAGATTGCTCCCAAACCCGTTCCGGCGTCCAAAGACCGCAGGGAGTTGCGCCGAGCCGGTTTTCCAACCACTCGGAGTATTTTTGGATTTGCCCGATTCGATCCCGTGAAGGGAGCATTGCGAGGATCGGCTCGTAAAACGGTCCGCCGATGAGTTCGACGCGGCCCAAGCGAACGAGCCTGGCAAGCCGGTCCACATATTCCGGGTGGTTTGCGTCCAGCCATTCCATCAGGCAGCCGCTGGTGTGCAGCGTCAACTTCACGGTGGGATACTCGCTGTAAACGTCAAGAAACGGAAGGTAACTTTCCTGATACGCCTGCTCGAACAGGTGATCGAAGTTCCCGACCGGCTGATGGTTATGAAGAGCGAAAATAAACCGTATTGGACGCATGAACGAATGATGAGTGACGAATGATGAACCAATACGTCCAATTTACCCGTTTCCAGACACTTGGCGGGTGATTCTAACCGATTACTCAATCCGTTGCAAGTACGGACAGGCCGTGTGAAAACAGTAGCCGGGAGCGGAAGCGAACGGTTATTGTAACTTCCCGTTCTGTCAAAACAAAATGCCTTGTTTTTAAGGACAAAGCGTGTGTGATGGCGGGAATTTTCAACCGTGATTGAAATAAACGTTAAACTGGTCGCTCACGCTCCCGGCTACTTGGGACTCCGGTTTTTCCATCCTTGCCCGAAGAGATTCGACCAGGTCTTCCCGCTCACTCCGGCGAAGGCTTCGCCCCTTTTGGGGGCTGGGCGTGCAAAGGGAATTTCGTTCGCAAGCAAGGCCCAACTCCGGCGAACAACGATAACGATAAATACGAGGCCGATCCCCATCCGTCAACATCCGGTACTCCCGTGATTTGCGAACCAAGACCTCACCACCAGGACAACGATACTCTTGACGTTCGGCATTCCACCGAAACTCCTCCTTCTTGAAATACCGTTTGTTCGCTTTCTTTTTCCCCGAAGGGGAAAGCGTGTTTTCCCGGTAAGGAGCATAAAGCGTGACACCTTTTTGTTCACAAACCATCAT
>CAZNVM010000028.1:0-12024 GCA_964576215.1 uncultured Planctomycetaceae bacterium
GTCGACAAGTTTGTATCGAGACCGTCATTTCGCGATGCTCCATTCCGGCTTTTATTCATCTCCCCCAATAAAAGCCGGAATGAAGCGAAGCGAAATGACGGTAAAATCAGTAAAAATCGTAAACTTGTCGACGGACTGCTCCGATGCCCTCGACTGTTTTGAGTACCCGTTCGTTTACGATTTGAGTTAAATTGATCCCCGGAGTTGCGGCGATGCTCGACCAAATGATGCTCGGATACCAATGGGGAAGCCGGTTCGCGTTTTCCGAACCGCCGTCGATTCCACTCGGATCGTCTGGGACAATGCTTAGCCGTAATGTCGGAACGTCGCTGGAGTTTATGGAGCACCGCGAATACGTGCCCGGTGACGATCTGCGGCGAATCGACTGGAACGCTTATGCGAGAAACGACCGGCTTTCCGTGAAACTCTATCGGGAAGAAGTCAATCCGCACGTCGAACTTCTGCTGGACGTGTCCCGATCGATGGACCTGCCGGAAACGCAAAAAGGGGCCGCGACTTACGCCCTGACCGGGTTCTTCGCTTCGGCAACGGCGGAGTCTCGGTTTTCGTTCAACGTTTACATCACCGATCACGGGTGCCGCAAGCTGGGCCGCTCCCATTTGGTTCCGACGGAATGGGACCCGTTCACGCTGGACGCCCCGAATTCTCCGGCGGACGCAATCGGAATTGATCCGCCGAACTGGCGCAAGCGGGGCATCCGAATTTTCGTAAGCGATTTCCTGTTTCTGGCCGATCCGGCCCTGCTTGTTTCGCAACTGGTCCAGGGAGCGGCGGTAACGATTTTGGTGCAGCTCCTTGCAAGGGAAGACGCCGATCCGTCGGACCTGGGCAATTTAAGGCTTACCGAAAGTGAAACGAATCAATGGATCGAATCGTACATTGACACGGCGGCGAAGCACCGGTATCTCAGAAATCTCGCAAGACACCAGGAGAACTACAACCTCGCCTGCCGCCGTCATGGAGCGGTGTTCACCACTCTCCTCGCCGAACAATTTTTGGACGAAAAACATATCGACGATCTGCTGCAAAGAGAATTAATGCGGCAGAAATAGTGCTCAAAGTGTAAACGGAGTTAAGGGCATAGGGCATGGGGCATAGGGCATAGAATTGCTTTCTGCTCATCCCACATCCCTACCTATGCCCTCTACTGTTTTGAGGCACTATTTGTTTATGGTTTGAATTTTAAATTTTAAAGATGTCCGAGGAAATTCATCAACTCCGATCCTTGCTCAACCGTTTGAAAACGAGAAAATGGTTTCAGGACGCAATCAATACCATAACGGTCTGCGTGATCTTTCTGGAAATTCTTGCGATTTTCGCAATTCTGCTCTACGGCGTCGGAATGCCCGGCTTTTCGTCCGTGCTTGTTCTCCTGTTCCTTGTTTCGGCACTCGGCCTGTTTTTCCGGCGATTGGTCCGAAGCGATTCCCATAACCCGGTGATGTGTGCGGATTTTCGTTACGGATTGAAAGACCGATTGCTCACGGCGGCGTCGATTTTATCTCAAGCGGAACCGACGGCAATGGAACGCCTTCAATTGCATGACGCCGCCGCCCATGCCCGGCAGGTTGATCCCCGCGAGGTTTTGCCTGTCCGGTTGCCAAAATATTTTGGACCGTTTTGCACGCTTTCGATCCTGCTGTTTATGGTCGGCCTTCTGGTCGCTTCAAGCGGTAAAAGTTCGAATAAAATTCCAGCGGAATTTCGTACGGATTTTCGGGAAACGCTTGCGGCACTTTCGCAAAGGGAACAAACGCTCCTCTGGGAGAAACAAGCGTTGTCTTCTGAAGCGATGGAGACCTCACTTGCGGAAATCGGAACGCTTCTTTCGGCGTTCAAAGCGACGCAAGCCGCCGGAAAAACACTCCAAACCGGCAACCTTGCTTTAGCGTCAAAGGAACTCGAATCGTTGGAATGGAACGCCCTCGCTCTGCCGGAACGTGAGATTACAAGTCGGATGCTCCAGGAGGTAGCCGAAAAAATCCGTCGGCGAAACTTATTGCAATTATCACAGCTCACGGAGCGGCTTGCCGACGAAATACTGCACGGAAATCTTGAGGCGATTCAGGAAGTGACCGCCGAGCTTGTCGCCGTGATTCAAACGGAGAATCAACACCAAAAAATCCGTCGTGAACTGGAAAACAAGCTCGCCCTTTTGGAAGACCAAAAAGCGGACCTCATCGCCGCTTTCAACGGAGGTCAGGGGACCAGGCCGAGCCACACACCGGGACAAGCCTGGGGAACCGGCGAAGCGGACGATCCGCAGACCGGCCCAGTTACGAAAATTGACGCCACCCGACAATTGCAATGGATTTCCGGTCGTCAAGGCATGGGCCCGTCGGAAGTGGAGACGATTTTCTCTCCTGACGGGACGGAAGAAGGTGTTACGCGGCCTTACGTCGACGTTTACCGTCGATCTTTCCGGACGGCGGAAACCGCTTTGGAGTTCGAGCCGATTCCGCTGAGACACCGACAAGTGATCCGTCAATACTTCGAAGCGGTCAAGTCGATGGAATGAAGGCAGACTCTGTTCCGGCCTGCTTTTTTCGCCTGGTACAAGGCCCCGTCAGCCTGGGCAACCAGGTTGGCGATGGAAAGTTTCGGCGACGGTATTTGCGTATTGACACCAATGCTGACTGTAACATTTTTGGTGGTTCCCCCGCGAACACAGGGAATTTCCCTCTTCCCGACTTCGCGGCGAATCATTTCGGCGACACATAATGCCCCGGCGGAATCCGTGTTCGGCAGCAAGACGACAAATTCTTCGCCGCCCCATCGTGCAGCAAAATCGAATCCGCGTTTCAACGGCACCATCAAGGCATCGGCAACCGTTTGCAACACCACGTCCCCCTGTTGGTGTCCGTAGGTATCATTGTAGGCCTTGAACTCGTCCACGTCCAATATCAAAATGCTGATCGGCATCTTTTCTCTCATGGCACGGTGCCATTCCAGATTCAGCCGGCTGTCGAAACTGCGTCTGTTGGGGATTCCCGTCAGTGGGTCTTCCATTCCCAAACTTGACAATCTCATAATACGGTCGGCCAGCAACCGATAATCGCCGTGAAAGGCGTTGGTGTCAAAACGATAGTCCGTATTGCCTTTTTCGTGTTCGGAAATGGCATCGTTGATACCATCGATCAGTTTATGCACGATATTGACGACTTTTTGCAGGGACTTTCCGGCGTGTCCGACCTCATCATTGTTGTTTTTGACATCAATCACCACGTTCAAATTACCGTCCGCAATATCGTCCATTTCACGGGACAACCGGATGATCGGCTCGCTGATGGTCGAAATGACCGAGTGGAGAACAACGATGGCCGCAATCAACCCGATGAGGCTGATGATAATGATATTTCGAATCAAACCCTTCGCTTCCGTTTGGATTTCCGACAGCGGGGTTCCGACGCAAAACACGGCAAAAACCTCGTCATTCGCATTGAGGAGCGGCATGTAATACGTTTTGTATTCCACGCTGAAGATGTTCGCCGTGCCGTAGTATTCGCTTCGCTCGTCAAGGACGGCTTTGGCGGCGGCCGGATCCATTTTCGTTTCCGTAATACGCCGGCCCTCCTTATCGGTAACGGTGGTAACAATTCTCGAATCGCCGAAAAAAATGGTGACCTCCGAGTGGAGTTTTTCTTTCAACAGATCAACCGCCTCGTTGGTGTCATATCGTATTCCTGCCGAGACGACACCGATCATTGTGCCGTCGGCGGCATAAACAGGTGCCCCGGTACGAATGGCAACCTTGGCGACTGTGCCGGTTTCAAAATAGGTGGAAGTTTTACCTTCCATCGCTTCCCTGATATTCCGTTGGCTCACAAGCGAATCCCCGAAGCTGTCGGGGGCGTGCGTCCTTGCCAAAACGATCCCATTTTCATCGGTAATGGTAAAATGATCGACTAAATGCAATTCCACCATAGGGGCAAGAACCCGAAGAATTTCCTCCCGGTTACGGCCCTTGATGACTTTAACAACATTGCGGTGGTCGGCCACCGAAAGAGCCGCGATTTGGGAATTTTTTTTGCCGTTTTCGATGTGAAACTTCAAAGAATTCGTGTTGATCGCAACTCTTTCCTTGATAAGAGCCTTGCTGTAAGACAAGAACATCGTGAAGATATAAACCGTCAAAATAATCGTTAAGACGACGAGGATGACGGCCGTCGGTAAAATCACTCTGTTTTTGAAACTTTTTTCAAACATTTTCGTCGTTGTCCGTTGTCGGTGATCAGCAGCCTGATCGCCGACTATGGACCGCTTTTGATCCGTGTTTTCGTAAATTGCTGAATTTCGGCCATCATTTCGGATTCCGAATGAGGCTTGGCGTCAAGGTTCCATGGCAAGTGGATCGTGAAGGTACTGCCCAGACCGAGCCGGCTTTCCAATTCGATTTCCCCTTCCAGCATCCGGCAAAGTTCTTTCACGATGGAAAGTCCGAGTCCGGAACCGGAATACTCCCGCTTCATGGTGTTATCCCCGGTTTTCATGCTTCGGGCCTGACGGAATTTTTCGAACACGATCTGCTGATCGTCCTCGGAAATACCGACGCCGGTATCACTCACCTTCAGTTCCAGAAACGGAACCGGTTTGGGGTGGAGCGTCAACGAGGGGGACGTTCCCTCTTCAGGATGATGAATGATCGGCAACGAAAGCTCCGTTTGCCGTACCGAAATTTTGATTCGGCCCCCTTCGGGAGTAAACTTGATCGCATTGGAAAGGAGATTGTTGAGAATCTGCTGAATCCGGGACGCATCCTGGCTCATCGGCGGCAGCCCCGGTTCGATGTCAATGTCGATGTCGATGTTCTTTTTGTCGAGAAGCGGCCGGGCCATGTCTGTTTGCGCCACAATAATATGCTCGATTTGAAATTTTTGGATTTTAATGTCCATTCGTCCCGCTTCGATTTTCGCCATATCGAGAATATCGTTAATCATGTTCAGGAGCGTACGCCCGGATTTTCCGATGTTTTCAACGTATCGTTTCTGTTTGTCGTCAAGCGTGGAAATGGAACCGAGCACGTCGCTGAACCCGAGAATACTGTTAAGCGGTGTTCGCAGCTCATGGGACATGGTTGCCATAAAGTCGCTCTTGATGCGGTTCGTTTCGTGCAATTGCATCATAATGGTTGCGAGCTGATCGACTTTGTATTCCAATTCGATATTCGCGCCTTTGAGTTTTTCCTGCGTGGAGACGAGGTGCCGGAGCATTCGGTTGAACGCGGCACCGAGCGTTTCGAATTCGTCGCCGGTGTGCAAATCGGCCCGGAGCGTAACGTCGCCGCGGCTGATCGCTTCAGAAACGTCGCGCAAGCTCCGAAGCGGCTTGATAATGACCCAGCGAATGACGGCGTAAACGGCAATGAGCGAAAGAAACGCCGTTACAATCGACACGCTTAAAAGCCAGGCCCAATTTTTGGCGACGGCGTTTTGGGCGGGCGGTTTCGGAATCGTTACGTGAACGATTGCAATCAAATCGCCCAGCCGGGGTTCATCGTAATCCTCCGTTTTGTGGCAGATCGTGCAGTTCATACTGTTCATGCGGACCGGGCGGTAGTAGTGGTACTCTTCCGTTTGATTGTCGATCCGATCAACGTAATCATTGTCATATTTCCCGTTTGGTTGAAAACCTTCCGGAACCACGAGAAAGCGGTCAAGAAGTTTTTGTTCATATTCGTTCGCCGGATTCATCGATTCCTCGGAACCGGCCTTCCAATAGTTGTTGTGGTAATAAGGGGAACGGATGACCCGACTTTGAAAACTCTCCTGACGCAATCCGTCGATGATGGAGGTCATCATATCGGAAAGGTACTCGTCAAACTTACGCTCTTTGGAATTGAGCATACCGTAGTGCTTGAGCATCATATCCTGCTCGACCAGGAGATTGGCGGTCTGCGGATTCTGCGCTTTGATTTGGGCTTCGGTTACGTAAAAATAAAGCCGGAAGCTCGCACCGATGACGACGGTCAGTGCCAAGCCGAAGAAGAACAAGCACTTGATTTCAAGGCTTGATTCAAAAATCCTTCGATTGGGGTTATGGGACGTGTCCATAAAGAAAACAAAATCGAGAAACATGAACCCAAACTGCCCCCAATTGTACTTCCTTTTTTCTCTTTTCGCAATGGAGAAATGTGAGAATTACAAAATCGTTTCCGCCATAACCGTTATAATCCCTTTGATTTTTGCAGGTTGATCAAAATTGTGCAATCGTTTTAATTTGCCGTAAAGCAATCGTGTGGTATAGTATCCTGTTTTATTCCGTACCGATCCATTTTTGGGAGAACTACTCATGCCGTCGTTCCGATTGTTTACGCGAACCACCTTTATCGCCGTTCTGTTTTCCACCTTGTCGGGATTGTCCTTTGCGGAATCAGAAACAACCACGACAAGCAAAGCGATTTTTGTTGCCACACTGAAAATCGTCTATCAGTTGTCGGCTATCGGCAGTCAATTAGAGACGGCCGAGGAGACGGCAGACGGCAGACAGCAGACGGCAGACGGCAGACAGCAGACGGCAGAAGGAGGGGAAGAGGAGACGGCAGAGGAGGAAATTGTTTCCACTTCGCCGGTTAAGCCGGAGGTTCCGTTTATTTCGCCGATTCCTCAAACGGAAGGAAAGAATACCAAACTGCTCCGCTATCCCGATGTGCATCGGTACGACGTCGTGTTCGTTTACGGCGGCGACCTTTGGACCGTAAAAACACGAGGCGGAATCGCAACCCGATTGACGGCCCATCCCGGCTTGGAACTCTTTCCGAAATACTCGCCGGACGGAAAATGGATCGCGTTCACCGGTCAATACGACGGCGACGAACAGGTTTACGTGATCCCCGCCGAAGGGGGAACGCCGCAACAATTGACGTTTTATCCGGCACAAGGACCATTCCCTCCCCGACGTGGTTACGATAATATCGTCTACGGCTGGACGCCGGACGGAAAATCAATCCTGTTCCGCTCCATGCGGGATTCCAACGGCGTTACGGAATTGGGTGCGCTCTACACGGTTCCTTTGGAAGGAGGACTTCCGCAACGTCTTCCCATGCCGACCGCCGGAGCGGGCGACTTTTCGCCGGACGGAAAGAAGATCGTGTACTCGCCGCTGTTCCGCGATTTCCGGTCCTGGAAACGGTACGAAGGAGGTTGGGCACAGTATCTCGCAATATTCGATCTGAAAACGCACGATTTCAAAAAAATTGCCGTCAGCCCTCGAACGGAACGGGATCCGATGTGGATCAAAAACAAGAAAACCGGCGAAAACAACATTTACTTCGTCTCGGATCGCGGCGGAACGCTTAATTTGTACAAATACGACCTGAAAACGGAAGAGGTCAAAAAGCTGACACACTCGACCGATTGGGATGTTCGCTGGGCCGGCTCCGACGGACGTTCGAAAATCGTTTACGAATTTGGCGGAGAGCTAAAACTGTTCAACACGGAGACGGAAGAAATCCGCGACATTCCGATCCAGGTTCCGCACGACGGTCTTTCCATGCGGGCATCCCGGTACGACGTGAGCAAAAACATTGAGTCGTTCGCTCTTTCGCCCGGCGGAAAGCGAGCTGCAATCGTTGCACGAGGCGACGTGTTTACCGTCCCGGCGGAAAAAGGAGCGGCCCGAAATCTGACGCAAACCTCCGGCGCACACGACCGGGAAGCCGTCTGGTCGTTCGACGGAAGTACCATCGCGTTTCTCTCCGATCAAACCGGCGAAGATCAGGTTTACCTCGTCGATCAAAAAGGAGATTCCGCTCCGATACAGCTTACGGACTGTTTTGCCGCTCGATTGACGAATCTCAATTGGTCGCCGGATGGAAAATTCGTCGCCCTGAAAACCAGTGAAAATCGTTTGTACGTCGTTCCCGTACAGGATTCGGAAGATTCTGAAAACTACGAAAAAGGAGTTCCGCAAGAAGTCGTTCAAGACACCAACGGTGGTTCGCTTGATTACGCTTGGTCGGCTTGCGGACGGTACATCGCACTCACGTTGAACGAAGAGAGCGGGTTTAGCTCTTTGTACGTCTGGAACGTGAAAACCCGGGAACTCCAGCGAATTACCGACGAGTACACGGACATTTTCTCTCCGTGCTGGGATCCGGACGGAAAATATTTGTACTATTTGGCCCGACATGAATACGCACCGCAGTTCAGCTCCGTCGAGTGGAACTACGCCGGAAACCGTAACATCGGCGTATTCGCACTTGCACTTCGCAAGGATGTTCCCAATCCGTTCGGACCGCAAAGCGACGAAGTGGAGGTAAAGACGGCAGACGGCGAAAAGACGGCAGACGGCAGTCGGCAGACGGCAGAAAAAGAAATTCAAATCGATTTCGACGGGCTTGCTCAGCGGGTGGTTCGCGTTCCAATCAGTTTCGAGAATTACAGTCGGCTCTCGGCGTCGAAACAATTTTTGTTTTACGTCCAATCCGGAGCGGGATTCTACGGTCGGGACTCTTACGAAAAGCCGTCGATTCGCGCGTTTGATTTGAAGGAACGGAAGGAAACGCGGCTTGCGGACAATTCCAGCTCTTACGCTCTTTCGCCGGACGGAAGCAAGATCATTTACTCGGACGAAGGTTCACTGAAAATCGTAAACGCCAGTGCAAATGCTACGGCAGGGACACAAACGCCGTTGACACTTTCGACGAGTGATTTGGCGGTGGACCGTGTTCCCGCCGAAGAATGGGAAGAAGTCTTCAACGAGGTTTGCCGCAAATTTCGTGACTACTTCTACGTCAAAAACATGCACGGATACGATTGGAAAGCGATTTGCGATCAATATCGTGCGCTTTTGCCTTATGTTGCGCATCGGAGCGACCTGAATTACGTCATCAGCGAAATGATCTCGGAGCTGAACGTCGGTCACGCTTATATTCAAGGGGGCGATTTCACGGTCCCCCACCGCGCGAAGGTCGGTTTGCCGGGTGCGAGATTTGAACTGGACACCGAAGCAAACCGGTACAAAATCAGCAAGATTTTCCAGGGACAAAACGAAGAGCCGAAGTACCGTGCCCCGCTCACGGAAATCGGCGTGAACGTCAGCGTCGGCGATTATGTACTCGAAATCGACGGTAAGGAGCTTTTAGGAAACGATAATCCTTACCGGTTGCTCCAGAACAAGACGAACCCGGTCACGCTTACGATCAACGGCGAACCGACGCTTGAGGGGGCCAGGAAGGTCGTTTACCAACCGATTGACAACGAGGCGAACTTGATTTACCTCGATTTCGTGAGGGACCGAATGCAGCGGGTTGCCCAAGCGACGGACGGCAAAGTCGGGTATATCCATATCCCGGATATGGGTGCCGGCGGCGCGTATGAATTCATCAAGTGGTACTATCCGCAAATCCGCAAGGAGGGAATGGTCATCGATGTCCGTTCCAACGGCGGCGGCAATATTTCGCAATGGATCATCATGCGGCTCAACCAAAAGCTCTTGGGAACACGTTTCGGCAGCGGCGGCAAGGAATCCCCGGCGACTTATCCGTACACGGTGTTTCACGGGCAGTTGACCTGTTTGATTAACGAAACGTCGGCGTCGGACGGAGACATTTTCCCGTACTATTTCCGCAAATCAGGCTTGGGGCAGTTGATCGGCAAGCGAAGCTGGGGCGGTGTCGTCGGTATTTCCGGTCGGGGAGCACTCATCGACGGCGGAGAAGTCATGGTGCCATTGTCTGCAACAAACGACGAACACGGCGAGTACATCATCGAAGGCAAAGGCGTCACGCCGGACCTTGAAGTTGAAAATGATCCGAAATCGGTTCTCGAAGGACGCGATTTGCAGCTGGAACGCGGCATTGAAGAAGTGCTTCGCCGTATTGAGATCGACCCGAAATCATTACCGACACGCCCCGACGATCCGGTCAAAACGAAAGACGCCATCAAAAAATATGAATGAGAGCCGGGAACGTAACGAAGTGACCGGATTTCCCGACCATTCGATCCGGTCACTTCGCTGCGCTTCGTTCCCGGCTGTCATTGTTATTTGTAAACTGTTTCTTACAGCTCTGTCCCAAGAAAGCACGGCATCAACTTCCAGCCGAACTCGAACGAGCAGCTCGATTGGTTCGCCGTCGGTTCATCGTAACACCTGGCGGCGTCCGGACGAATATTGCTCCCGGCCATGAGCCAGGGGACCGGGCCGTGCGTGTGCGTTTTAAGAGCAATCGGCGTCGGATGGTCCGGCGAAATGAGAATACGCCAATCTCCGTACTTTTTCAGTGCAAGAGCGACCGGGCCGACAATTTTTTCGTCAATTTCCTCCAGAGACCGGATTTTCTTTTCGACGGAACCTTCATGGCCGGACTCGTCCGGAGCTTCCACGTGAACGCAGACCAAATCGCATTCCGCAAGTGCTTCACCCGCATAACGGCCCTTGGCGGCAAAATCGGTGTCAAGGTATCCGGTAATGCCCGGCACATCGAGGACCGACCAGCCGAGCGATATTGCAATTCCCCGAAGCAAGTCAACGGCGGTAATCATCGCCCCACGAAGCGTTTTTCCTCCTGCTGCTTCTCGAAAACGCCCGGCAAACGGTTCAATATTCGGCCTGCGTCCCTGGCCCCAGAGCCAGCATTGCGTTGCCGGAAGTTTTCCCTGTTCGATCCGGCGGCGATTGACCGGATGGTCCGCGAAGATTTTACGGCTTTCAACCATCAAACGGAGTAACACCTCGCTGCCCGGCCCTTGTGGCAACGCCGGTCCAATCGGTTGATCCGAATAATCATGCGGCGGAAAAGTTTGGGTTTCCCGGCTGAAAACCGGTTTGTCGGCGTTTTCCGAAAAGATTAAGAGATTTCGGTAACTGACGCCGCTGTGGAATTGAATGGGATTTTTGTAACAGGGTGCCAGTTCTTCCTGAAGCGTTTGAAGCAGTGCCGTTGCTTCTTCTGTGGTGATATGTCCGGCGGTGAAACTTTGCATGGTTTCCGTCGGACCGATTGTTACCAAATTACATCGAAACGCCAAATCGTTCGGTTGCAGCTCGATTCCCTGAGCGGCGGCTTCCAGAGGAGCGCGGCCGGTGAAACAAGCGAGCGGATCGTATCCGAGCAGACTCAGCGTGGCGACATCGGAACCGGGCGAAAGTTCGTCGGGAACGTTTTTGGACCAACCAACGATTCCCGAAGCGGCAAGCGCATCCATATTCGGCGTTCGGGCCGCCTGGAGAGGGGTGCGACCGCCGAGCGATTCAATCGGCCAATCCGCACAACCGTCGGGAATAATGATGGCATATTTCATAGCGGTACTGTTGGTACTCAATATTCTGTTTCATGGCCTTCGTAACTCACAACGACGGTCGTGGAAATCCCGCCGCGAGGCGTGAAGGCGGCGGTTAATTTCACCGAGCGGGGTTGAACCGCCGCGACGAAGTCGTCGAGAATCCGGTTGGTGATATTTTCGTAAAAAATGCCTTGGTTGCGAAATTGCTGCAAGTAGAGTTTCAAACTTTTCAGTTCCACACATTTTTGGTTCGGGACGTACAAAAACGTCAGAGTTCCGAAATCCGGTTGCCCCGTTTTCGGGCAAACGGACGTAAACTCCGGGCAAACGATTTCAATCGTGTAATTTCGTTGGGGAAATTCGTTGTTAAAAACTTCAAGCATCGTCGCACCAAAGGGGTTAGCCGCCGCACCCTGTACGGTGCAACGCAGTGAAAATATTGCCGCTGTCCATTCTACCCTCACCTTTCCATTTTCCCAGAGGGAGACTCAGGAGGATTGCAAAGTCCCTGGGAACGCAGGCTTCCAGCCTGCGCGAAGGTTGCGGAATGAAGTCTCCGCCCTGCGCAGGTAGGATGCCTACGAACTCACTGGCAGGCTGGAAGCCTGCGTTCCCAAGAAAAAAGCGACTTTGCAATCCTCCAGTCCGTCGACAAGTTTACGATTTTTACTGATTTTACCGTCATTTCGCTTCGCTTCATTCCGGCTTTTATTGGGGGAGATGAATAAAAGCCGGAATGGAGCATCGCGAAATGACGGTCTCATACAAACTTGTCGACGGA
>CAZNVM010000029.1:0-5513 GCA_964576215.1 uncultured Planctomycetaceae bacterium
GGAAGACAAGCACGTTTTGGGACGCAACAGCTGGGGCGAGGCGTGGACGATTTTAACGAACATTGCGTTATCGCTGGCCCAGTTACTACAGCGTAAGGAGCGAACTCTCAAAGAGGTCCGCGAACGATGTCATGCCAATCCCAAAAAAACCGCAAAAAAACTCGGACTCGCCTGAAACTTGTTAGCGGCCTAGAGCGTGCCCGGTTTGTGGAATGGTCTCTTGATTTTTTCGGGTAACGTTGGTACAATCACGGGTCGTTTCTGTTCTGTTTTGTCAACAATCAATTCGCACGTCTTTTGATGCTCTCGATTCGACCTTTCCGAAATTCCGATCCGCCGAAGCTACTTGAGGTTTGGCAACAGTTTTTCTCGAAAGAGTCGCAAAAAGCAGTCCCTATTTCGTCGCCTGTTCTTTCGGAAAACGTACTGGGCATGCCGTTTTTCGACAATCACGGCCTGTTTCTCGCTTTTGACAACGATCTTCCCGTTGGTTTTGCCCACGCTTCATTCGGACCGAATCAAAGCAAAAGCGATCTTGATCCGGAGACCGGCGTCATCCATTTGGTAATGACGGTTCCCGCTTATCCGGACCAAATGGAATTAAACCGGCGTCTTTTGGAACACTGTGAGAAATACCTGAAAAACAACGGTGCAAAAGTCATCTTTGGCGGTTCCGCCCGATCCAGTGTCTCGTTTTATACGGGACTGTACGGAGGTTGCGAACCCATCGGGGTCTATGAAAGCGACAAACCTTTGATTGCCGCTTATCAGGAATTTGGATACCAAACTCTGTATAATACCTTACGATTTACCAATGATTTAAGGCATTTTCAAGTTCCCTTCACTCCGAAAAGCGTCGTTTGGAGGAAGAAGCTGATCGTCAATTATTACGATACTCCACCGACGGAAAATTGGTTCCAGGCCTGTACGACGATTCGCTCCAATTGGTTTAATGCAACGGCAACGCTGGGACCGCATGGGGAAAAGCGGGCGGAAGTTCACATTCGTACCACTCAACAGCTTGATCTGCCAAGCGTCGACGGTCGGATTCCATCGACGGCGGCGTTGGTCCATCTTCAAGTGGCCGACGGTTTCTTGCGTCAGGGGATTGGAACTTTTCTCCTCGGCGAGGTGATACGGCGTCTGACAATCGAGTGTCATCCCAGCCGCATCGAAACCATCGTCATGAAAGAAGAAGAGCATCTCGTTCAATTTTTCCACAAACTCGGCTGGCAGGAAGGAGAACAAGGAAGAGTCTTCCTGAAAATTCTTCAAGACCGCCGCAAAACCGAACGAGCATCGCAGTGAATGGTGTATACGTATAGGACAATAGACCTGTTCTCTAACCCGTGTTGAGTGTAATTTCGTAATTTCGGATGGCACACAGGAGTTTCATCCGAAGTTTGTGACGTTTCCGTCGGTTCCGGTAACGTTCCGACATGATTTTGAAAATCTTTATCTGTCGGTTATCTGGCAATTCACCACCGACGACGCTCGCGTTAAACTCCACTCAGTGTATCCAATGTTTCAGCTTGACAACAAATAATTACAAATTTAGTCAACTTCAAATTTTAGGCTTGACGAACCATTACACCCTTTTTTTTCCATGCCTCTCTCGATTTCATAGCCAATTCGTTTACAATTCGGATTCATTTCTCGTTTCTCATTTGTAGATATGGATATATTCGCTAGTACCGACAGCGTTCGCAGTGCCAAGCCGCTTCTTCATGCGCAAAAGGTGACGTTTCCGGAGCCGCACCGTCTGGAACGAGGGGACGCGTTGCCGGAAATCACCGTCGTTTTCGAAACTTACGGTCAACTCAGCCCCCGCAAAGACAACGCGATCCTGATTTGTCACGCTCTGAGCGGCGATTCGCACGTCGCTTCGCACGACCCGGACGACGATCCCGGCTGGTGGGAAATCGCCGTCGGACCGGGAAAAGTGCTCGACACGGACAAGTATTTCATCATTTGCCCGAACTCACTTGGCGGTTGCCGGGGGACGACGGGACCGAACTGCATCAATCCGCGAACCGGGCAGATTTACGGGATCGATTTCCCGACAATCACCATCGGCGACATTGTGGAAGTGCAGCGGATGTTGATCGATTCGCTCGGAATCGACCGGCTTCTTGCCGTGATCGGCGGTTCGCTCGGCGGATTGATGACGCTGGTGTGGGCAACACAGTTTCCCGACCGGCTTCAGGGGGCCGTTGCGATTGCAACCAGCGCACGACTGACGAGCCAGGCACTCGCATTTGACATTGTTGCGAGAAACGCAATTTTGAACGATCCGCAATTTTGCGACGGCAGGTATTATGAACACGGAACGATTCCCGCCGTCGGATTGGCGATTGCGAGAATGTTGGGACATATCACTTACCTTTCCATTGAGTCCATGCGGCAGAAATTTGACGCGACCAGGAACATGCCTCGTAGCGTTGAATCGACTTTCGAAACGAAGTTCGCCGTCGGTTCCTACCTGGCGCACCAAGGGGATAAATTCGTCGAACGGTTTGACGCCAACAGTTATTTGACGCTTTCGATGGCGATGGACCTGTTCGACCTTGGAGACACGCCGGAAAAACTGCTCACGTCGCTACGGCGTTCAATGTGCCGTTGGCTGCTGGTGTCTTACACGAGCGACTGGCTTTTTCCGTCGTTCCAGTCGCAGGAATTGGTGGACGCCCTGATCGCCGGAGGCAAGCGGGTCAGTTATTGTAACGTGAAAAGCGACTGCGGACACGATGCATTCCTGTTGCCGAACGAACTTCCCGTATACGGTGAAATGATGCGGTCGTTTCTCGCAAATCTTGACGAACACGATCCGGGCAAGGGCGCGATGGAACCGGCCGGATTCCGGCATCGGATCGATTACGAGCGGATTTTGGCATTGATACCACGGGGAGCAACGGTGCTGGACCTCGGTTGCGGTCGCGGCGGATTTTTAGCCCGGTTGAAGCAGCGGGGAAACCGACAAGTCATGGGAATCGAACTGGAAGAACGGTATGTACTCAGCAGTATCGACCGGGGAATCGACGTGGTTCAAGGGGATTTGAACAACGGTTTGGCGGCGTTTTCCGACAAGCAATTCGATTTCGTCGTACTTTCGAAAACGTTGCAAACGGTGTTTGACGTGGAACACATATTGGACGAGATGCTTCGGGTCGGGACACGGGCAATTGTCAGTTTTCCGAACTTGGGGTATCACCAGCACATCCGGCGGCTTGGCGAAGAGGGGAAGGCACCACGCACCGACCCGACGCCGGAGCACCACTGGTACAATGCGAGCGACGTCCGGTTTCTCACGTTGACTGATTTTGAAGAGTTTTGCGAAAAGAAAAAAATCCGGATCCACCAAAAAATCGCACTCGACACGCAACAGGGAAAGGAAATCACGGACGACCCGAACCGCAACGCCGACGTGATGATCGTCGTGATGAGCCTCAGTTGATTTGTTAGCGTATGGGGCAGCCCCGCCGCTAACGGCACGGTTCGCCGAAAAAACAAACACGCGAAAACCCGCAAGTTTCGGCGGAGTACCGCCCACACTTGCAGCTCTTGTTTGATTTTTCGCGTCTACACTTACGGTCGACGGACTCGAACCTCTTTTAGCCGGTATTTTCGCATCTTTCCAAAAAAACACAAAAAACGTCGACGATTTGCACGACGGTATTGACGGGGCGGTTTTTGTTTGGTAGCCTCAACAGCGGCGTTTGTCGGTTGAGTTGCGTAACGACAATCGTAAACCGTTAACTCAACGCCGTCTTGGTCCTCCCCTAATCTCCCATGCAAGCTGAAAATGAATCGGATCCTTTCCGAGCGACGAAGTTTGTCCGTTCGCCGCGAACATGGAAAAGAAAGTTTCAGGACGCTTTCCAAGGACTTTACCAGTCTGTTCAACAACAGAGCAGCTATAAAGTCCATTTTTTCTTCGCGTTCCTTGTGGTTTTCACAGGTTTTTTGCTGAATTTGGACCCCGTTCGCTGGTCGCTCTTAGTCTTTTGCATCATCATTGTCCTGGCCGGAGAGATGCTCAACACGTCAATTGAAACGTTGGCCAGGGCAATCACCGAGGAGTACGATGAAAACATTGCCCGGGCACTCAACATTGCCAGCGGTGCGATTCTCGTCTTGTCTTTGGGAGCGGCGACCATTGGATTCGTGGTTTTTATCGAAGCATTTCTTCGATTTTTTTGACTTTTTTCCTATACAACCGTTTTTTTTGAAATCCTGGGGAAACAGAAGAATTTTTTTTTGCAAAATCCACGTTTCCCATTGGACAAAGCGGGAAAAATGTCCTACAATCCGGTGTGGTTTCTCGTTTCCGCAGAAATGGAAAAACGCGGATTACCGGCTATAAAGTATTATCCCCCTAAATTGATGAGGTTGATTCCCATGAAAACCCCCGTTCTGTTTCTAACGGCGTTCATTTCCCTGGTTTTCGCAGTCGTTTGCGCGGCCGCCGAGAAAAAGCCGGTGCCCACTCCGCGAACTGTCGATTTTTTCGATGCCCAGAAGCAAGGCTTGATCGAAGTCAAATTGACGGCGAGAAATTCGCTTAATGCTCAAATGCAGGTCAAAAACCTGACCGACGAGCCGTTGACCGTAAGTAAACCATTCGCGTTCGGAGCGGTTCCGGTATTAGCCCAGGACTTTTTCGGCGATGGCGGCGGCGGTGGCGGCTTAGGAGGTGGGCGTAGCGGCGGCAGTAGTCGCGGAGGCCGCAGTTCCGGCGGTAGCGGTGGCTTCCAGTCTATGGGGGGCGGCATGGGCGGTATGGGCGGCATGGGCGGTATGGGCGGCATGGGCGGTATGGGCGGCATGATGGGCGGTATGGGCGGGGGGATGTATAACATCGCCCCGAAAAGAACCGTTCGCGAAGACGTGAGAACCGTTTGTCTCGAACACGGTAAAAGAGAGCCGAATGTTCGCGTCAAGTACAATGTCAAGCCGATTAGCGAAGTCGTTGAAAAGCCGGAAGTTGCGCTCCTTTGTGCCAACGTCGGTACAGGACACTTGGATCAGGATGCCGGACAAGCGGCCGTCTGGTACTTGAACGGCGATATTTCCTGGGAGCAACTTTCCACGAAGACAATAAAGCAACAGGGACAACCGCAAAGACCTTATTTTACGCCGCAACAGTTGTTGGTCGCCCAGAACGCCGCAGGGAACGTGGTCCAGTTCGTCAAGGAAAACAATGTGGAATTCCAAAAGACGGAAAGCGTTGGAACGACTTCCGAAAGTGGTGAAGCCGGTGGATCAACCTTCGTCGACCCCGGATACGTTCCGCCGATTGCCAAAGAAGAGTAAACCGTTTTATTTGTAGCATTCTTTAGCCGCCGCACCCCGTGCGGCGGTTTTTCGATTTCCGTAACATTTCAGCCGAATATTTACTCGCATTTTTTACACTAATTTACACAAATTGTGCAATATAGGTAGCGAAAAATGGCGGTTGTGCGGCAATTGGGCACTTTGTAAAATTGCCCAATTTAAATTTAAAAATTCGGCTG
>CAZNVM010000030.1:0-1792 GCA_964576215.1 uncultured Planctomycetaceae bacterium
TGAAGGAATCTTTTTGCCCGACGGTGAGTATGAGGTCTCTGTCTTGACCTCTTCGCTGTTTTGGAAGGATGCGTCGGATTTCAATGTTCGCTTGCTCACGATCAAACCGGGTGAAGAGGTGTCATCGCTTCCGACAATCTACAACCTGCGTTCGTCAATATCCCAAGGGGAAACGACCATCCACTGGTCCGCCGGGAAAAGTGACATCGACGACTGCGTTTTCGGCGTCTGGTATTTTTCGACATCCCCGGTTCCCACCGATGGGCCGCCTTCGGAAACGGTCTGGTACTTTTCGGAACTGACCGAGTATCAAACGTCTTTCAAGCAATTTTCGCCCTGTTATGTCGCCATTGCTGCCATGAGGCCGGGCAACGAACCGGAACACCGACGTGAGGATGCGCAAGTTATGCACCCGGCCCTCGTCACAAAATTCAAAGAATGGGTCGCCCGGAAAAAGGTCGGCCCGGACGACTTTCTGTTTCCTATTTCACAGAAAACCTGTGGCACCGAACGCAGTGTATCAAAGGTAATCGAGTTCGATCTCAGTGCCGCACGGACATTCTGGATCGCCGAGTCCGAAACGGAGGAAGAAGAGAAACGTCGTGAAGCGTCGGATTTCCTGCGACACAAGAATTCCGCAGGGAAATATGCCGATTTTCACAGTCTGCGGCATACGTTCATCACGAACCTTGTGCGAGCGAAGGTGTCACCCAAAGCCGCGCAGACTTTGGCACGGCACTCGGATATTTCTTTAACAATGAACGTTTACACGCACATAACTGAGGAAGAGCAAATTGAGGCGATCAATTCCTTGCCTGGCATTGCGAGCCTTGAAAAAGACGAATCGCTATAATTTTAACGCTCGACGGAATTCTCGAAAGAGAGGGCCGTCGGGCGTTTTCTTTTGGCCGCTAATAAAGACCGTTCGATGGTTCCAAAACCGTCGGACGGTTTTTCGCGTTTATGCGGCTTTGTTTTCATTGATCGCCTTCTTCCACGGTTTGAAAACAGAAAGGTACACCATAAAAATCAGCATGGCAACTTGAACGGTTGTCAGTAAAACGTGCTTGCTTTTGATCCACAGATAATTCGTATCCGTAAATGAACTATCGTGTGTCACACCACTCATTTCCAACATTTTACCTTCCCAAACGCCAAGAAAAAATGTACCGGAAAGCATGGCAAGGATCGTAAGAATCCATTTCCACATCATCCAGCGATGCTTGAAAAAGCCCCAATTGGTAAACAGACCATAAATTAAACCGGTCAAAAGGCACCCAATGGCTCCAGGAATGACGATGATCCAAATATCGACGATATGGGACGCATGGTTCATGCCGTAGAGCATTTCCTGCGACCTCGCTTGAGACTGACAAATGTTCAAGATCGTCAACGCCATCGCTCCGCCAATCCAGCAACTCACTGCAAGGAGATGCACTATTTTGAGATATTTCAGTCCGTCTTTTTTGAGTTTATACATGATTTTTACTTCCATTGAATTTCGTCGGTCAAAAGCATCATTGTATTCTGTTCTATGTCTGCGTCGAGGGGCCGAAAACCTGTGTTTCTGCGATTGCCGGGAAGGCGCAATCCTTTCCCAATCCCCTGCCGGAGTCGCCAGTTCCGACAGGGGTCTGTATTTTTTTCACTAATCGGGTGGCCCCGTGGATTGCTCCGCCGGGGCTCCCACAGATCCGTGCTTGCAGACATTACCGCACACGGCTCCTCAAAATTTCGCTTGCTACGTGTTGAATACTCGGTGTTTCCCATGAATAATTCTCGGTGGAGGCAG
>CAZNVM010000031.1:0-1622 GCA_964576215.1 uncultured Planctomycetaceae bacterium
CGAAACGTGATGGCCTTTCTTCGGGATGCGATTTTCAGTTTTCTGCATGGGCTTGCTCCGCCTTCTTTACTTCCGAACAATTGTCCGCTAAAATGATCCTATCACGCCGCTGAGAACGTAGGCGGCGTGAACGGATACAATCGGTGCGACGCAGGTCTTCAATACAGGGATGATCGGCGGGAAAACCCAATGGACATTTCTTCAATGCGTTCCCGTCAAGTAGGAAAGGTGCCAGGAATTTCTTGTCATTTCGTACACGCCGCCAGCGTGCCGGGTTTTCCACAATGGCGTCCCGTACTTGCCGCAAGATGGAAGATTCTGGCCGCCACAAACCTGCGGCCAAAAAACATGTGCCCGGTTCAAGATGAACGTAAAAGCCGGGGGCATGGATATCCCGCCCAAATTCGTGACGAAATTGAATGCCGACGTTTGTTTTATAGGGTTCGCTGGACCCGTGAAAACGTGTGTCACGGTAAACTCTCATCAACGAACCGCCTGACCGACGATCAATCGCCGTAAAGTATTCCGAAATCTTCTTCAAACGCGGACGAAACGTCCGAATGAAAGCCAACGCCGGTTCAAGTACGTTTTTTTCGTATCTCGCTTTGTTTTCCAGAAACCACTTGCGATTGTTATTTTTCGCAAGCTGCTTGAGAAACTGAAAAAGCGAAGGATCAAAGTTTTGAAACTCCATGATATCACTTGAGAGAATTGGTTGAGTGAAGTGGATCGGACATCACTTCTTGTTCATCAACGATTTGCCGATACTCCAACCTTGACCGATTTTTTTACCTATGCCGTAATAACTTTTCGAACCGCAGTCAAAGATAATCGGTAACACCTTTTCAATGTCAGGAAAATTGCCCGAAGCGTCCAGGCAATCCTCGTCCGCTTTTACGTCCCGGATTTCGGCAATAATGACCGTGTGCGTACCAACACGTTGATGAGACGTGAGCGAACATTCGAGAATAACCGGGCACTCGGCAATATAGGGGGCATCGATATATTCCGCTTTGACGGCGGTAAACCCACAGGCGGCGAATTTGTCGTATCTTTTTCCTGACACCATTCCTGCGAAGTCCGTCTGGGCAACCTGTTTTTCGGAAGGAACGCAAACGGTAAATGCCTTTTGGGCAAGAAGAGGATCATGGGTATGACGCGGCGGTTGAACTGCCACCATAAGACTGACCGGATCGGATGCACAGATTCCTGCCCAGGCCGCCGTCATGACATTCGGCTTACCTGCGGAATCGTAGGTTGCTATCAACAGGGCCGGTTCAGGATACAATAACGGAGCTGGTCCCAATGAGCGTTTTGGTTTGACGGTCATGCGCAATATCTCTTGAAAGGGGGGAATGATTTAATGATTTCTGGTCATTCTACCTGATTCGGAACCTTGCGCCGAGAACGACTTCGACAAAAAACTCCCCTTCGCCCCTCGGAGTCGCCAATTCCGAGGGGCGTCAATATTTTTTGAACTGATCGGGTGGCCCCGTGGATTGCTCCGCCGGGGCTCCCACAGATCCGTGCTTGCAGACATTACCGCACACGGCTCCTCAAAATTTCGCTTGCTACGTGTTGAATACTCGGTGTTTCCCATGAATAATTCTCGGTGGAGGCAG
>CAZNVM010000032.1:0-12102 GCA_964576215.1 uncultured Planctomycetaceae bacterium
GTCCCTGGGAACGCAGGCTTCCAGCCTGCGCGAAGGTTGCGGAATGGAGTCTCCACCCTGCGCAGATGGGATGCCTACGAACTCACTGGCAGGCTGGAAGCCTGCGTTCCCAGGAAAAAAGCGACTTTGCAATCCTCCTGGAGGCAAAGCGAAAAATTCCTTTTCATTTTTGCTCTTCCGCAGGTCCGAAGGGACCTCGGGGTGGTATTTCTCCGCCGTCTCGGGTGATTAACGCTTTCAAGATTTTCGGCGTGATACTTTCGCTGACGATATGGGTGGAACCGTCAAACAGACATGCGCTCATTCCTCCCGTTGCGTGGACGCCGCCGAGTCCGGTCTTGATTTTGTTGATCCCTTTTTCGGCATCTTCCTGCTTGATTTCCTGGGTCGGATCCATCCAGCAAACGGGTGTTTTCCGCTCGACCACCGCAAGGGTGCACGATGTTCCGTCGGAAATCTTCGACATGTCATATTTCAGGTTTCCATCCGGCCAGGCGTTTTTGCCGACGATCACGGAATAGGTCGTCAACCCCTTCTTTTTGATGTCCGGGTTCTTTGCCGCCATTTCGGGACACTGGAAAACCGCCGGGCACTGGTTGTGAAACTGCTTGTTGTACTCGCTGTTCCACGGTTCGTCCTTGCGGATTTTATTGTACAAATCCACTTGTCCGAGAAACGGTAAAACCGCGATCCGCCAACTCTGGAGCGGCTTGCCGTCTTTGTCCACAGTGTACGTTGCCGGTAATTGCCGCATTGCATCGTGATGATTGTGCAACGCCAGCGCAATCTCCTTCAAGTTGTTCAAACATTGCTCCCGCCGAAGTTGCGATTGATCGGCCTCGTCGTCGTTTTTAGCCGCCTGCGCAAAAGCCAGAAGCGGCATCAACAAAAAAAGTGTGAGTGGTAATAGAGATTTCATGGTGTTCTTCGTGTTAAAGGTTTAGAACTTTTTTGGAATTTTTGAACAGCGTGTCGCTGCACTACTGTTCTATCGTCTTATTACAGTATACACTTGAATTTTTCCACCGTCAATAGCTTTTCGAAAATATTTCCAAGAATTTTCCAAAAAAAGTCGACGAGGGACGTGAGGGATCGGTCACGCCGCCGGTTATTCCTCCAGCAAATGGCGGACTTTTTCACGGAACTCACGCAGTTGGCGTTCCTGCTCTTCGGTGTAGAAACCTTGATACTGTGCGTAAATATCCATCCAAACGGTCAGACGGTAAAGCGATTCGCGGTCCAATGTCCAACCTTCGTGGGCTTCAATCGCCGGTTCTTCGCGTCGGTTGAGGACCGAAAACAAACGGCTTTGCGAAGCGGTTGCGTTGCCCGGTAGAGAAATGTCCCGTTCGTAAGCGACGTCTTTTAACGCCCCTTCGCCGTTTTTAATGAACGACATTGCGGCGAACCGAATTGCATCGGCCTGCGTAATACCGGGATTTGCGTGATAGTGACGAAGAGCCGTATCGCCGTAAAGACCGAGTTCGTCGTACAACCCGCCGCCCCGTTTCACCCGTCCGCCGCCGAACGTCAATAGCGATTCGTAGGAATTTTGTGCCGTTAAATCCAAAGTCGATACAAGTGGTTCACGCCCTTCTGAAGAATGACTGCCCGGCGAATGGCAGGAGACACAATGCTGATCCAGCACCGGTTGCACCAATTGAGAATAACGCAACGGCCAGCTTCCGACCGGGTCCGGCGTGATTTTCGACGGACCGCGAGCCAACGCTTTTGGCAAGATCGTCTGCGGCGGCGGCGTTTGCTCCCGATTTTCGTGACAACCGACGCATGACGCCGTTTCGCCCGGCAACAGGTCCGTCAATGTACGCATCGTCTGGATCACAACCCCTTCTTCGTCGAGGGCTTGGAAGAAATAGGGAACTCCGGACGGAACACGGAAATAAGCGGAACCGTCTTTCTCCACCGGAACCGTTCCGAGAACGAATTTGGCCGGCTCTTCCGTCGTGACACCCAGGCTGGGAACGTTCATGTGCGGCTGAAGCTTCGGAACGGTCGCAACGATCCGTAACCGTTTGACGCATTGCGATTCTTCGGTGAAACCGTATTCCTTGAGTCCTTCGTAAATATTTTGGACGACAAACTCCCCTTCCTGCGGACCATCCCAATCGACTTCGCTCGGAATACTCAGCGGCAAAGGACGGCTTTTCAGTGGTATCACGTTGACCGACGAAATCTTTTCGTCGCGATAAAGCAGTTCAAGGTTTCCAAAGCGGTCGTAATAATAAAGCCCCATGCTGTTGGAAGGATTATGCTTTTCTTCGGAAACGTATCCGTGCGGTGGAAGTTTTTGGTCGCTCCAGCTCAGGAGATAATAGTCTTCGGAAAGCGGGTGAGGATGTGCGTAATAATGCGACGGCCAACCTTCCGTTTCCGGGAACAGGATTTCCGGCGTAAGCCGCTCAATCGGCGTTGTTCCTTCCGTGCCGAGGTTGCGGTCCAGTAGTGTCAGTACGCCGCCGAAGGTCGAATGGTGCGCTCCGCCGACAAAGACGAGTTTCGACGAACCCGGAATCGCACGAGGCTCGAGAATAATGTCGGGAACGACCGTGTAATTCCCGTAAATCAGCGTCGGTCTGGTGCCGTCCGGATTTTTTCCCCAGATGCTGATGAAACGACCGCCGTAACGGTCAACGTAATCCCAACGGGTGTAAGCGATACGTCCGTCGTTCAAAACCGTCGGCGTCCACTCGAAATTTTCAAAGGCGGAAATCTGGTGCATCGATTGACCGTCGGCGTCCATCGAATGAAGCGTGTAGACTGCGACCGGTCGAAAATTGTCGCCGCCGCAACGGACGTAACTGTTAGGGAAATTCGCGTCGGTCATTGCCGCAACGTCGAGCTTGCCCGTTTGAATTGCGGTCCCTTTACGGGTCGAAAGAAAAACGATCCGTCCGTCCGGCAGATAACGCCCGTCGAAATCGTCGTATTTTCCAAAGGTCAACTGCCGTGTGACACCGGTTTCGATCTCCATCTCGAAAAGATGAAAGAAATTTTCTTCCGCAATGTTGTCTTTGTTGACCTTGTCCGGCAAATCGGCAACCGCCGGATCGTACTTGGCGTAGGCGAACAGCACTTTTTTCCCGTCGTACGAAAGTTCCGGGCGGAAGAACGTTCCGTTGGGCCAGTTTTCCGTCAGAGTAACGAGCTGTGGGTTTCCCGACTTGATGTTTTTCAGTACGCAAATCGCTCCATTCCCGCGATGCCAAAAACTCAGACACTGATCGGACATGTGCGGAAACATCGACGGCGAGGTCTTGGCGAAAAGAACCGCATCGAAATCCAGGAGCGGGTTTTTCAATACCAGCGTTCGAATGGTGTTACGTAATTCGAAATAATCGTTTTCCGAACGTGCGGAATTTTCAATGCGGTCAAACACCGCGATTGCGTCGGCGACGTCGATTCCCTGTTGCTTGAGGTCGTCGGCCAGACGGCGTCCGCTTGCCAAAACCGTTTGAAAGGTTGCCGGTAAGATTTCGCCCGAAACTTTACCGGCGTTCGTTCCCGGATAGCGCAGTTCCGCCTGCCGGAGCCAGTCCCGTTGGAGTTGGGACTCGTTGCCAAATTCCTGGGATAATGCGAATTGTGAGAACAATAAAACTATCAAAAAGCGTCTCATAAGCGTACCTCGTTACAAACGGACCAATGATACCCCCCGACTTTCACGACAACGAAGAAAGTTTAACAGAAAATCGCAGACAAGACCAGTCAGGAGGATTGCAAAGTCCCTGGGAACGCAGGCTTCCAGCCAGCGCGAAGGTTGCGGAATGAAGTCTCCGCCCTTGCGCAGGTAGGATGCCTACGAACTCACTGGCAGGCTGGAAGCCTGCGTTCCCAGGAAAAAAGCGACTTTGCAATCCTCCTGCAAGACCAGTTGTTTTACCGAAATTTGTGTAAAATCGGGCTTGTCTGCGATTTTGTAGGATATATTTTGGGAAAAGCAAAAACCACATTTTCTATTTCCGATTTCCAATTGCCGATTTACCCTATGCCTCTTGATCTCACGAGCGAACCGAATTCCACGTCTCGAGCACCGACTGCCGGAACGGAAACGCAAGCAAAAGATTCTGCGTCGGCGGAGCAAAAAAAGTACGTCGGCGTACGGTTTCATTGTTGCGGACTTTACGTCCGAATCTACGTCAATAAAGAGGGAACCGCCTACGAAGGTCGTTGTCCGAAATGCGCAAGACCGGTGCGACTCCGAATCGGCGAAGGGGGGACCAGCAATCGATTCTTCGACGCCTATTAAGTGATAAGTGATAAGTGATAAGTGATAAGTGATAAGTGATAAGTGATAAGTGATAGGTGATAGGTGATAGGTGATAGGTGATAAACTTCCTCCTATTTCCTATTTCCTATTCCCTATTCCCTATTCCCGATTCCCTCTACTGTTTTGAGTGAGTTAAACTTTTCCGACAAACCGGATCGTGGGGGATACCAATACGGGAAATGGGGTCGCAACGGACAAAAAAAACGCGGTTTCGTTTGCTTTTCGTCAAACGTGGTGTAGAGTTCCCCAGACCGAAATAGGTCTATCGCTTATCCCCCCGAATTTTAGCGGTTTCCTCCGGAAGCCGATTCATATCACCCCCTTGGAGAGTCTACCGATGAAAAAAACAACGTTGCTTGTGTGTTTGATCCTGTTTGTGTCCGCGTTTTCCCTGGGTTGCACGATTTCGTCCCCCTCGGAATGGTGCCGACGCGGTTCGCTTTGGCCGTTCAAACAATCCAGTCAGGAAACCATCATGATGGCACCGACCAGCTATTCGCCGATGCCAGGCTGCTGTGATCCCTGTGCAAACATTGATCCCTGTGCCAACATGGGCGGACAAAACATCGTCTTGCCGGACGCGAGTAATTATTAATTACGAATTACGATCTCAAAGTGTAAACGAAATGGTAATGAAACTGGAAAAAGTGTTGAAATTTAAGGGCATCGGGCATCGGAAATTGGAGGAAGTTTTTCACTTATCACCTATTCCCGATGCCCGATTCCCGATGCCCTTGACTGTTTTGAGTCACCATTTGTTTACGGTTTGAATTACGATTTTGCAAGTAATTCGTGATTATCGCTGGTAAATTGGTAATGCGGCTTTTTCGAGTTGGAGGATGGTCAGGTTGATCGCGGTGGTGTAAACCGTTCCGATATATCCCTGCGACCAGCTTCCGTTGGAGGCCGCCTGGTCAATCAGTTTCCGGTACATCTTGTCTCTGTACGTTTCCCATTCTTTGCCCCCCTGCCGATACTTGACCTGCGCAAAATAGTAATGGGCGTAGTGCCAGTGTCCGTCGCTGTGTTCGCTGATCGGCAGCATTTTATCGCAATAGGCGAGTAGTTTTGGGACGTACGTGTCGTCGTATTCACCGGCGTTGTACAGACAAGCAATCGCCGCCGCACTGATCGGCGGTCTTCCTCCGCCACCGCCGGTGTTATACTGAACTCCGCCTGCTCCGCCTTGAAGCGAACAGCGGTGAATGTATTTGGTCGCTTTCTCGATGATTTCTTTCGGAACCGGAATCCCGGCGTTGCGGCAACCGCGTAAAGCCTGAACTTGCGTGATCGTCGTTGAACCCTCATCAAAATCGTTGCCGTCCGCCGCACTGACGTACCCCCAACCGCCTCCCCGGGTTTGCGCTTTTCCGGTAAACTCAACGGCTCGCGTGAGCACATCGATGATTTCTTCCCGATGGTCCGCGTATTCTTCTTCGCCGACGACTTGAGAGAGAAACAGCATGGCGAAACCGTGCCCATAAGTATACCGGTCGTCCGATTTCGGATCGCCGATCAATCCGTTCGGACGGCTTCGGGATAAAAGGAACTCAACCGCCTTTTTGATATTTTCGGAGTATTTCCCTTGTGATGGTGTGGACCCTTCGCAAAGCAAAGCGATTCCGGCCATTCCGGTCATCGCGCAAGGATAGGCGGAATCCGTGGCTTCCCAGGAACCACGACCGGACTGCGTGCTTGCAAGCCAATCGAGTCCTTGCGTAATCGTTTGACGCAGTTCCGTCTCCGAGACCGCCGCTACGGCAAATGAAACGTGAAAAATGAAAAATGAAAAACAATAAAGGATAACTCCTGATTTCATAACTCAAAACAGTAGAGGGCATCGGGCATCGGGAATCGAAGGAAGTTTTTCACTTACCACTTATCACTTATCACTTATCACTTATCATTTACCGCCCCGGGATTTCATCCCGTTTTGTGACTCGAACGACTTCGTCCACGGAGGTTTGACCGCTAATAACAGACCGCCAGCCATCCTGACGAAGCGTTTTCATCCCTTCGCTCATGGCCGTTTTCTTGATTTCCCAAGACGTTGCGTTGTGGCCGGTGATTTCACGAACCTTGTCCGACGTGACCAAAAGCTCGTAAATCCCGAAACGTCCGCGATAGCCGACCTGCCGGCAATCCCGACAACCGACCGGACGCATCAATTGCCCTTTCAAGTCGGAATTGTTCAAATCGTCCAACGGAAAATCGCCCGGTAGCTCAACGGGGTCCGGCGTGTAAAGTTCCGTACACTTCGGGCAAAGCCTCCTGACAAGCCGCTGGGCCATGACCGCTTCGACGCAGCTTGACACCAAAAACGGTTCGACCCCCATGTCGATAAGCCGTGTGTATGCTCCGGCGGCATCGTTCGTGTGGAGCGTACTAAACACAAGGTGTCCCGTCAGAGCGGCTTGCACGGCGTTTTCCGCCGTTTCAAGGTCACGAATTTCCCCGACCAGCACAATGTCCGGGTCGTGCCGTAAAATACTTCGTAGCGACGCCGCAAAGGTCAAGCCGATTTTTGTGTGAACCTGAATTTGGCTGATCCCGTCAAGCCGGTACTCGACCGGGTCTTCCGTCGTGATGATTTTCGTTGAAGAATCCTTGATTTCCGTGAGGGCACTGTAAAGCGTCGTTGTCTTTCCGCTTCCGGTCGGACCGGTTACCAAGATGATACCATGCGGCAGCCGGATCAGATTGGAAAACGTGTCGTAAATTTGTGGATTCATGCCGAGTCCCCGGAGTGAAAACTCCATTGCGTCTTTGTCGAGGAGCCGCATGACGATCCCTTCACCGTGAATCATCGGGATCACGGAAACACGCACGTCGATTTCACGTCCGGCGTATTTCAACTGAATCCGTCCGTCTTGCGGCAAGCGGCGCTCGGCAATGTTTAACCGCGACATGATTTTTAGCCGCGAAATGATTGCCGACTGGAATCGGTGAATTTCCGGTGGGAACGGCTGAACGTGAAGAACGCCGTCGATCCGGTATCGAATGGAAAGTCCGTCCTGTTCCGATTCGATATGAATATCGCTTGCCCTGGACTCGATTGCTTCGAGGAGTATCTCGTTGACCAGCTTGATGACGGACGGCTCTTGGGCCATTTCGGAGAGTTCGGAACCGTCCAGTTCCAGTTCTTCCAACAATTCGATGGAACCTTCGTCCGGACCGGTACGTTGAGCCATAAGCCCGTCGATTGTTTCGCTTCCGAGTCCGAGGTTTTTTTTGATGAGTTTTTCAATCTCGGATTTCAGAGCGAGAACCGGCTGAACGTGCATACCGGTAATCGACGCGATTTCGTCGAGCGGGTACAGGTCGAGCGGATCGCTCATGGCGACGGTCAGCCGACGTTCGCATACGGAGACCGGAAAGAGTCGCTCCCGGTGAATGAAGCGGATCGGAAATATTTTCAGGAGTGAAAGATCGACCGGTTCGGCGGCTAAATCGATAAATTCGATACCAAGTTCTTCGCCGAGAGCTTTGAGAACTTGTTCTTCGGTGAGAATCCCTTTTTGAACGGCAAACTGATCGACTCGCAGATCGTCCTTGAGTTGCGATTTCAGGTTGTTCAGTTCCGACTCTTTTAAGAGTCCGTTTCGTACTAAAATTTCGCCGGTTTCCATAAAATCCGCACCTTCTGAAAAAACGCCACTATTCAGCCGTTGAAGCGTGGAATATTCTATCAAAATTACTCACACGTCGCAAGCAGGATGTCGGGAGCATTTTCGGTACTCTTGAAAAAACCGGGAAACTCAAAACAGTCAAGGGCATCGGGAATCGGGCATCGGGCATAGGTGATAAGTGAAAAACTTCCTCCAATTTCCGATTCCCGATTCCCGATGCCCGATGCCCTTAAATTTCAACACTTTTTCCGGTTTCATTACCATTTCGTTTACATGTTGAGTTGTCAAGGCGCAGCATATTCGCCCATGGCTTGATTCATTTCCTCTTTGTTGCCCCAACCTTCGATGTAATCGGCCTCCCAGAACAGGATTTGCTTTGCCCCGACGGTCTTGGTTTCATTCAGTTGGTTTTGAAAATCCGCCGGCGTGGTGGGAATCCAGTGATAAAGCCAAACATCCGGTTTCCCTCCGGTCAGTTCCTTGAGGTGTTCATGGGCGAGGGTAGCGTTTCCACCGCCGAGGTAGTACCCCGCCGCGACAACGGCGTCAATCAGTTTTTCATTTCCCCAAATTTCGACGTCCAGACAAAGCCCGTAGAGCGAACCGTTAATTTTGTCAAGATGTCCGCGATAGGCCCAAGGGTGGTGAACCATGGCGGAGATCACCAAGTCGGGATTCTTTGCTCTGATTAACTTGTGGGCTTCCCTCATGAATTCCGTGCTTCCGAGTGTCCGATACCTCACCCAACGCTCGTCATTGTTCGGTATTTCACGAGGATCGACACCGTATTTTTCCTTGAACTCTTTGAGATTGATTTCTTCGTACCCGTAATCGGCGGTTCCCTCGGCGTCGTTTTGGGGATTGTCCCGAATGTCACCGGTGCGTATCCAATCGAAAAAGACGCCGTCAATATCGTACTCCAGAAGCTCTTCAAGCACGTTCAATTTGTACTCTCGTACTTCCGGATAGGCGAAGCTCATTTGGCTGTGGTACTTTGTCCCATCACGTTTCACCCAGAGGTACTGAGGGTGCTCTCTGGCGAACCGGGTTTCGGTGCCGTAACCGTGATCGTCTTCATTGAGGGTGTACCAGACGTGGATGGAAATCCCCAGTTCCCGGGCGATTTTGCAAGCGGCCTCCAAAGTGTCAAAATCCTTCATTTCCAAGAGTTGGAATCTTTCCAACAGGTTTTCACGAGTCGCCTCATAATTGGGGACGATGCTTTTCGTAAATTCAAGGTCTTTCGGATTCTTTGGTCCCCAAAAATGGTTGCCCGCATCAATTTCGCTCCAGGAAAAACCGTCGGCAAACTGAGAGTGATAGTTCGCAAGCCCTCCGTCAAAGACACGCCAGTAAATCGTGGTCAATCCGGCGTTTTTGCATTGTTGCAGGACATACCTTACCCCCTCTTCATCAACCGATCCTTTACGTAATATCCAATCGGAAAACGTTAAAGGAGCGGAAAGAATCACTTTATTCTTTGGCGGCGAATTCTCTTCCGCATGAACAACCGGAATGGTTTTCGCGAATGAAAAAACAACGAAGAACGCCAAAGCAAGCGAACTCAATCGAAACAGATTCCAAGACATAATATCTCCGGCAAGGGTTTGGTAGTAGAGGAAAGGAACGAGCGGTCAAAATGAGTCGCCCCCAGTCTCAAGTGAAAAATAAAAAAGGCCCGTAATTCCTTGAATTACAAGCCTTTGTGACGATTTGCGATCATTTGCGACTTGGCAAGTAAACGCCCTAAACTGGGGAACAGGGATTCGAACCACACTTGTTTTTAAGGCTTTTTTAACAATTTTTTAATTTTTCCTGCGATTTTTCCTGCAATCATTTTTTCACAGCTACAGATGTCAATTGTAACCGATCACTCCACCCGCCGCAAGTACGACGATTTACTTCAAAACGGCACACTCAAAGACGTGACGCTTCGAGACGCCGTGCTTTTTTGCGAGTTCGGCGACCGCCGCGAGCATCGCGGATTCGACACGGATCAGTTTTTTTTCGACAGCAGGAAACGGATAAAACCGTTAATAGGTATCCACTTGACTCAAGTAATGCCTATATGCAGTGGTTTAGCATAGGTTTGTCTGATCGAATTTCAAATAGTATTTTTTTTCGTAATTTGTTTGTAATACACAAGTTAGAATCACCTGCCCCACTGTTTGGAGGTGTCGTTGCCTCGAATGGTCGATACCATATTTAGTCGAAACTTGAGTCAAGTGGATACCTATTTTTTCCTATTTCCTACCGTCCGCCGTCTGCCGCCTCATTTATTGCAACCAGGCCGGAAACTGGTCCGCCGCAGGGAGTTTCGCGGTTACGACTTTGTCGATTCCGTCAAGGGCGAGCACTTCGTTAATGGCTTTTGCCGGCGGTACGGCGTCAAGCGATAAAATTCCGATGGCACTGCCGCCCGACGCTGTATTATCCCGGCTCAGGAACATGTGTGCAATATTAATATTATGTTTGCCGAAAATGTTTCCAACCGATCCGACCATGCCGGGCTGATCCTTGTGATAGAACACGAGCAGTTTTCCTTCGAGATAGCTTTCCAGACGATAACCGTTGAAGAGAACCAATCGCGGCATCGTGTTTCCGAACAAGGTACCGGCCAGCGAAACCGTGGTGTCGCCGACCTTGAGTTCCGCCGTAACGAGTGAGCTGAAGTCGCCGACTTCCGACGATTTCTCCTCGACCAGTTCGATTCCGCGTTCCTTTAAGAGCGGCACCGCACTGACGATACTGACTTCCTGTTCCATTGCGGAAGACATCATTCCGGCAGCGAACGCCGCAGACAAAAGCGTGGTGTCTTTACGGCAGATTTCCCCGTTGTACTTCAACCGACAAACCGTTGGAGCGGTCTTGCCGACCTGGGCCGCAAGCATACCGAGCCGGTATGTCACGTTGAGATAACCGCGTAAACTGCTGAGCGTTTCCGGGTCAAGCGGAGAGAAATTGACCGCTTGTTTGATGATCCCTTTGGTGAAATAATCGATCAACAATTCGACCGCTTCCAAGGCGACGTTGGTCTGCGCTTCTTCGGTGCTTGCCCCGAGGTGCGGCGTGCAGACGACGTTTTTCATCCCGAAAAGCGGGTGATTGGTGCAAGGCTCTTCTTCGTAAACATCCAGAGCGACTCCGCCGAGCTTGCCGCTTTTCATTCCTTCGACAAGCGTGTCAAGGTCGTAAATTCCGCCGCGAGCACAGTTAATCAGTCTTGCTCCCGGCTTAATCAGTTCGAGTTCCTTTTTTCCAAACAGTCCACGAGTTGCATCGTTGAGCGGCGTGTGAACCGTCAGATAATCGACCTTCGGAAGCATTTTATGAACATGGTCGACGAGCGTAACGCCAAGCTCCGTTGCCCGGGCCGGGGTCAAAAACGGATCGAACGCAAGCACATCCATCTCGAACGCTCTGGCGAATTTGGAGACAACCTGCCCGATGCGTCCCATGCCGACGATTCCGATGGTTTTTCCGGCAAGCTGCGACCCGGTGTAGTTCTTCCGGTCCCAACGTCCTTCGACCAACGCCTGGTAAGCGGGATGGATGTTACGGGAAAGAGCGAGCATCAAAGCGAACGCCTGTTCCGCTGTGGAAACGGTGTTACCGCCGGGGGTGTTCATCACAATGATTCCCAAGCGTGTTGCGGCGACCGTATCGATGTTATCGACGCCGACCCCGGCTCGAGCGATGGCTTTGAGTCGGGTATTTCCGACGAGCGATTCGGCGGTGATTTTCACGCCGCTACGACAAATTGCGCCGTCGAACTCATTGAGCGTTGTGCGAAGTTCGTCCCCTTTGAGACCGACCCGCTCTTCGTATTCGATTCCGGGAGCGGCTTCGAGCAGTTTTTTTCCATCATCAGAAATCGGGTCCAAAAGCACGATTTTCGGCATCGGTTTTCTCCTTGGCAGGGGGTAGATTGTAAACAGAGTAAATTTTCGTTCTAAAACGATATTTTTTTATTTATTTATCTCGGTTTTATATCAAATTTTCTGAAAATGACGAGGGGCACTCCGCGCATTTTTAGCCGGTACTCCAGGAGGATTGCAAAGTCCCTGGGAACGCAGGCTTCCAGCCTGCGCGAAGGTTGCGGAATGGAGTCTCCACCCTGCGCAGATGGGATGCCTACGAACTCACTGGCAGGCTGGAAGCCTGCGTTCCCAGGAAAAAAGCGAC
>CAZNVM010000033.1:0-1705 GCA_964576215.1 uncultured Planctomycetaceae bacterium
GATGCCGGGCAGGATTTCCCTGAAGCGTTTCGACCGCTTTTGGAGCTTGCGGATAAACAGCAGAGGATTGAAGTAACAAAAGAACTGTTGGATTTCGTTGACGCCGCGTTCAAAGCGAATAACCGACCGTTGGACGGAGCAGCAGTAACTGAAGTGTTGAAAACAGTATTTCCAAAGGAGAGCCAAGATATGATTAAATCCATTTTTGATGAAAAGATCGCCGAAGGTGAAGCCAGAGGGGAAGCCAAATGGAAGGCCGAGGCGGGGAGGAGTATGGTATTAACCGCCTTGCGGACGAAGTTTGGCAGAGTTCCGAAGGAGGTAGAGAAGGGTGTCCTCGGAATGTCAGACCCGATAGCGTTGGAATCGTTGCTGGCACAAGCCATACAGAGCGATACGCTGAACGAGTTTGCCGATCTGCTGAAATAGCTTTTGGTTCGTCCGGTGCCATGCACTTCTATTTTGACCTGCGTGAACGCCTGCCCGTCATCTCGTTTTCCCGACAGCGGTAATGGCGATTGTTCGCAGATAAGGAGAAGACGAAAGATGTTATTGTATCACGGGAGTAGTACTGTGGTCGAAAAGCCGCGACTGATCGGACAAACACGCGGCCTCGACTTCGGTCCCGGTTTTTACTTGACAACAAACGAAGAACAAGCGGCCAGGTTTTCCGAAATTGTCGTGAGCCGAAGAAAAAACGGTGCGGCTACCGTCAATGTTTACGAGTTTGACATGGTTGCCGCAGAGGAAACGCTTGCCGTTCTTCGATTTGTCGGTGCGGGTGTGGAATGGCTTGGGTTTGTCGTTTCAAATCGGCTTAAAACCTATCAAGGAGAAAACGCCGACATCGTTATCGGCGCAGTGGCAAATGACATGGTCATGCCGACGATTCAGGCGTTCATTGGCGGGTTTATCAGCGAGGAAGCTGCATTGGTCACATTGAAAACAAGCAAACTTGCCGACCAGGTGTGCCTGAAAACGGAAAAAGCATTGTCGTTGCTTCGCTTCATTCGAGCATACCAAACAGAGGAGGGGTTGTAATGGAAAAAAGCATATCCTCCGTTATTGCAATGATTACGCCGGGGATCATTACCTTGCTCGTGGAGAACCGTCATTTGAGTTTGACGGAAGCCGCCGACGTGTTGTACCATTCCAAATTGTACAAGATGCTGGAAGATGAAAAGACCAAAATGTGGCGGCTTGGTTATCCCCTGCTCTATGATTTATTGGAGGAAGAGCTGACCACAGGCAAAATCACTTTCCCGGAGGAACAGATATGATAAAACCCAAAGGGGAAATATGGTTCCTGGCGTCCTGTGTCGAACTCTACAAGGACGCAAAAGGATGGAGCGGAAGTGAAACCTATCGTTATTTCCGTGAAACCGGGGCGGTCGATTTCATCACGAACTGCTGGGACGGACTTCATACGACAGGTCCGCTTTACATCATCGACAGTATTGACGAATACATCAGAAATCACGCCGACAACGACAATCGGACAAGGAAGTCTTGAACTTTGTCTAACCCGTGATTGTTGTAAAATGACGCATGGGTCATTGTTTATTAATAGGTATCCACTTGACTCAAGTTTCGACTAAATATGGTATCGACCATTCGAGGCAACGACACCTCCAAACAGTGGGGCAGGTGATTCTAACTTGTGTATTACAAACAAATTACGAAAAAAAATACTATTTGAAATTCG
>CAZNVM010000034.1:0-2991 GCA_964576215.1 uncultured Planctomycetaceae bacterium
GGGTGATCGCCCGGATTTTTCAAGGCGGAAACGATGTTTTCCCGTTGACGCATCCGACCGCCGTCCTCTTCGACAACCACGTTTTTGTTACACAAAGCATCACCGGAGGGCATGACACCGGACAAAAATAATTCGACTTTGTCACGACGCATGGCCAACAGTGTTTCGCCGCATTGAAGTGTGACACGGCGAATTGTTTTGATGTCGAGAGCGAGTCCGTCCTTGTTCAATTCCCGCCGGGCCACTTCGAACGACGGGTACAATGTGGCGGCACGAACGATACGATCTTCCAGACAGGCCGACACCCCTTTCGCAAAACCGTACAGGGCGAGTTCGGGATAAAAGCCCCGGCGTTCTTCTGTAACGATATTTTTTTCATTTGATCGGGCGGGCGCACAATAAAGGGTGGTGATTTCAAGAACAAGGCCGCACAACAGCCGGACAAGCAGACTGGTGCGAATCGGGGAACGCAGAGGTGTCACGGTGTCATTCCGAAGGGATTCGACGGCGTCCTTGATTTCCGGTGTTTTGCTGGTCGCTGCGAGCAGACAGGCGACGATACGTCCGGCGGCGTTACGAAAAGAGTTGTCGGCGAGTCTTTCAACGTCGAACAGGGAATCCGGCGAAGCGAGCAGGAGGGATTCCCAGTGTAAAATTTCTGTATCCGTTCACGCCGCCTACGTTCTCAGCGGCGTGATAGGATCATTTTAGCGGACAATTGTTCGGAAGTAAAGAAGGCGGAGCAAGCCCATGCAGAAAACTGAAAATCGCATCCCGAAGAAAGGCCATCACGTTTCGTCCCTGCTTTCGACAGGTGGCCACCGTCGTCCAAAACCGTTCGTGCCACTCGTTGCCCATGTCGCTTCGTGTGTTGTGTCAAGTCTAAAGCCGTTAAGAAAGGAGGAGTTTATGTAGAGTCAACATGATGAACACCTTTTGGAGAACCTTGTGGGATGAGCCCACCCGGTAAGGCTGACCACCGCCGGAAGCGAGTTTTGCGTGGGGGCGAGTAATCGTCTGTGGATGCGAGATCGTCCGCCACCGGAAACGGTGCCGCGAAGCGTAAACAGCCAGTCCGAATGCCTTGTTATTGAGCCTCGAAATGCGATGATAGCAGGAGTTTCATCAGTCACACGCAGGTGGAACAACATCGACCGCTCCTTATGGTCTGGGGTGGTGATCCTGCCGGGGTCGCTGCAACAAGTGCGAACGGACAATGGAGGTCTCACGGACACTTGAGAGGTCCCGCCTCTCTCCATGAATTCCCGGATCAGACCGGGTGACCAAAGCAATTCGATGAGGGTGTGCGACCTTCTCGAAACGGAAATCGCACAACATGGAGTATCGCCGCCGAGGGGAAACTCGAGAACGCGAAAAGGAGCGTGGGAAGTCACAGCAACTTGATAGTACCGTCGAAACCGGCGAACCCGAATCCAAGGGGAGTCGGCGGAGGGAAGCGAGTTGTCGAAACATTGAACCAATGCTAGGAAATACATCAAATGCTCAGAAATTTGAAACATGTATCAACGGTACAGCAGCGGATAGCATCGGTGGCACAACGCTCACTGAAGACTGCTTTTACATCGTTGGCCCACTACATCGACCTTGAATGGTTAGCCGAGGCGTACCACCGAACTCGAAAGGACGGATACGCCGGAGTTGACGACATGACGGGAAAGGAGTACGCAGAAAATCTACACGAGAATCTGCAAAACCTCCTTGAACGCCTAAAATCGGGAACATACAAAGCTCCCCCCGTGAAACGGAAACACATTCCGAAGGGGACGAGCGGCGAGACGAGACCGATTGGCGTTCCCACCTTTGAGGATAAAATTGTACAGCGAGCCGTCGTAATGCTCTTAGAGCCGATCTACGAGCAGGACTTTTACGAGGGATCGTTTGGATTCCGACCGAAACGCAGTGCTCACCAGGCACTTGCGGTGGTTTGGGATGCGACGATGGATGTATGGGGTGGCTGGGTCTTGGAAGTCGATATACGCAAGTTTTTTGACACCATTGACCATAAGCAACTTCAGGAATTTGTGTCCCAACGGATACGCGATGGGGTGATTCGATGCCTTATCGGTAAATGGCTGAATGCCGGAGTAATGGAAGACGGGAACATTATGTACTCGGACGAAGGAACTCCGCAAGGAGGAGTGATCTCGCCACTACTGGCGAACATCTATCTCCACTATGTTTTGGATGAATGGTTTGAGCTGACAGTCAAGCCGCTCATGCAAGGGAAAAGTCGCCTTATACGGTTTGCCGACGATTTCGTGATCGTGTTTCAAAAGAAACATGACGCAGATCGTGTCATGGATGTTATCCCGAAGAGATTCGAGAAATACGGACTGACGGTACACCCGGAAAAGACGAAGCTGGTTGATTTCAGGGCACCTAACCACCATGAACGTTGTCGGGAAGAAAACCGGAACGACAACAGAAAGGGAGGTAGGAAGCCGGAAACGTTTGATCTGCTCGGATTTACTCACTTCTGGGGCAAAACCCGAAAGGGAGGCTGGGCGGTCCAACGCAAAACGATGAGATCAAGATTTGCACGGAGCACCCAAAGCATCAGACAATGGTGTCGAAAGAATATGCACAAGCCTGTTCGAGAACAGTGGGAAAAGCTCAAAGAGAAGGTGAACGGCCACTACGCCTATTACGGGATCACGGGTAACTCTCGAGCTATCAGAGAGTTCCTTTACCAGGTCCATCGACAATGGAAGTATTGGCTCAATCGCCGAAACCGAGAGCACAGCATGACTTGGAAAAAGTTCAACCTTCTTCTGGCACGCTACCCTCTGCCTTCCCCCAAGATCGTCCACAGCGTCTTCAAACAGAAGAAACAGTGGAAAATCGCGTAGCGAAACGGTGTTTTGAGGAACCGTATGCGGTAATGCCTGCATGTACGGATCTGTGGGAGCCCCGGCGGAGCAATCCACGGGGCCACCCGGTGCGAACGGCGACCGATGCTTCGCACTGTAA
>CAZNVM010000035.1:0-1826 GCA_964576215.1 uncultured Planctomycetaceae bacterium
ATGGAGTCTGTAGCACATAAGTGGGTGAAATTATGATGATCTTTCGTTATGAAGCGATTGCATTGTTTGGCGGCGTGGGGGTGAACGCAAGTCGCGGAACATGTCGAGGGCGATTCGATGTTTGATATGATTCAGAGTCCGAACCCGATATACCGTTTTCTGCATCTTCCGAAAACGCCGGTTGCCGCGCTCCACGGCATTGGACGTCGACGGGAGTTGTTTGTCATCAAGGAAAATCAGGCTGCGATCCACCGTCGGCGATTTCAGTTTCTTCAGCAACTTCGACAAATGTTTGAACCGCTTCACCCGCTCCCGCAATTTCCGCAATTTTTCCAACGCCGTTTGCGTTCGACACCTGCGATCATACAAACGATACACCTCGTCCATGATCTCACGCAGCTTGCGCAACTCCGGCAAACCCTTCGTGATTTCAAGAAGTTTTTCGCGTTCCGCCGGCGTCAGAATTTTTTGAACGAACAAATAACGATGTTTGAACAACGCCGCAATCTTGTCTTGAATCCGCTCATTTTTGCGTACCGTCGCTTTGTCTTCCTTCGTCGTCGGACGACCACGCTTCGCACGTTTCACCTTCGTCTTCTCCAGTTCACGTCGAACTTGAGCCACAGCTTTCAGCACCGCTTTATTGATCTCCTGCTTGACATGAAACTCGCACATCTGATGCGAAATGCCGGGAAATACGGCACGAACCGGCTCGGTGTAGAGCGGCGAACCGTCCGTCGTAATGCCTTTCACGGCAAGATTTCGTGCGACCAGAATGTTACGGAACGCATGAAAGGGTTCCAGGATGTCTTCGCTTTTCGGGTCGTGATCGAGAACGCGACACATCAACCGCTTGTACTCGCGATTATCGACAATCGTGAGAATGCAGAACGGACCGTCATAAACTTCATCGACGGTGATGTAACCGGAAAAGTTTTCGAACGCCCAATCGAGGTAGGCATCGGTTTCAATTTGCGAGCCGGTTTTTTTCCCCCGCCGCCTCGACCCAGTTTTGAATCGTTGCGAAAGGCACGAACACGCGATGGTCACGCCAAAGATGCCAACTCGCCAACCGATAAGGCAGGCCGTCCTCGACGACGACACGCACGGCAAGAGCAACGACCGCGTTGGTATAATCGGCTCGCGGCGCGGCGATGTCCGTCGTGTCCACCTGAAAATACTTTTTGCACTTGCAACAGTAATGAACGGAATATTGCAATTGCACATCGACCGGTCGCCCCGATGCGGGATCGCCGAGATGATGCAGTTTCCGATTGCGGATTTCATGCCGCGTTGCCGGACGTTGACAGTCGGGACAAGGGCATTTTTTGGGGGTTCGGGAACGTTGTTGAATTTTCGGCTTCGGCAGATCGCCCGGATCGACGATCCCCTCGGTCGCATCAGCCACATACTCACCAGGGCCAGGCATGACAATTTCCTCCTTGAATAAAGACTCCAAGACGGCAGTATGCAGGATTTCAAAATTTTAGTCAATACCAATTCACCCATTTTTATGCTACAGTATCAGTATATGTGAAGTGACCAATAACATTTTGAAGTTCATTTTCGCTTGCTTTCTCAAAAATCATAAAGTAAGAGCGGGGTATTTTATATGTTGCAAAGGGAGTATTTATGACAAAGTCTATATCTGACACTGAATGTACATTAACAGCGAATTTAGGATAAGGGTCATTCATCAATGCTTTCAGAAATTCGTTGCTATTCTCTGTACCAGCCTGTATTTTTCCAAGATTCGTCTTTTGGTGGTTCATTTTGCACATCAGTTTGAATTGCTTTTACTAATTATTCTGTAACTTTGTATTTTT
>CAZNVM010000036.1:0-6771 GCA_964576215.1 uncultured Planctomycetaceae bacterium
ACACCTCAGGGAGAACGAAGAATACCGTTACCATAATGCGGTGTTGCGTAATTTGTTTTTTCACTGTCTTAATACGCCGATCACGGAACGCCAGGACGTGGAATACAAAAAATTGATAAAAAACGTACGGCGTATCAAAGAACAATTCGATAAAATCCCTTTTCTCAACGGCGGAATTTTCAATGAACATGACGGCGATGAAGTTCCCTTGAACGATGATTATTTTTTCTCGGAACTACGGACCAGGCACCTGCCGGAACTGGGCGGGAATTACCAGGTTGCCGGTCTTGTCCGAATTTTGTCACAATATCATTACAAATTGTCCCTGGACGATTTATTGGACCATGCCGATTATGCCCGGACCATCGACCCTGAGTTCATCGGCAAAGTTTTCGAGTGCCTCCTGGCATGTATCGAAGCGGACAGCAAAGAAAACCGCCGCAAAGTCACCGGCAGTTATTACACGCCGCGCGAGGTCGTCAATTATATGGTCAACGAGGCGTTGGAGACATATCTTGAACAGAGCCGCAATCGTAAGATTGCGTCAGAACAATCGCAATCTTACGATGGCGGCTCTGATTTGTTGGAATGTCGAATCCTCGACCCTGCCTGCGGTAGCGGGGCGTTCCCGTGCGAAATTATGAACGAAATCATGCGACGCCTTGATCCGCACGGAACCTTACCACAATCGGAGCAGTATCGCCGAAAATTGGAAATCCTGCAAAAGGTAATCTATGGCGTGGACATTCAGCCGATGGCGGTGCAGATTTCACAACTTCGGTTATTTCTGTCGCTTATTCAGGATATCGTTTCCGATAAGCGAAGGCCAAATCACGGCATCGAGCCGTTACCGAATCTCGAAACGAAATTTGTTTGTGCTGATGCACTGATCGGCTTGAAAAATGGCCGCCAGCGAAGGTTGGAACTCCCCATTGTCCGGGAACAGATCAAGCAATTACGGGAGATTCGCAGTCGGCACTTTATGGCGAGTAGCGTTCAGGAAAAGCAAAGCCTTCGGCAATTGGATGAATCGTCACGCAAGATGTTGGCGATGGTCATGGAAGATGCCGGAGATTTGGCACAAGATACGGCGGAGAAATTAGTCGCCTGGAATCCCTACGACCAATCACACGTGGCGTCGTTTTTCGATCCCGTCTGGATGTTCGGCCTCGAAAAGTTTGATATTGTGATCGGCAACCCGCCGTACATTCAATTGCAGAAGAGAGGTGGTACGCTCGCACGGCAATACGCAAATTGTGGTTATGAAACATTTGCGAAAACCGGAGACATTTACACCTTGTTTTACGAACGCGGCTGGCAATTGCTTGTTGAAGGGGGACACCTTTGTTTTATCACCTCGAACAAATGGATGCGGGCGGAATACGGCGAACCGCTTCGAAAATTTCTGAGCGAAAAAACGAATCCCAAAAAACTGATTGACTTTGCGGGAACGCAAGTTTTTGAATCGTCAACGGTCGATGTAAACATTTTGCTGTTTACGAAAGAAGAGAATCGTCACCAAACATTGGTACATACCCTCAAGAACGTTGCGGATTTGAAGAAATTAGCGAAACAGGAGACGATGTCATTTTCGCCTTCATCATCATGGGTGATTTTGTCGCCGATAGAACGCCAGATGAAGGAAAAAATCGAGTCCGTCGGAATACCACTAAAGGATTGGGACATTCAAATCAATTTTGGCATCAAAACCGGTTTTAATGACGCTTTTGTCATCAATGGGACCAAGAAGGCGGAATTGATTGCCGCCGATCCGAAGAGTGCCGAAATTATCAAACCCATTTTACGCGGCAGGGATGTTCGGCGATATGGGTATGAATTTGCGGATATGTGGCTGATTAACACTCATAATGGGATCAAGGAAAAGGGGATAAAACCTGTAAATATCGATGATTATCCCGCCATCCGAGAACATTTGGATTTGTATTTTCCACAACTGGAAAAGCGGGGAGACCAAGGGGACACGCCGTATAACTTGCGCAATTGCGCTTACCTTGAAGATTTTGAGAAACCCAAAATTATCTACCCGGATGTTATGCGAATGCCCCGAAATGAAGAGGCTCTGAACGAATATCCAAGATTTTATTACGACGACGAAAATTCATTTTTTCTATGCAATGATCTGTATTTTATTACCGGGAAAGATATTGACCTGCTGTATCTTTTTCTGGCTTCAGATGTTGGATTTTATGTTTTTTCAAAATTCTATACGGGAATACAATTTGACGAAACCGGATTCAGGTACATGAAAGCATCCTTAAACGAGTTGTTTGTTCCCCGCTTTGATAAATTAACAACGAAACGGCTTCGAGCGGCAATCACAAATACCCATGTAAACCAAGATACCGTAGAAAAAAACATCGTGGAATTCTGTCGTTTTAGCGAAAAAGAAAAAGAAGTGATAAGAATGTACAAAAAACAGCTTTTATCGATTGAAAGCGAACCGGAGACGGCTCCTGTACTCACCGCGATCACCGGTCAAAACAGGATGGCGTTCACCTCATCGCCCTGGGTGCTTCAATTGCCGATAGAAGAGAGGATCAAAAAGAAAATTGAGGCCATCGGTAAACCGCTCAAAGAGTGGGATGTCCAGATCTATCGGGGTGTTACGACGGGGGCCAATGACGCTTTTGTCATTGATGGGGCCAAAAGAGCGGAATTGATTGCCGCCGATCCAAATTCCGCCAAAGTTATCCGGCCCATATTACGTGGCCGGGATATTAGAAGGTACGGACATGAATTTGCGGATTATTATTTGATAACAACATTTCCGAGTTTACAGATCGATATTAACCAGTATCCCGCAGTAAAGAAACATTTATTGAGTTTTGGTAAACGCCGCCTGGAACAATCCGGCAAAAGGGGAGCAAGAAAACAAACGAATCATCATTGGTTTGAAATACAGGATAGCACGTGTTATTGGGAAGATTTTGAAAAACCGAAAATTGTGTATCCGGATGTTATGCGAATGCCCCGAAACGAAGAGGCACTAGACGACTACCCCAAGTTTTATTACGACACAGAAAATTCATTTTTTCTATGTAATGACCTTTATTTTATTACAGGAAAAGATATTGATTTGTTGTTTCTTTTTCTATCATCTGATGTCGGGTTTTATATTTATTCAAAATTTTATATCGGACTACAGTTTGATACGACTGGATTTCGTTATAATAAAGCCTACCTGAACGAGTTGTTTGTCCCTCGTTTTGATGAGCGAACCATCAAGCGGCTTCGTGCCGCTCTCAAAAATATTGTCGGGGAAAAAGAAAACATCGAAAAGATCATTGAAGATTTTTGCCATTTTAACAAAAAAGAAAAAGAAACAATCAGAGCGTACAAGAAACAACTCTTGTCCGTTGAAAGACAACACTAATACAACATGAACCGATTAACAAAAACATTTGAACAAACCCGCAACGAAAATCGGGCGGCCTTGATTGGGTACATTACGGCGGGTGATCCTGATCTTGAGCAATCGTTTGAGATACTGGACGCCGCTTGTGGGGCAGGGTTGGATGTGCTGGAGCTTGGGGTGCCGTTTTCTGACCCGACCGCCGATGGGCCGGTGATTCAGCGGGCGGCGGCGAGGGCCATTCGCTCCGGGATGACCATGGAAAAAGGGATCGATATGGTGCGCCGCCTGCGAAAGCGGCATACGCTTCCGATCATCCTGTTTTCGTACTATAACCCGATCCTTGCCATGGGAGCGGAAAAATTCGTTACAGGCGCCATCGACGCCGGAGCGGATGGGGCACTTGTCGTCGATCTGCCAAGCGAAAATGCGGACGAAATTCTACAGCACATCAACAAAGCGACCCCATTTTCGTTCATCCGCCTGATCGCCCCGACCACCGCCCCGGTACGCCGAAGGGAAATTTTACAGCAGGCGGACGGGTTCGTCTACGTCGTCTCCCGACGTGGCGTCACCGGGACCGGGGGAATCGACTGGAACGCTTTGGCCCTGGAAATGAAGGAGCTAAGGCAAGAAACGACGGTGCCGCTTTGCATCGGCTTTGGCATTTCGACGGCGGAGGATGTGAAAAACATATCGAAAATCGCCGATGGTGCCATCATCGGAAGTGCCTTCCAAAAAATCATCGAACAACAACCGGAAACGGCACCAAAGGCCGTCGCCGAATTTATTGCCGCGTTACTCGGAAATAGGAAATAGGAAATTGGAAATCGGGGGCAAAAATAATTCCGATTTCCTATTTCCGATTTCCTCAAACCATTTGAGTTCTAAAGGAAACTACAACCATGATTATTATTTTAAAACAGAATCCTGCACCGAAACAGCTTGAGCACCTCAAGGATTGGATCAAGAAGATGGGGCTTGACATTCATATCAGCGAGGGAAAACAATCGACGATCCTCGGACTGGTTGGTGACACCTCCGTCGTCGACATTGACCTGATTGGTGCCATGGAGATCGTCGAATCCGTCAAGCGTATCCAGGAACCTTACAAGGCGGCCAACCGGAAATTTCATCCGGACGACACCATCATCGAATTCGGTGGTGCCAAAGTCGGCGGCGGACATTTTCTCATGATCGCCGGTCCCTGTTCCGTCGAAACCCGTCCGCAGATTTTGGAAATCGCACAAAAAGTCAAAGAGGCGGGCGCACTCGCTCTTCGGGGCGGTGCCTTCAAGCCACGAACGTCCCCCTACGCTTTCCAGGGACTGGCAGCGGAAGGTGTCAAACTCCTTCTCGAAGCGAAAAAGTACACCGGTTTGCCTATCGTTACGGAAATCATGGACCTGTCGCAGCTTCCTCTTTTTGACGAGATTGACGTCATTCAGGTCGGGGCAAGGAACATGCAGAACTTCCTGTTGCTCAAAGAGTTAGGGAAAATCCGCAAGCCGATTCTGCTCAAACGGGGATTTTCGAACACGATTCAGGAATTTTTGATGAGTGCCGAATACATCCTGGCGGGCGGTAACACCAACGTCATTCTTTGCGAACGGGGAATACGCACGATTGAAACGGCGACACGCAACACGCTTGACCTTTCCGCGATCCCGGTGATTAAGGAACACTCACACCTGCCGGTCGTCGTCGATCCTTCCCATGCGACCGGGTATGCGAAATACGTCAAGCCGATGTCCTTTGCTGCCGTCGCCGCCGGAGCCGACGGGTTGATGATCGAAGTTCACAACAATCCATCCGCCGCCCTTTGCGACGGCCAGCAATCGATCACCCCCGAAGCGTTCGCCCGACTCGCCAAAGGGGTGGAGATTATTCGTGACGGAATTGCGAAAGAACGGGATTTGTAAACCGACACCCGCGTTCCCGCAGGCAGAGCTTCGGGAGCGCGTTCCACTTGCCGGTTTGCTTTTCTCAAATTCGCGGTTTTACTTGCAGTGAGTTGACCGACGCAAATCAACACAAACCGATTTTACCGCTATGCCGAAAGAAATTTTACGATTCGTGTGGTTCCTTCTCTTGGTTTTCCCGCTGATTTTCGGAGTAAACCAGGCCGGTTTTTCCCAATTCAACTTGGAGAAAAAAAAATCGGAGCAAAAATCTACGGAAGAAGATTCCAATCAATTCGACTTGGACGATCCCGACTTGGACGACGAACCGGAAGATTCTTCGCAATCGGAAAAACCGTCCGTCGATTCGGGACCGAAAATTAAGGGGCAAAACGGTCCGAAACTCGGTCGGTCCGCGACGAGAACCTGGGAAACCGGCTTTCGGCTTAAAGCGGTTGCCCGATGTACGGACATCGTTATCATGATTACGATTCCGATGAACTGGCCGGAACAGGACGTTACGATCTTGGAGGAGCGGGAAAAAACGTCGAGCAACGTCGGAAAAATCCAGCGGGCAGTGCATAAAAACGGCGGCCTGCAACAGATGGTCGTCAGGTTTCGTGAATTGGCCTCCGGTAAAACTGCCGAAGCGGCGTTGGTCGTCAAGGTGACTCGTCGTGAAATTCTCCCGCCTGATCCGGAAAGCATTCCAAAGCTTTTCATTCCGCCAACGAGCAAAATTCCGAAAGCGTACAAAATTTATCTGGACAAAAGCCCGAATATCGAGAGCACCAATCCGCAGTTCAAGAAACTTTATGCGGAAATCACGAAAGGAATCGACTCCGACTGGGCAAAAATCGAGGCGGTTTACAATTACGTTCGGGATACCATTCAGTATAACGCGGCGAATAAAGAGAAGATTGGGAACGGTGCCATCGCAACGCTGAAGCTCGGACAAGGGGACTGCAAAGAAATGACGGCCGTGTTTATCGCCATCTGTCGGGCAGGAAAAATTCCGACGCGAACCGTGTGGGTTCCAGGACACTGTTACGTCGAATTTTACATGGTCGACGATGACGGGATCGGATATTGGTTCCCATGCCAGGTTTCCGGAACGTATGCGTTTGGTGGTATCCCGGAAATGGGACCGGTTCTGCAAAAAGGGGACAATTTCACGTTCCCGGAGTTAAAGGGGGAACAATTTCGGTTCGTCGGTCAACAGGTCGCCGGTCAAAATGAAGGGGACGAATCCGGACGACCGAAATGCGAGTTTTTCGAGAATCAGTTGTGAACCCAGACCTTTTTTCTACTTTGCAATCGTCTTGGGTACAGGAGGATTGCAAAGTCCCTGGGAACGCAGGCTTCCAGCCTGCGCGAAGGTTGCGGAATGAAGTCTCCGACCTGCACAAGTACTGGTGTATTTGGTTTGGTATTGCCTTTAATAAAATCCGGAAACGGATCGGAGGACGCTTTTTCGCAAATGGCGTTCATTATTAC
>CAZNVM010000037.1:0-7988 GCA_964576215.1 uncultured Planctomycetaceae bacterium
TCTTCGAAGACGAATCGCGAGTATCCGCGAAAATCGCAGAAGAAAAAACTACACGAACCCGTCATCGAAATCGCCTCAAAATTTATGAAAATGCAAGCAAAAAGCCGCAAAGTAAGTGTTGCACTTGCTTAACGGCGTAGATTGCCATCGGGGTTGATGCGTACATGGTAGATATTATCCACCATGACACCATGATCGGGATTGCCGCAAAAGAGCATATGGACGGTACCATCGTCCTCTTTCACCAGGGAAGGGCAATAGGAGTAACGGTCTTGCCCATGAAATCCAAAGACCTCCGTTATATCCGTCAATGCGTCATTGCCATCATTGCCCAGGGAGGACAAGACGAAAAGAACGAACAGGAACAGGTAAAATTTCAGTGGCGTCATTTCCGATTATCGATTTCCTTTCGCATAAACTCGTAAGCGTCCCGAGCAAGCTGATCGGCGTTTTCAAACATGTTTCGCCAGATTTTGGTGGCGGCGGCGAGTTTGGGGAGGGCCGCTCCGAACGCTTCGCAAACGAGGTAGCCATTGTAATCAATTTCGTGAAGCGCGTCAAAGGTTTCCTTCCAGCGAATCCCCCCTTGGCCCGGTGTGCTTCGGTCGCATTCGGAGATATGCACATGAATCAAATGCTCTTTGACGCCACGTATCGCGGCGGCGACGTCTTTTTCCTCGATATTGGCGTGAAAGGTGTCATACATGAGTTGACAGCGTTTATGGTTGACATCCTTGATGAACCGAAGCGTGTCCGCCATGCAGTTGAACAAATAGCATTCGAAACGGTTGACCGCTTCGAGGCCGAGAGTGATGTCGAGTTTGTCCGCGTACTCCGAGAGTTCCTGCATCGCTTCGACGCCCCAGCCCCATTCCTGCCCGGTCGGTCCTCGTCCGGAAAAGACGCCCAAAGCGGACGGGAGATGTCCGATGAAAATTTTCACACCGGCAACCGCGGCAAAATCGAGGGCCGCCTTTCCCATGTTGACACCACGCCGCCGGACCAGCGGATCGGGAGCGATCATGTTATGGTCCGGCCCGAACGCACATCCGCCGCTACGTTCCAGCCCCAGTTCGTCAAGCCGTTTGCCCAAAGTCACGGCAACATTCAAATCGGTATCGAACACCGGAAGCTCGACCACGTCGTAACCGATGCTCTTACACTTTTCCAACAGCGGCAAACACTCCTCACCGAGCGTATCCGTCCATAATGCAAGGTTAATTCCAATTTTCATAGTTTTAGTTGTCCGTCTGTCGTCTGTCGTCTGCCGTCTGCCGTCTGCTGTCTGCCGTCAGCCGTCTGATTACTGATACTGAATTCCGAGTTCCGTAAGCGTTTTTCGGAGCCAGTGGAGCGATTTTTCGATAGTCGGACCGCCGTTGCCTTCGACTTCCATGCTGACAGGGCCGTCAAAGCCCGCTTCGTGAACGATTTTCAAGCTTTCCCTGATGTTGGCCGCATTGACGCCATCGCCGATGGCACTATGGCTGATCGGGATTCCCGTGTCTTCGCCGCGGTTGCTTGCCGACAACTGTGGCGTTACGTCCTTGATGTGCATGTGTCTGACCTTTTTGCCGAAACGACGTGCAAAATCAACGGGGTCTTGTCCGGCGATGTACGAGTTGCCGGTGTCAAGATTCAATCCGAAATACGGGCTGTCAAAAAATTCCAGCATCCGTCCCAGGAATTCCGGTTTCGTGGTGTAATACCCGTGAATTTCGATGGTGATCGTCATTTCATTCTTTTCGGCAACCTCCATGATTTCTCCGTAGCACCATTTCATCAGTTCCATCGCTTCGTCATCGGTGTAGCCCTTGGCGGCAAAGAGGCCGTCGGTTGTGGCGATTCGTGGACAGCCGACGAGCTTGGCCCACTGGATCGCTCGCCAAACGTAGGGGACACCGATGGTCGGGCCGTGCGCCCCGGAGAGCGGAAACGCCGCGTCGATCTGGGAATACTGTACGTTATATTTCTCCATGAATTTCCGAAGCGAGACCGGGTCTTCGAAGATCGCAACGTGCGGCCAGTACCCCAAGCCGTGCGCCCAGCTTACGCCGTCCATGATACCGCTTTCGATGTAATGCACATCGTTGGCCGCCGCCCATTCAACGCATTTCTCAAACGTCCAAAAAACCGAATTGAACGCATCCGTATGAAAACTGATTTGCATGATGTTCCTTTTCTGGTGGAGGGGTTAAAATTTCAAAATCGACAATTTCATTTCCATCGTTTTCCGGGGGTGAAAAGTGGTCGGCGAACCTCTTTAGTTGGCACACTCTGAGTGGTGTTGTTCGAGTATCTGTTTCAATAATCGCGTTGCTTCTCCGGGATCGGGTGCTTCCGCAATCGCATTGGAAACGGCGATTCGGTTTGCTCCGGCCTTGAGGATTTCGTGCAGGTTGTCTCGTGTGATACCACCAATCGCAAACGCGGGAATCGGCGGTGTTTCCTCGCTCAGGTTTTTCAACAAACCCAAGCCGGGGTATTCGTCGAACGTTTTCGTCGCCGAAGAAAACACCGGGCCGACACCGATGTAGTCCGCTCCGCCGGCGATTGCGTCGTGAATTTGTTCGACCGTGTGCGTGGAAACGCCGATGAGCATGTCCGGTCCGACGATTGCCCGAACTTGTTCCACGGAAAGCTCGTCTTGTCCGACATGAACGCCGTCCGCTTGCGTCAGTTTCGCCAGATCACACCGGTCGTTCATCACAAAAAGCGTGCGGCTGTCCGACGTCAGATTCCGTAACGTTTTTCCCCGCTCCAAAAGCGTCCGGTCGTTTGCCTGTTTGTCCCGAAGCTGAATCACGTCGGCCCCGGCGTTTATCAGGGCTTGAACCAGTTCGACAAACGCGGCCTCGGTTTCGCGGCAATCGATTAAAACGTACAATAAAGCGTCCTGCAATAATGTGCGGGAATCGACTTGCGCAACGACCGGTTCATCCGTCGTTTCCGGTTTTGCCGTTTGAAAAACGTCTTTGTGCAGCGAGTACGACTGGTACCGCAAACGCTCCAGCCTTTGCGACAGCGGAATAGACACCATTTTTCCGTATTCCTCCAGCGACCGGAGCGATTCCTGAAGCCGGGAAAAATTCGACGCAAGCACGTCCTCGATTTTCTCGCGGCAGTATTCCCGACTGCCTCGGATTTCGGTTCCGACGTCGCCGCGAGTGTCCCGTGCCGCCACACGTTCCCGGTGCGGTATCCCGGCAAGCTGTGTCGTGAGTTCGTGCCGAAACGCCTTGCAGGAAGCGGTCAACCCGGAATCGTCGAGCATAAAACGTACATAATCCTCGATCACCCGGACGGCCTCCATGGCCCGATTCGCAGCGGCGTCAAGAAGCCGGATCAGGGAAGAAGGCGGAGAAGGAGACGGCGACGATTTTTGAAACGAAATTACAGGTTCCGGTTCGGTGATTTCCACTGTTTCCGGTTGCGTTTCCTCCCACGATTCCCGTTTGCAATGCAAGTGTACGATTTTTTCATACACGGCGGTCGGATCAAGTCCCCGTCCCCGAATCCACGTACCGGCACCAAGCGGATCATCGGCCAGGGCAACCGCCAAAAGGAGATGCTCGGTCGCCAGTTCAAAAGAGGATTCCTGAAAACCGGAAAGCGGGTTCGTTTTGATTTTCATCATCATACCGCCGGCTCCGAGAACCATGACGGTTCCGCCAGGATCGGTCGATTGATAAATCCGGTTGAGGATCGACAAAACCGCGTGATCGACTTCGACGAGCACTTTATAAAACCGAACCTGCACTTCGTTGACAAACCAGTCGATGGTGCTGCTTTCCCGTTTTTTCCCGGAATACGGTTGCGCAAAATACGGTACCGATTTTTGCGGTTCCACATCGATCGGAGTTGCGATAAAGCGGTCCGATTCTTCCAGCGGTTTCGGGAAATCCCTGAACGTGGGTTTTCCGCCGTCGATGGGATCGAAACGCCCTCCTTGTACGATTTCTTCCCGGGTTCGGGAAGCCGTTACGGTTTCCGGCGTGACGCCATACGATCCCGCCGGAAACATCGGGGCACCAACCGGCGAGTGGAGCGTGTCTTCCAATCCCTCGTAAAACCCGAACTGGAGCCGGAAATCCCCGATTTTCAGGCCGGTTTCCTCCAACCATTGGGAAGCGCGACATTCCGTTTCCTCGAACAGCGCACAAAGAATCGCCGCGATGGAAATTCCCTGCGGCTTGGCAAGCTGGTCCGCTCGCTGCAAGACCCGGTAAGCCCCTGGGGTTAAGTCGATTCGCATGAGAAAATGAAGTGTGGAAAATTATTGTACAATAAAAGTATCGGGGGGCAGGTTCCGGATAACCGGAGAATTATGTTGGGTGTAGCCATGATTTTAGATAGTTTTTCGTTTCGAAAACTGGGGGAACAACCTTGTTTTGCGATCCCGGACGTTACCGAATTTCACGGCTACATCCAAACTTAATTTTGGCATGGAATTTTCGGCAGATTGGTCGTTCCCGGAGTATCGGTTCTGTCTTTCTGCGTTCATTTCTCATTTTTTCCCCCCCTTGTACAATTTTCGTTCCAGGAGCGGGATATAATTCGTCCAGGTGCCATCGACGTTAGGGTCTTCGAATATCTGTTTCTGAAATTCGGCGATCTTCGAGTCGAGGGAATCGATATGATGCAGTGCGATCGCTTCGAGTGTCATGGGAAGTTTGGCACTGCCGTTGTCGTACGTTCCGTGATGGGAAATCAACAGGTGCTTCAACACCATCGCCAATTCCGGATCGAACGGTTCGCCGGTCAGTTTTTCGGATTCGCGGATTTTATCGTGCAGAATTTCGACGCCGAGAAACGGGTGTCCGAGCATCTGGCCGGAGTCGGTGTAAATCATTTCCGCACCGACGGAAAGCTCTTCCGTTTTGCCAATATCGTGCAAAAACGCGCCGACCAGCAGAATGTCCCGATTCAGCATCGGATAAAGCGGTGTGATTTTGAGCACGGTCTCCATCATCGTGATCGTGTGTTCCAAGAGGCCCCCCGGATACGCATGATGCAGTTTAACGCCGGCAGGTGTCTTGCAAAGTTTCGACATCAGGCCTTCATCGAACAAAATGCAATCGCAGAGATTTTTCAAGTAGAAATTCTCAACCGTTTTGAGCATTTCCCGGAGCCGCGTCTGAAGCTGTCCGATGTTGATGGGACGAAAACGACGGTAATCGTCCGGATTGACCGACTCCGAATCCACCTTGACGACATTTTTGGCGATCAGTTGCAACGCTCCCTGGAATCGCTGAACGACTCCTTCGACTTCAACGTAATCGTTGACATCGAACAGGTGAAATTGCTCTTCGGTTACGTTCCAGAGACGACCGCCGAGCGTTCCGGTCTTATCCGCAACGGAAAACTGAATGTACAGATTCCCGTTTTTGTTCGGCCGCAACTGCGTTTCCGCAACCTGGTAAATTTCCTTGATCTTTTCGTTGTCTTTGAGTTGGTTAATGAATTTATGCATGATGGGTCGGCAGTTGACAGTTGGCAGTCGGCGGTTGGCAGTAATCGGCGGTCAGCATTCGTCCTGCTGTCTGCCGTCTGCCATCTGCCGCCTTATTTTAGGGGCGAGACTTTTTTTCACTTCCTGAAATTCGTCATTTTCGAGATGTCCTTCATCCCGCATACGGTCGAATTCAACGAGATTTTCCTCCGGCGTCGGAATTTCCTCGTCCATTTCATCCTTAATACGTCCAATGACGTAATACGCAATCGCAATGAGAATCGCGGTTCCGGATATTCCAAAAATCCATTGCGCTGCGGAACTGGTCAATAATTCTTTCCACATGGGTCGGTCGTTGACGATAAATTGGCAGGAAATCGTAAACCGTCATTATATCGGGCATCAGGCGTCGGGCATAGATGGGGAAAAGGGAGTGATACCAGGAACACTTCCCTCCAATTTCCGTAACACCGTCGGTAAAATTCCGCCGCCGAGATAGTATTCCAGCTCGACCGGCGTATCGATCCGGACTTTCACCCGGAACGTCGTTTCTGCAAACAGGCCCGGCGCAACCTCTTTTTCGGCGTGAATTTCAAGGAGGCTTACCGGCGTGAACGTTTCCGAAATTTCCGGGATCGTAAACGTTTCGGTCCCGTCGAGCTGGAGCGATTGCGCCGTGGCACCATCGGTAAATTCCAAGGGCAAAACCCCCATGCCGACGAGGTTGCCGCGATGAATTCGCTCGAAACTTTTCGCAATCACCGCCCGAACGCCGAGCAGTGCCGTTCCCTTGGCGGCCCAATCGCGGCTGCTTCCGGTTCCGTATTCCGCCCCGGCAAGGATGATCAGCGGCGTTCGGTCCCTTTGATACCGCATTGCGGCGTCGTAGATCGGCAAAACCTCACCGCTGGGCAAATGCCGCGTGATTCCCCCTTCGATTCCGGGAACGAGCAGATTTTTGATACGAATATTGGCGAACGTACCGCGACACATCACCCGGTCGTTCCCGCGTCTTGCCCCGTAAGAGTTGAAGTCGCCCGGCTTGACACCTTCTGCGATCAGGTATTTTCCGGCAGGGGAATCAACCTTGATTGATCCGGCGGGGGAAATGTGGTCCGTCGTCGTCGAATCGCCGAGAAACGCAAGAACCCGTGCGTACTCAATCGGTCTCACCGGCGAAGGTTCCAACCGGACACCGTTCAGAAACGGCGGCTCTTGAATATACGTACTCGAACGGTCCCAGTCGAACAATTGTGCCTTGGAGGTTTCACCGGTCGTTGGAATTGCGTTCCATTTTTCACTGACACCATCGATCCCGTCGTACAGTGAACGGTACATTGCCGGATCGACGGACGCTTTTTCCACTGCGTCAATTTCGGCGTCGCTTGGCCAGATGTCCTTGAGATAAACCGGCTTGCCGTTTCCATCGGTGCCAAGCGGATCGTTCATCAGGTTGATCGCCGTCGTTCCGGCCAACGCATAAGCGACCACCAGCGGCGGACTGGCCAGGTAGTTCGATTTGACGAGCGGATTGACCCGACCCTCGAAGTTCCGGTTGCCGCTTAACACGGCGGAAACGTCGAGATTTTTGTCCGTAATTTCTTTGGCGACCGCTTCCGGAAGTGGCCCGCTGTTGCCGATGCAGGTCAAACAGCCGTATCCGACGACGTGGAAGCCGAGTTTTTCCAGCGGCTGCAAAAGGTCCGCTTTTTGCAGGTACTGTGTCACCACCCGGGAACCGGGACCGAGGCTTGTTTTCACGTACGGTGGAACTGTAAGCCCTCGCTTGACCGCGTTTTTCGCAAGCAACCCCGCCGCAAGCATCAACCGGGGATTACTCGTGTTGGTGCAGCTGGTGATCGACGCAATCACCACAGAATGAGAAGATAACGATTTTTTTTCGTAATTCGTAATTCGTAATTCGTAATTTGCAGGTAATTCGTCATTCGTAATTCCAATCCTGTCCTGCGGTCGTTTCGGTCCGGCGATGCACGGTTCGATGGTCGCCAGGTCGAGCGTCAGGGTTTTCGTGTATTTGGGTGTCGGTGCGTTTTTGTCACGGAAAAGAGCGTTCGCTTTGGCGTATGCTTCAACAAGTTTAACTTGCCGTTCGTCCCGACCGGTTTCGCGGAGAAATGCGATTGTTTTTTCGTCGATGGGAAAAAAGCCCATCGTTGCGCCGTATTCCGGGGCCATATTAGCAAGCACCGCCCGGTCGGCAACCGGCATGGTTTGTGCCCCTTCGCCGAAATACTCGACGAATTTCCCGACGACCCCTTCCTTTCGGAGCAATTCCGTAACGGTAAGCACCAAATCGGTCGCCGTGACACCAGGCCGGAGTTTGCCGACGAGTTCCAGTCCGATCACTTCCGGAGCGAGCATGTAATACGGCAATCCGAGCATCACCGCTTCCGCTTCGATCCCGCCGACACCCCAACCGAGAACGCCGAGGCCGTTAATCATGACGGTATGCGAATCGGTGCCGACGACGGAATCGGGATAAAGCACCGTTAGCGGCGGGGCTTGCCCCGCGCTG
>CAZNVM010000038.1:0-4003 GCA_964576215.1 uncultured Planctomycetaceae bacterium
TCTTCGAAGACGAATCGCGAGTATCCGCGAAAATCGCAGAAGAAAAAACTACACGAACCCGTCATCGAAATCGCCTCAAAATTTATGAAAATGCAAGCAAAAAGCCGCAAAGTAAGTGTTGCACTTGCTTAACGGCGTAGAATGACAGCCATCCCTAATCCACGTTTTAAATCAAATGCGAATTGGCTGTTTTTTACTAATGTACCATAAATTAAACCATTTACGGCACCTCCTAATCCTCCAGTTGTGGCACCAAATCCAACTCCTCCCCAAAAAGAGGTTCCAAAGAGACTTGCCAAAGCAGGAGAGGCAAGAGCAACAGCAGCTCCAGCCGCACCACCAGCAAATGCCCCAACAAGTGCACCCCGCCATCCATCGTGATAGTATCCAAACCCTGCACCTATTACAGCTCCAAGCCCAATGGCAATCCCAACAGTAGCACCAAAAAACTTTCCAGTCGGATCAACTCCTTGAATTGGATCGTCATGGCAGTAGAGATAATTGTGCAATGATTGCGGATCAGAAAAGTTCCCGAAGAACGGATCAAGCCTATTGAATCTTCCAGTGGCCGGATCGTAGTACCTCGCCCGGAGATATTGTTGTCCGATTTTGGCGTCAAACTGCTCACCGCTGTACAAGAATTCGGTCAGCGCATTTGCCATTACAAAGCCCAACGCATTACCGTAGGCGTCATAGTGGAAAACCTGATCCATCCCGGCATATTGCGCAATGGCACCTAAAGCATCAACGAGTACCCGTGTCGATCCGTGGCCATCAAACGTAAAGAAGTATTGCTCTTTCTGAGCACCAATTTCGACCGTTTGTGAAATTCTTTGGTGTCCAATGACATACGACGTTTCTTTAACGACGTTACCGTTGGCGTCATATTCCGTTTGCCGCAACACTTGAGAATAACCCGTCAAACTTCGGGAATCATTAAGATATTCCGTGCGTGTTTTTGAAACCAGTGCATTGTCTTCCCAAACTTCGTTCTCAGCAGAAGTTCGAATTCCGTCGGCTCCGTATTCGTACTTCACTATTTCCGTACGGACGCCCTTGATCGTCGTTACAACGGCCATGCGTCCTTGCACGTCATACTCGAAAGTCGTTTCGGAGACAAGAGTTCCGTTTTCCTTGACTGTTTTCGAGGTTTGTTGAGTATGGTCGTAACCATAGAATGTTTCTTTGACGCCGAGTATTTCGTGCAATAATCTGTCATTAGCGTCATAGTCGTAATCCGTAACAACACCATTAACGGTCTGTTGCAACCGATTTCCGACGAGATCATAAATCCACTCGCTCGTTTGATCGAAATTATCGTCATAATGATCGAAAATCTCTTGAATTAATCGCCCAGCATTATCGTACTCCCAGTCGATTGTATTCTTTTGAGAATTATCGTTTCCAAAACGCTCTTCCGCTCTGACTTTTCGTCCAAGATTGTCAAGCAGGTAATCGAACTGTGAAATCCGTTCTTCGCCATTGTTCCAAATCCCGTCGTTGTTGGCGTCAACGAAGTTCAACAATTTTATCAGCCGGTTCATATTGTCGTACTGATATTGTGTCACGAGCAGCACCTGACCGGTGTCGGTTGTCGTCCGAGAAAGCGTTCCGACCAGATCGTATTCGTAGGTCGTTACGCTGCCCGTCGTCGCATCGGTGACGGTACTGAGCCGCCCGAAGATGTCGTAAGTGTAGCTGACATCATCCCCTTTATCGCTGGAGACACGGATTTGACGACCATATTTATCGTACTGATATGAGATTTTTCCTTCCGGCGTCTTGATCGACGTGGTGCGGCCCAACGCGTCGTAAGTCGTTTCCGTGATACGGCCATTCTGGTCGATTTTCGTGACACGGCCTTGGGCGTCATAGGTGTACGTCCAAATTTGTAGCGGCGAGTTTTGGGCATAGCCGGTCAGGTCTTGCCAGAAGAGTTTTTGGTAAAGCCTGCCGCGAGCGTCGTAGGTGAAGGTCGTGATGACGCCCTCGAACGAAACTTGCATCCAGAGTCGTCCGCTGTCGTCATAATAACTCTTTTCCGTAAAATCGCCTTCCGGCAAAATAGCGTCGTCCGCCGTGTCTTGAATGCCATCGGCACCGAAACCGAGCGGAAGCGTTCGGGTAATTTGGTTACCGAAGGCGTCATAAGTGAATCGCGTTTCATGTCCGTTGGGATCGCGCAGCAATATTTGGCGTCCGTATTCGTCGTACCCGTATTCGTAGCGTGGGCTGGCCATCTGGCCGGTCGCTGGATTGATAACGGCTGGGAGAACAACGGCGATGAGTCGACCTTTGACGTCGTACTCGAAATATCGCGTTTGCCCAAGCTGGTTCGTTTCGGAAATCTTTTGGCCTGTAAGCTGCCTAATTGTCAAATATCAAGACGCGTTATACGGCGTCGTTACTGTCCCGCATTCTACTCGTTTTGCTCGGACTTGTCAAGTGTTTCGTTACCCAAGTTTTGTCCAAAATCAGAGGCCGAAACTGACGGTTTTTGGTCAGGTGAAATGGTCTGAACAGGCACACCGTGAAAGACAAAATTTCAACAAAAACTATTTATCCTCTCAACGACAGATTCAACTAAACATACTAGCCAAGTTTCATCCTCATCAGGCAACTCTTTATCTGTTGCTTCGAAATAACAATCAATATCATCTTCCATGCCTAAAATAAAAAACTTGTCTTTATACTCGTATTTTTCACCATAAGCCCATATTGCGCCTAGTTTTTTTAAAAATTTTGCTTGGAATTCGTTTTTTATTATTTTCACAACCGTATTATAATCATCAGAAGTGGACATATTCACTAGGCAATATGTGTTTTTCCTTCCTTCGTTACCAAGTTTCAAAATATGAGTTTTCATTATGCAAAAAAATTAAAAAATTCAATACAGGTGTTTACACTTGTCAAATACTTTTTTTGTAAAACTTTTGTCAAATAATTTATTCTAAAGGCCGAAGAATGCGTCAATGCTCGCATTCGATCTCATAGAAGCGTCAATAATTTCCTCCCAAAGAACATTTCCAGAAAATCCTCTCGCCGTATAGGTGGCTACAATATCATCCCAAGATCGATTCGGGAAACTCGTTACTAATTCCTCGGCCTTTATCCTATCACTCATTAAGTCACGAGCAACTTCTCGAATTTCGTTTCGCAAGGCCGAAGCTTGTTTGGCTTGTTCTTCAAGTGGAAGTGCTTTGTTTAATCTTGAGCGAATTTTTACTAATTCTTTGTGGTACCATGTCCTTGTTGCCAAATTATCAAGTGATCTTGGAACGATTCCAGAACCAATTGGTTCAGTAAGTGACCTTGAAATAACGGCGGCATTTTCAAAGGATTTGAGCGATTTTGCAATATCATCCCAACCATTTGCCAGTCCTGCTGTAATTGTGCCAAGTAAAAGGTCTGCGAGAGACCAGAATGGGTGATCATAATAATCGCTAAAAGCAGATGAATTGACAGCAGAAGTATATAGTAGTGTGTCAAGCAATAATTTGTCTATCAAACCAATAGAAATTGCTCCGCATCCAATTTTAGCGGCCGTTCCACCTCCATAATACGTTACAGCGGAACCAACACCTCCATACATCGATGCCGTTACAGGTGCGGCAGCTAACACAAAAGAGATTGTGCCAAGGAATCTGCCGACACTTTCATAAGTGCCACCGATTGCAGAATATTTATTGTATTCCGAAAAATCAAATCCCGGTTTTGCTAGTGAAGCGGCGGCTGCATTATAATTGTCTGCTGCCATGTATAGAAAGCCTGCACCTATGCAACCAATTCCCAATGCCAGAAGCATAACAGCAACAAATTTTCCGCTTGGATCAATCCCATTTACGGGATCATCATGTGCATATAAGGTAACATTTCAGCCGAATATTTACTCGCATTTTTTACACTAATTTACACAAATTGTGCAATATAGGTAGCGAAAAATGGCGGTTGTGCGGCAATTGGGCACTTTGTAAAATTGCCCAATTTAAATTTAAAAATTCGG
>CAZNVM010000039.1:0-2504 GCA_964576215.1 uncultured Planctomycetaceae bacterium
TCGAAATAGTACATCTGGAAATATCTGTCAAATTTGAACCTCACTTTCTCGGCCACAAAAACAGTTGTAAGTATTTGATACAAAAGCAGTTAGCTTTATTTTACTAAAAAACCACCCACAGATTTTGGTGAGGAGGCAAAATCTTTTTGGTGCGTTTCGGAAAATCAATCCGTTCAAAAAGGTCGAGTCGCCGTTTGCCGTAACCGGGCCATACAAACAGGTCAGTCCTCTTTTTCCCAATGGCTTTGCGGAATCGGGCAAGATCAAGGTACCGCGTGTGATACCAGAAGAGGAAGAGGAAAGGGAGGAGGAGACACTCGATGGCAACGCCCCTCCAAATCCCGGCTTTAAGACGAGTCGATTTTGCAAACTCTTCATTGATGCCGGGGCGGATGTCAACGCCAGAGATAAAAATGGTTGCTCCGTTTTGGAAACACTGGTTCTCGCTCAAATACAAAGAGCCCGTAAGTTCGAGGATTTTCAAGCGTTACTTGAACTCTTGATCGCCGCTCAGGTTGATGTGAACGCGGCGGATCAAAACGGTTGGACACCGCTTTTCTACCTGCTGTTTTACTCCTTTTGCGACAGGCAAGAATACGAAAAGGGACTCAAGGAAGCAGATATTCAGGCGATTGCCGAAAAGAAAATCGGGTTGTTCAAAATGCTTATCGATGCGGGAGCCGACGCGAAAGCCGCAGACAAAAAAGGGAACACCCTGTTACATTATATCGTCCTGCCGCCGTATAACGCCACGATCGAACATTGGGATATCAATCTGGGCTATGAAACGCGGGGAAACCATCGGCTTTTCAGCCGGTTACTCATTGAGTTTCTGGTGGAAAAGGGGGCGTCCTTGTCGGACAAGAACAATGACGGTGAAACGCCCTTGGACTGGGCAACCCAGGGATCAAGCCAACACAGAGGTGGGGGAAGGGGAAGTGGTATGAACGACAATGACGCTTTCCGCGCAAATCTCATCAATCCAGTTTTACCTACGCCTATGCCGGATGAACAACAACTACAACCACGGCAAAAAGCGGCCGACGCATTGAATTTTTGAAATCAAAGTGTAAACGAAATGGTAATGAAACGGGAAAAAGTGTTAAATTCAAGGAAATCGGAAATCGGAAATCGGGAATAGGAAGAAATTTCACTAATCACTAATCACTAATCACTAATTCCCCTCCATTTGTTTACGGTTTGAATAACCACCTAAAAATCACCATGAAAAAAATTCTATCGCTTCTATTCGTATTGATCTGTGTTTCGGCAATGGCCCAGGATCCGGCGCACGTCAAATGGTCCAACACGTCCGGTATCCCCGATGAGGACGGTATTCTTTCCATCGAACAAAAGCCTTTCGATGGGAATGGCTTTGCTATCAGTAAACTTTTCCTGAAGAACAGGACCGAGGACCGTCAGCGCAGCCTGAAAGACATTGCCGAATGTAATTTCAATATGACGGATGTTACATTCGAGGATAAACAGGATTTTGAATTGTGCGAACAGCTTGGGGTGGGCGTCATGGTTTCCACGCCGACCAAGAACAAACAGACGGACGATTGGCTGGCAATGTCCGACGAAGAGATTGACGCCTTTGTGAAGCAGATGGTCGAGCAGGGGGGCAACAGCAAAGCCATCGTGGGTTACCACATTTGCGACGAGCCGTCGGTGCTGGCTTTCCCGAAATTGGCGGTAGCCGTGGCGGCGGTACGCAAATACGCTCCGGGTAAAATCGCCTTCATCAATCTCTATCCCAATTACGCCACGCTCTGGACAATGGACCAGGTGAAATCGCAGTTAGGGGCCAAAACCTATCAGGAGTATCTCGAACAGTTTGTCGAGATTGTCAAACCTGATATCATTTCATACGACAATTACATGGTGCAGTTCTCGATGGATCAACGGGACCGTAAGAGCATGGCAAAATACTATACGAATCTCATGGCAGTACATGAAGCGGCAATCAAAAACAACCTTCCCTGGTGGAATGTGGTGTCAAGCAACCAGATACGGTTCTACACCGTTATCCCCACGCTCGACAACATGATGTTGCAGGCATATACCTCGCTTGCCGCCGGAGCAGGCGGCGTAAGCTGGTTTACCTATTGGCAGGGGGGGTACGACTATGCTCCCATCAACAACAATGAGCAGCGCACCAACACCTGGTACGCTCTGCGTGAGGTAAACCGGCACCTTTCCATCCTTGGCCCGATTATCAAAACCCTCAAATCGACGGGGGTGTATTTCACCGATTCCACAATCGCTCCGTCGCTACCGCTGTTGCCCGGGAAAATCGTACAGGAAGTCCAGTGCGACGAACCACTGATGATCGGCGAGTTCGAGAGCGAAAAAGGGAACCGTTACGTTATGGTGGTCAATCTCAGCCTCGAACGTTCTGCTCGCTTCATCCTGAAAACCGACGTGGAGAACGAGCGTTTGTTTGTCGTTTCCACCGGCGAAAACCCTCCGTATTTCCGCGAGATCATCACCGCCGAAGCACG
>CAZNVM010000040.1:0-2760 GCA_964576215.1 uncultured Planctomycetaceae bacterium
TTGACAGATATTTCCAGATGTACTATTTCGATACAACGTGACTGAAATACTTTACTTTCAAGGTCCATTATCTACTTTTCTGTTCCACATACCTCAAAAAACCTATTTTTTTACCCACAGATTCTGGTGGGGAACCTAAAATTTATTCCAGCGACGTTTTGGCATTGTGTTAAAAGTGCTTGGAGCGAAATCGTTCGGAGCCGCAATCGTAAACGAGGTTGGACGAGAAGTCCGGGAGAATGATTCATTGTAAGCGGCAATTCTAGCGAACGGAAAACGGAAAAACAAGAAGGGGATTACATCGACATCACATATCCCGCCGCGTACTGTTGCCGTCCTGGGAAAACTTGGAGGCGGTCAGCAAAAACGCCAAAAGCAGTGGCCCGATGCTTTTTTTCGGACTGAGGATGAAAAAGACGACCAAGCCGGCGTGATAAGCCGCTTGGACATCGCCGCCGAGGAGCATCAGAGCAATGAGGATCGGTGGTCCACAAGAGAAGCGTTGCGTCTGTTTTTGACGCAATGTTTGGCGAATCAATTCGGGAAACCAGGCGACCCCTATCAGGAAAATCACGTTCGAGTGCTGAAAAAGCACCGAACCGCCGAACGCGTAAGTGATTGCCGCAAAGGTTGCCGCTTCATTGACGTTGTATGGTACACGTCCTAAACAACCGTTTCAAGCTTCGCCGCTGACAAAATACCGATCATTTGATTTCTTCCCTGATCGTTTCGCCGGCATCAAGCGTTACGTTGTTTTTCCCTTTAGTAATCGTGATGGAAAGGGGGGTTATGGCCGCATCGTTGTATTCCGGTTTGACGATGTTGTAACTTGGACGTACTTCTTTTCCGGCTTTTTCTCCATATTCCACCAATTCTGCATACGATGCGTCCTTGGCAGGCTGCGGAATTTGCGACGGCGTAATTTCCACTTTCGAGACACAAACCTTGTATGGACCCGCCGGCGCACCGGTATAGTTACCTTGGGTTTTAATTGTCGCAACGCCGTTCGCGTCCGTTATCCCATTGATAACCCAACCGAGAGCCGCCTCTTCCGGAACCAGGTTTACGATGGCGTCTCCAAGTGGTCGTCCTCCTTGGGTAATCGTGATTTTACACGGAAAAAGTTCAGGCATACCCGCCGGACGCTCTTGGCCGGGGCAACCGGTGAAAAGGCACACTGCGAACAACGAAACGACAAACAATCTGAGTTGCATAGTTTGAAGGAGTTAGGGATAGGGGGTTGGAACAGTTTGTAAACAACAATGGTGCCGATGGTGTTTCCGGTTTGGTACTGCGTTTATGCAAAGGCCAACAAAAGCCGGAATGAAGGCAGCACTCCGCCATGACGGTCAACCGTCATTGCGCTGCGCTCCATTCCAGCTTTATTAACCAATACCAAGCCAAATTCACTACGAACGACTTTAGAGGGCATCATGATTGGTTTCCTGACCGCAGATGGAACCCAGTGCTCCCCAAACACCGTAAGGAGACGGCCCCTGGGCAACGGCAAGCTGCCCAAGACCGCCCGTGGAGACGGTATCAATCGAATCTTTTATGAAGCTGACCGACCCGTCGAAACGGAGCGCGTTGATACCGCCGGTGTGCATACTGGAAGCGGGGCTGAGTACCCGGCCTGCACCTGTTCCCAGATCGGGGCCGGCACCGAAACAAGTCGGCGAGTTGGGGGGAAGGATCGTCGAAAAGGTGCAGAATCCCGCATGGACATTATCCGCCCAACTTACACCACCCTCTTGACCGTAGCAAGAAACGGTACTTTTATAGGTTTTCCCGTCGAGACTGAGGAGAGACGCCAAACAAAAGCTGGGAACACCACCGCTTACCGGACTTTCCAAACAGTCATAGCTTCCCCGCGCAACGGCATTGGTAGTACCCGTGTTGCCGTTTGCCGTAGTCGCCCCCATACCTTGGGCATGCGCGCGTTTAAGGAGCAAGCCACCACTTTGCGGAGTACCATTGACAATGTCGCCGATACATTTTTCTGAGACGGCAATCGTGTTGCTCGTGCCATCACTAATATCCCCAAAGTTTTTTAGCTTGTCTATATGTGAGGTTGGCGGTGTAGTGGCAAACCACATGACGGTTCTGTAGGCAAATGCACTCCGCGGATTTTTGACATAGCTGGTGATTTCCGGTAACGACCTTATCCGGTAGAAAGACGCTTCCGGCCAATCCCCCGAACAGGACATGTAACTGTTCCGTCCCACACCGGGTTGGGTAACACCGGTAACAACCGAAGAAGGCCGCATTCCGTCCGAGGGGCAGAGAATTCCGGGAACCTGTTGGTAGTAGGGGGCCTTTCTTTTTTCCTCATCCGTAAGAGTGGTCGGTGCGCCTGGAGCACTGCCGACACTCCATCCCCCGTTAGCCGTTATGGATGTGGTAGGATAGCCGGGGTACGGGCAATAATTAAAGAACATCTCCCACAAAGGCAACTGTTCCATGTAAGGAAGAATTGACGTCATGAAGGAGCATCGTCCGTAATTATAGCTGTTTCCTGAACCCTGATAGTAGTAAGTCCCCTCTCTCTGCATGACACTGTTGCTCGGAATGCCAAAGAGCACATCGTGGTGGTTCTGTATCGCAAGCCCGATTTGCTTCAGATTGTTGACACACTGCATCCGGCGAGCCGCTTCGCGAGCCGCTTGAACGGCGGGAAGTAAAAGAGCGATCAAAATTCCAATGATCGCAATGACGACGAGAAGTTCAACGAGAGTAAAACCTCGCAGTTTGCCCCCCCCC
>CAZNVM010000041.1:0-12090 GCA_964576215.1 uncultured Planctomycetaceae bacterium
ATGGGCAATTGGGGATAAATACTTGAAATTCCAACGTTTTAATGGTGAAGCAAATGAATTCAACTCAATACACTTGAAAATCAGGAATATCCATAACTCCTTTGATAATAATAGGTTAGCTCACTATACAGTCAAATTAATTGCGTTTCTCAAACAAAAGGTCCAAATCGGTTTTCTTCGTGTTCGGGTCTTCTTCGAAGGGAAGCGGTTCTTTTTCCTGCGGGGCCGGCAGCAGATCGGTCGCATTGTTCGACCCCGGTGGTGGAGTTGCCATCCCCCAGTCGCTCTGCGACGGTTCCGGAGTTTCTTTGAATCCGCCATCTTCCGCCGTTGCCTGTTGCCACGGAAGTTTCGGCTTGGCGTCCTCACGCATCTGCTCCAGCTGCGATTTGACGCCAGCCGGATTGAGTGCCATATTCACGTTACAGATTTCCGCAGCACAGGCACACGGATTCCGGTTGCAAAGTTTACACGCATAAGCGTAAGCGACCTGTCCCGCAAGACCGGGAGCCGTACAGGTACAAGGCTGATTCATACACTGAGCACAAGTGTACCGAAACGTAAACGGCCTGGCGTATCCTCCCAAAAGCGACGGATTCGACGTTTCCTTGTAGTACGGGGCCGGATTGTAGTAAATCGGGAACCGACTCGCCCCGTTGTTGAACCGATCCGTAACAAATCGCGACGGCGCGGAAAACAACTTCGGCTCATTGTACGGATTGTAAATCGTTTTCGGACGAATACCGACTTCCTGGTGTCCGCACGGCTCGTGATTCAAACCGGAATTTTCACGACACCAGTCGCAAGTTCCGCACGGTTCGCCGTGAATCGTGTTGTCGCAACGGTTGCACGAATTTGTCCGGTTCGGTAATACGCAGTTCCGCTCAGCCCTGTACAAATCGCATTTTTCGAACACAAGACAGGACGGACATTGGCCGCACGGTTTGTAGAGTTCGCATGTTTCTCCATGCTTGCATTTTTCGCAAAAACCGCACGGAATCCGTTCGACACGTTCTTTGCAGATCGGACAGGCGATACCGCCGCTGGTGTTACCGAATTCACGGTACGGGGCGTGTCCGAGTTGCCCTTTGCACATTTGACCGTGAATACACGGACGTGCATCGCCGCAACAGGAACAAAGCGGAGCCGGTCCGACACGGCTTTCCGGATTGCAGAACCGGCAGTCGTCCTCACCGCAACCGCACAAAAACGCACGCATACATTTCGGACAATGCTCCAACCCGTCGCAGTACGTCGGTAAACTCGTTGCGACGTTCGTGTGTCTTGCCATAATTTTACGGCTACGAATGATCGGGGCGTATCCTTCACGAAGCTGTGCCCGCTCGGTCATTGTTACAGCGCGACCGTTGGACCAAACCTTCGGGGCTGCCTGGCCCGGAGCGTAAGGGGCGTTGAGAACTCCCGCGTCCGAAACCAGACCGTAGCGAAGTGCCCGGGGCGGTCCGGTTTTGAGCAATTCCGCAACATCGTCTCCAAGCGGAATCTCCGGATCGCCTGCAACCGGATGAAACCTTTCCGGAAGCGGAAACGGCGTCAAGTCGTAAATCGTTTCGTCCTTCGAGGCACTTCCCGGAATCGGGGCAAAAAGATTGTACCCGTTTAATCCGGCTTCCAACGACAACCCTTGTTCCCGTGGAAGTAAAACCTCATCGTCAGTTTGGTATCTTCGTTCGACTCTCGGAGCGAGAATCGTTTTTTCGAGCGTATCGAGAAATCCGTTTTCCGATTTCGGCGGCGTAAGTTGGGGAGCAAGTGTCGGGGAGTCGATATAATCGCCGGACTGAATTTCCAAGGTTTCCAGAACGACCTCCTGGTTGATCGGAGCGTTGATTCTCGCTCGGGAAACACCGGGATACCATGCCGAAGGGGTTACAGGATAAACGGCGGTTCCGGGAATCGGACGTTTCGGTTTTTCGACTTCACCGGCCCGGAATCGGGATTCTCCGGGGAGCGGTTTGCTGATCCCGGTGAAATGCTGCGGCGTAGCCCGTCCCCCTTCGCCGGACGAAACACCGACGTGTTGGCCGGGAGTTCCCTTGGACGGAAGCGGCTTGACTTCGTCCGATTGGGACTGCCCAAAAGCGAACGAGAAAACCGAAAAAAAGAATAATGTTATTAAATGAGACCGAATTTGGCACATACCCCATTCTCCCGAAAAACAGGACGACTCGACACGACGAACCGGCAGAGCGAGACTCTACCCCGTAAAAACTGGGGAATCATACACCACTATTGATCGAAAAGACTACGGAATCACTATTTTTCGACAAAAAGCAAAGATTTGTTTTTCAAACATCCCAAAAAATCCGTCTAATCGTTTTAATTCACTCAAAGTGTAAACGGAACATCCATGAAAATGTAAGAACTCAAAGTGTAAACGAAATGATATTGAAACCGGAAAAAGTGTTGAAATTTAGGGCATCGGGCATCGGGAATCGGAAATTGGAGGAAGTTTTTCACTTATCGCCTTGGGGCCACTGCAAGAGAACTGCATTGTTCAAAATGGATAGAAATTGAGGGCACCTCTGGGAACGCAGGCATCTTGCCTGCCCCCGGGTTCGCAGGCTTCCAGCCTGCCTCGCGCAGGCAAGATGCCTGCGTTCCCAGGGACTTTGCAGTTCTCTTGGAGCTTCTGGTGAAATCTACAAAACGGATATTGACAAACGCGAGGGGGCTATCAATACTTGCAGATGCGTCTGCACCGCACTGGGTGCGGTGGCCAAAAGACCATTTCTCATTTTCGACTTTTCCCCATGAAAAACACGCTTGCCGCTTTGCTTTGTTTCATCCTATTTTCGTGTTTTGTTGTCCCGGCCTCGGAAATTGAGACTTTACTCGCCGTCGATACGTACGGGCAAGGAAACGTCCAGGCTTCTGCGGCCTGGAAACAGCTTGTCGCAGGCGATTCGGCGGAATTGCCGAGGCTCTTTGAGGCGTTTGACCGCTCGACGCCGCTTTCGGCCAACTGGATTCGTACCGCCGCCGAGGTGATCATCCGGAAAATCATTGACCGCCCGTCCGGTAAGGCGGAATTGGAAGCGTTTTTGACGCAGTTTATCCTCAACCGGGATTACGCTGCCGTCGGTCGGCTGTTTGCGTTGGAAATGCTCGAAACGTATTTCCCACCGAAACTCGTCGAGTCGCTCTTCAGTACCCTCCTTACCGATCCGTGTGGCGAAATGCGGCGTCCGGCAGTCGCCTTCGAGATCGACTACGCGAAAGGGCTATCTCCGGCGGTTGAGGTTAAACAGTTGCAGGAAGCACTCCGTTACGCTTACGATTACGACCAAGTGGACTTCATCGTCAACCGAATCGCCGAGCTGAACGAGAAGGAAAACCTCGGTCTTGACTTTGACCAAGCGGTTGCTCGCGGCTTTTTAGTCGATTGGCAAGTCGTCGGCCCATTCGACAACACCGACGGGAAAGGGTTTCATACGGAATACGGACCGGACCGGCTGTTCCTCGAGGGTTTTACCGGACCGTTCGAGGGAAAGCATGGACAAGTCGATTGGAAACCGGCCCGGCCAACCGATCCGCTGGCGATTTTACAGTTCAACGCCCTCTGCGGCAGGGAGAAAAACGTTTGTGCTTATGCGACCGCCGAAATTGATTCGGAGACGGCCCGGTCGGTCTCGTTTCGCGTTTCGTCCTTCAACGCCATTAAAGTCTGGGTGAACGGAAAGCTACTCGGCGTCCATGAAATCTATCACGGACACGAAGAGCCGGACCAATACATTATGCCTTGCGACCTGCCGCGAGGGAAATCGCGGATTCTCGTCAAAGTCTGCCAGAACAACCAGCCCCAGGAATACGCTTGGGAATGGCGGGTGAGGGTGAGGGTTGTCGAAGAGACGGCAGACAGCAGACGACAGACAGCAGGAAAGACGGCAGACAGCAGACGGCAGACAGCAGAAAAGGCGGCAGACAGCAGACGGCAGACAGCAGAAAAGACGGCAGACAGCAGACGGCAGACAGCAGGAAAGACAGCAGACAGCAGACGGCAGACAGCAGAAATTCTGCCGACTGCCGACTCCTCTGCCGTCTGCCGTCTGCCGTCTGCCGACTGGTTTTCCTTTCGCGGTCCGCTGGGGAATCCGGTGCTTGAAAACGTTTCGGAAATATTGACGCAAACGCTTGACGCTTTTGACGAAAGGAGCGTGTTATGGAAAACACCGCTTCCGGGCACCGGACCGTCAAGTCCGATTTTGGTCGACGATTTGGTCGTGGTGACGGCGGCAAGCGGTGTCCACCAAAAGCGGCTTCACGTTATCGCCGTCGATAAAAACAGCGGTGAAAAACGTTGGGAACGAACCATTTTGGCGACCGGTTCGTTGCTCTTTCAAGCGTTCGGTGGAATTGCCGCCAATACGCCGGTTTCAGACGGTAAACGGATTGTCGCCATGTACTCCTCAAACGATGTCGTCTGTTTCGACCTTGAAGGAAATCTTCTTTGGACCCGGGGACTCGCTTATGAACTGCCGAATCTTCGGATTGATACCGGCATGTCGTCTTCGCCGGTGATTTTTGGGGACCGCGTTTTCGTCCAGTGCGTCAGCCAGGGGGAAGCGTTTTTCGCCGCTCTTGACCTGAACACCGGAGCCGACCTCTGGCGGATTCCGAGAAAGAAGGAACAAATCTGGAGTTCCCCGGCGATCTGTCCGCTCCCGCAAGGCAATCCGCTGGGACTTGACGCCGTTCTTCTGGTGGTCGCCCGGGAAAAACTCTCCATCGTCAACCCGATTACCGGAGAAATTCCCTGCGAGTACGGGCTTGGGGAATATGTGACCAACGTGAACACGATTACTTCTCCGACCGGAATCAACGGTGTCGCTTACCTCCAGGGGAACGGAATCCACAAGATTGATCTGTCGCAGTTCCCCCCAGAGCCGGTCGCTGTGAAACCGGTCGCTCTGGAACCGGAATGGATCGAACCGGGAATACGCATCGACAACCCGTCGCCGGTGATTCGTGGAGAGAAAATCTATTCGATCAAAGCTCCGGGAATTCTGATGCAGAACGAAACGGAAACCGGCGAAACGGATTGGCAAATTCGACTGGAAGGGCCGTTTTGGATGACGCCGATTATTGCCGGTGATCATTTAATTGCGTGCAACCACGGCGGCTTGGTTCAGGTCGTCGCCCTTCCCAAGACAGACGACGAAAAGGCGAGGATTGTCGGCACCGTCCAGTGGGAACCGCGATTCCTTGCAACGCCTGCCGCCGACGCCGACGCCGTGTATTTCCGAACGGATACGTTCCTGCGCAAAGTCGGAGGGAAATAAGGGTGAGGCCACAATCCGCTCTTTCTCGTTCGCGGCACTGTACGAAAATTGAAAAAACACTTCCAACCGTCCGGCTATTGCACCCACATTTTCGTCGAGACGCCGGATTTGGAAACTTCTTCGTAGGCCGGCTTCGACTGCGGTTGCGGGTTCGGATTGGTGTTCGAATCGATACGCCACGGTTTCTCGTTTGGCGGTCCCTGGCTGCGCTGGACAACACTCAAAAGCCGACCCGGCGTCTTCATCCAGTCGTCCATGCTACTTTGAGGTGCCGGAGAATCCGATTCTTGTACCGAAATTTCCGGGACCTCGGGAGCAGGCTCGTAAGAACTTGCGGCCTTTTCCCCGGTGGTGTTGTTCCAATCCGTTTGCGGTTCACTTTGATAGGCTTGACTGAATCGGGGCGAAAGCGGAATCGTTTCGGTTTTTCGTCGGCGTGAATCGACCGGAACGTTTTCCGCCGGAACCGGTTGTTGATACGAGGCTTGCGTGATTCCGTACGATTCCTGTTCGCGTCCGGCGGCCAGATTGATGCTCGTGTCGTCGGCTGCGGCGGCGTCCTGCCGTTTCGGACCGGGTAGTGTCACCACCGCAGGCGGGGAGTAGATCAACGTCGTCGTTTGGCCTGATTTTTTGAACTCGTGGAACACGGCCCAAACTTGCAGGTCCATTTCCGGGTTGCCGAGTTCATCGACCGGCACGAAGAAATCGTAGCCGTTGAATTCCAGACCGTCTTTGCGGTAAAAAGCACCAAGATTTTCTTTCTTGAAAATCGCCTGTCGAACGGGAACGCTTCGTTGCGGCAGCGGATCGTGTGCGTCGAAGAGGAAGATTGTCAAATCGCCGTTGACCTTGATCGGTTCGCTTTTGTTTTTTTCGCCGTAAAACTGGATGCGTCCTCCGACGCCGCGCAGGGGCATATCGCCGTTGGGATTCGTTTGCGTGTAACATTGCCAAAACGCGACCATCGACCCCGGCGTTTTCGGACGTTCGTGGAACAACGCATTTTTTGGCACCACGCTGGTACAGCCGACGCACAGGAGAAGCAGGAAGGGGAAAGTGTATTTCATTTTAGGGCATAGGGCATGGGGCATAGGAATGTGCGATGCTTCGGAGCTAAAACCTAATTTTCACCTTATTTTCTCCGGGGTCGAATAAGGTAAATAAGGTTGATTTTTTGGCGTTTCCGGACTACTGAGGTTGTTTTGTCAAGAAAAATAAGGTGAAAATTAGGTTGTCCTTTCAATCCCCGATTTCCGATTTCCGATTTCCGATGCCCAATTCCCGATGCCCTATCTCCTCCCCGGCGGAGTGGGCATTTCCTGCAGGCTTTCCAGCGGGGTCGGGACCGTCGGGTAGAGCGGGGAAACGTCGCCGTTGACCGGTTGTTCCGCCATCGGTTCCCATATCCGTACATTATTTCCGGTCGGCGAACCGTGCATCTTGATCACCTCCTTGAGACTCCAGTTGATCTTGGCCGCTTCTTCCCGCTTGATCCGCTCGGCATCCTCGGAGATTCCCCCCTCTTCCCGGTACTTGACGATCTGCGGCGTCAAAATAATGATAAGCTCCTTTTTCTGGATGGCGTCATATTTGTACTGAAACAGTCTCCCCAGGACGGGAATGTCCGCAATAAACGGAACACGGCGATTGACGCAAAGCGTCTCCTTGCTCAACAAGCCGCCGAGCAGGACCGTTTCATTATTCGACGCGGTTACGTTCGTCCGGGTCGTGATTGCGCTGACTTTCGGTACGTTATACGTCTTGCCGGTACCGTCCGGGATTGGTGTTCCGTCTGCGGCACTGCCGACGCTCGATTTTTCCACGCCGATGTCCATCACCACTTTCCCGTCCGGACTGATTTGCGGCTTCACCATGAGCATAAGACCGACTTCTTCCCTTTCGACGTTCTGTGTCGTGTTGTAACCTCCCACAGTCGTTCCACCGGCGAACGAAACCCGTTCCCCGATCAGGATGAACGCCATCTGGTTGTCCATTGCCATTATTTGCGGACGGCTGAGCACTTCCAGTTTTCGTTTTTCCTCCAACGCACGAATGAGAACGCTGACCGATTCGCTGTTCGCGGAAAAGACCATGCCGCCGAACCCGGTTTCCGAGCCGACACGTCCCAGGTTGAAGTTCGATAAAATCTGTGGGGCCACCGTGCCGGTGTAGGGGGAAGCCATATTGTTCCCGATGGATTCGGTCGGATCATTATTGAACAGAAAACCGGGCTTGCCGCCCAGACTGCGATTGAACAAGATGGAATCCTGAAGTCCGAATTCCGCACCGAATTCGTTGTTGTTCGAAAGGGTAACCTCGGCGATCAACACCTGGATCACGACCTGGTCCGGCTGCCGGTCCAGTTTCTCGACCATTTTCAGGATTTCCTCAAAATATCTCGGTCTCGCTTCAATCACGAGTGAGTTTGTCTTCTCTTCCGGAACGACGATGAGTGCTTCTTCAAACTGGAGAAACGTACTGACACCACCGCCGGGAGCTTGTTTGAGGACGGCCTGCTTTGCCTTCATGTACTCATTGATCGCTTTGGCCACATCAACCGCCTTGGAGTTTTTGAGCGGATAAACCCGCTGAATTCGTTTCTCGGAATCATCCTTGTCGAATTGGTAGACGAGTGCCTGCACCATGTTAAGCTCATTTTTGGAGCCGATTGCGATGATCGTGTTGGAACGCGGTTCGTTGATAAACCGAAGCGGCACGAACTCTTCAGAAGGTTTGGCACCAGGCATTTGCGCCCCGATCCATTGTCCGCTGCGAATCTGGGCCGGTATCAGTTTGTCGAGAAGATCATACACGGCCTTGGAATCGCTGTAGACGAGCGGTATGACCCGCATTTCCGCAGTCGGAACGGGACTGTCGAGCAGTTCGATCAGCTTCCCGATGAGCGGCAGCGCATATTCCGGGGCGGTTACGAGGAGCGTGTTTTGCTGCACATCGGCATTGACCTTTAAGTTGGCAACGATTCCCGATTCGATGAGACGCCGTTCCCCTTCGTCGAGCGTTTCGAGAACAAACGACGGAGTCGAAATATCCTCTTTTCCCGGCGCAAGGATCGCTTCGAGTTTTGTTTTAACATCGTTGGCCAGGGAATTGTGCAACCGGAATTGGCGTATCTGCAATTTCGGACCGCTTTCGTACAGGTCGATTTTGCTGAGAAACTTTTCGATTTCTCTCAGGTCGTTCGCTCCGGCGTGAACAATGAGCGAGTTGGTTCGGGTATCAACGACCGTCTGAATTCGCGGCATCCAGCCCCAACCAAACCGGGGCGGTGCTGGCGGTTGCGGTGGCTTGGGATACATTTCTTTGAGAAGGCCGGAAGCGTAGGTTGCGGAAACGTATTTGAGCCGAATCACTTTCCAACAGCTTCCCGGTTCCACAAGCGGCGTGTCCAACGCTTCGATGAGCTTGAGTATCTCTTCAAACTGAGCCCCCCAACCGGCGACCATCAACGCGTTCGGATTACGGAGTGGGAAAAGATTGAACCTTCCCCGCATTCTCGAAAAGAAGAGAAGGTTTGTCATGTCGAACAGCATCTCGTTCATCGAAATGCAATCGGTGTTTTTCAGGAAAACGACCTTCCATTGCGATTTCGAATCTTCCATGAGCTGTTCGATGTCCTTAATCATCTGCTGAAGCCGTGTGGATTCGGCGGTTGTCCCCTCGAACAGGATAATATCCAACTCCGGAAGAACATTGATGTACATCGATTGCGGAATCTGAAACCCCGGATCGCTGGAACCGGGAACTTGTTCGTAGCCGTACGTGCCGCCGGCAGGCATACCGGAAAGGTCACTCGGACCGCCGATCCCTTGATCGAAAGTACCTCCTCCCCCTCCCCCCTCCAGCAAACCGGGCAATTCCTGTTGCAGTTTGTAGGTAACCCGTTGGATAGGGGCGTTGCTGGAAAACGGTGTCGTGGAGCGATACTGCGAACCATATTGCGAACCATATTGCGGGGAAGGTGCTCTTTGTTCGAACTGAGGAACCGGTTGCGCCGCCAAACCCTGCAACGAGTCGCGAACGTGAGATATGGGGGATTGTAAGGGGGATTGCATGACGAGTGCATCGGCAAACTGTCGAAGATGCTGTGTCTGCTTTCCGCCGATGGGGAAAATGCGGCGGTCCATCCCTTCCGGGACTTTCGGACGGTCGATCATTCCGATCAACTGGAGCATCTGTTCGCAAAGTCTTTTGTCCCCTTTGAGAAAAATTTCACGCCGGTCGTAATTCAATTCGACCTGAACCGAGCGGGTGCGTTCTTCGGTCTGAATCACGTATTCGTAAACGGCGGCCCCGGTCGTTTGCTTTTCTTCCCCTTCGACCGGCGGCGAAATCCGGGTGTACCGTTTTTGTTTTTTAAGTGCCTCACAAAGTTTCGCGTCGATCCAGCCGACGGACACTTTCGTCGGTTTGTACGTTCGGTCAACGATGTCGAAATCGTCCGGCTTGTACTGATATTGGGAGATTTCGGCAAGGTTGCGTTGAAATTCGCTCGGCTGTTGCGTCGGCGGAAGCAAAACGCTCATTTCCTGAAGCGTCTCGCTGAATTGCGTTTGTACTTCTTCCGGAGCGAGCACGGCGACGCTTAGCAATTGGCTTTCGACGTAATCGGTGAACACGAAACTGACCGTCGGATTGTTGCCGAACCGGCGGTTTAGTTCCGCCTCGAACGCTCTGACATCGCGCACGGCGCAGCGGTAAACCTTGCCTCGCGGCGGAGAATGTTCCGTTTCCGGTGTCCGTGTAAAGGCGTCAATCGGGGAAAGCGTCCCGACGGCGAGAGTCGGTTTGATTTCCTGCATCCGGGGAATGAACTTGTCGGCCATTTCGATGGCCGCAAGCGGGCCCATGACGGTCAGCTCATTTTTTTCCGTATCGACAAACTGCTTGGTATAGCGTTTCAGGTCGTCCGGCATCAATTTTTCCAGACGTTCACGAATCTCCTCCGCGGAAGTACGTTCGATGTGATACGTTTTCCAGTGAGCTTTTTCAAGGTCTTGCTCAGCGGGACACAGCACTGCCAACAGGAGAAACGCAATCGGCAGAACCCCGCGTGTCAAACAATTTGACATGATTTCGAGAACTTCTAGGAGTAAAAAAATACAAAAATCGCGGATAAGACGCGGATAGTAGTTTTTTTCCCATTCTAATTCAAGAGCAATTTTCGGAAGATTTTAGCCGCCGCGCCCTGTACGGCGACACAGGGCGCGGAGTACCGGCTAAAAAAGAGCAAAGATTAGCGAGTTACTAACCAATGAATTCCTCGATCAAATCGAACGCTTTTTCCAGCGTTTCCATGCTCGTTGCAAACGACGCCCGAACGTATCCTTCGCAACCGAAAGAACTTCCCATGACCGTCGCAACGCATTTCTTTTCCAGGAGTTCCTGGCACCATTGCGTGGAATTGTCGATCTGCACGTTGCCATATTTGCGTCCGAGGTGCTTTTTCACGTTGAAAAACGCATAAAACGCTCCCCCCATTTCCGGGCAACTGAATCCGTCGATCCCGGCAATTCGCTGTTTGACGTAATCCCGGCGTTTGGCAAATTCCTTGAGCATGTCGCTCACGCAGGTTTGGTCCCCTTGAATCGCGGCCAAAGCGGCGTATTGGCTGATGCTGCACGGGTTCGACGTTTCCTGCGATTGGAGTTCCGCGATTTTTTTGGCGACGTCCATCGGGGCAATCGTCCAACCGATTCGCCAACCGGTCATGGAATACGTTTTGCTGACGCCGTTGACGAGAATCGTTCGGTCCTGCATTCCCGGACGAATCGTCGCGGTGCTTGCGAATTTGCCGGTGTAGACGAGCCGGTCGTAAATTTCGTCTGAAACGACGCCGAGGTTCTTTTCGAGCACGATGTCCGCCAGTTCGCCGAGCTGTTCGGGAGAATACATCGTTCCGGTCGGATTCGACGGGTTGCACAGGAGCAATAGTTTCGTTTTCGGCGTAATCGCAGCCCGAAAAGCATCCGGTTTGAGAAGGAAGTTCTCGGATTCCTTCGTTTCAACGATCACCGGAACGCCGCCGGCGAGTTTGATAAGCTCAGTATAGGAAACCCAGTACGGAGCGGGCACGATCACCTCATCGCCGGGATTGATGACTGTGGTGAATGCGTTGTGCAAGGCGTGCTTGGCACCATTGGCGATACAAACCTGGGCGGCGGCGTATTCGTGTCCGAACCGGGACTTGTATTCGGCGACAACGGCGTTCTTCAATTCCGGGATACCGCTTGCAATCGTGTATTTCGTGTGTCCGGCGTTCATTGCGGCGTTGGCGGCGTCGCAGATATGTTTCGGCGTTCGGAAATCCGGCTCACCGACGCTCAGATCGTAGACGGTCTTCCCTTGGGCTTTCAAATCTTTCGCCTTGGCAGCCATTGCAAGCGTTGCGGACGGTTCCATTGCCTGGACTAATTTCGAGATGGTAAACATGGTTTTTTACTGGTAAAAGTGGGAGGAATGGGGGCACAGGTGCCTTGTCCACATGAACGGAAAAACAAAACCCCCTTATTATACAGACCGGAATCACTGTTCCTAGAGGGGGAACTTACAGAGGCGCACATGACCGGATATTCGTTAGCGGCGGGGCCACCCAAAGTTAGCGGCCAAGACGATTGCAAAGTTTAAAAGCCTCCTCACCAAAATCTGTGGGTGGTTTTTTAGTAAAATGAAGCTAACTGCTTTTGTATCAAATACTTACAACTGTTTTTGTGGCCGAGAAAGTGAGGTTCAAATTTGACAGATATTTCCAGATGTACTATTTCGA
>CAZNVM010000042.1:0-6578 GCA_964576215.1 uncultured Planctomycetaceae bacterium
CCGTCGACAAGTTTACGATTTTTACTGATTTTACCGTCATTTCGCTTCGCTTCATTCCGGCTTTTATTGGGGGAGATGAATAAAAGCCGGAATGGAGCATCGCGAAATGACGGTCTCGATACAAACTTGTCGACGGACTGAACGATGGTCAGGTCGATAACAAATTCGCCGATAAAATGGCAGCCGGGAGCGCAACGGAGTGAAGCAACCGGACCGAATCGCGGGGAAATCCGGTCACTGCGCTCCGTTTCCGGCTGCCATTACTATTGGTGAATTTGTTATCGATCTGAGTCCGTCGGCAGGTTCCCGAAAACAGAGACGCAATCGTAAGCGATTCAACGAGCCGCGAACGTGAGAGAGGAAGAGCACACGAAAACCCGCAAGTTTCGGCGGAATACCGCCTACACTTGCGGCTCTTGGTGCGGCTCTTTGTGTGGCTCTGATTGTGATCTATTCCGGCCAATCGGTTTCGATGCCTTGCGTGCGGAGGAAATCCTGATACTCCGCTAAAAGATCGCTTTTCTCCCGCACGGCTCGTGGAATCGTTTGCTTTTGCAAGACGAAATGAACGAGCGAACCGACCGCTTCGCCGATTCCCCATTCGGTCGGATGCAAACGGAAATTTCCGTTCGTTACGTGCGTCGTTCCGATATTCTTGTTCGCCGGGAGCAGATTTACCATCCGTTTCGGCAACAGTGCTCCGAGCGGAATCTGATACCGCAGCGACGGAAAATCGATGTAATTGTCGCCGCCGGTGCTCGGATGCAGGTCAATTTGGTAATATCCCAGCCCGACGCTGTCGTGAAAAGGGGCCGCAAGCGTCGCCGGCTTTCCCAGGATTTTTTCCCGCTGCTCTTTGCCGACATGCTCTTCCAAAACGGTAAAGACCGCTTCGATCCGCCGCGATTCCCGAATGTACGGATATTTGGCCAACCCGTCGGTCGTTCCCAGCATGTCGCCGCGAAGCCGCAAGCCGGGCCAACCGTTTTTGCCGTCCGGTCGCGGAATCTCGGTCTGAAGCCAATAGAAGAGCGACAAGCTCAACTGCTTGGCCTGTGCAAGATGTTTCTGAAATTCCTCGTCGCTTCCGTCGAGATTGCCGAGCAAATAATCGTTTTGCGGCCAATTGACGACCGTTGCGTCGCCAACGTAGGTTCCCGGCAAAAAATTGTTCTTGTTGACAATCCGCCGGTAATTCCACATGTTCGGCCCCTCCGTTTTCCCGCCGTCCGGATGAAACCCAAGCGTCAGCGTTTGGAGCGTTGACGGAACATTGTACGTCATGCTCAAAAGTTTTCCCGGATACGGTGGTGTCATTTCCGGTACGAAATTCCGCCAAAACCCGTACTGGGCCGGCTTTTCGATCAGGTGTTCCCCTTTGGGATCGTAATCCATGATGAAACAGACGGTGAACGCCTGTTGATTGTTCGGATCGGCTTTCTTTGCGGCGTGCAATTCGCCGGTTTCCTCGAACGATTCGGCCCCGGTTCGGAATTCCGTTCCGGAAATCGGAAGCAGATCGCCCAGTTCCGTTGCGTCGACGAAATACGGGGCGGAGAGAACCAGTTCGTTCCCTTCACGAAGATTTCGGACGGCGACGGATTTGATCCGGTCCCCCTCCACATCGGCTCCGAACGCCTTGTGTTCGAGGAGCAACGTCAATTTTCCCATGCTCAGATACGGATTGAACATCTGGTAAAGCACGGCAAGTGTAACCCGGGGTTCGTGACAAATGCGTGAGACATTCCCGTCGCCGGGGTTCAAATGGGGGCGGTTTTTCGCGTCGTCGGTGAGCGGGTAATGGTTCTTGTAGTAGTTTCGAATTGCCGTCCGGAATTCCCGGTAGGAACGGGGCGAACCGTGCGTTTCGATCCATGGGTGTTCGTCCGGCGGAACGCCTTGCGACGTGATCTGTCCGCCGATCCAGTCGGTTTCCTCCGTCCAAACGACACGAAGCCCGTTTCGCAAGGCGGCCAAGGCGGTTGCGCATCCTCCCAAACCGCCGCCGAGAACGACCAGGTCGGCGGCCAGTTCTTTCGTCGGACGGGATCGTGAAAAATCTTTTGCCTGCGGACTTTCAGCCGCCTCCGTGTGAAGTTGCAGGGAAGAGGAACCCAAAAGCAAACCGGCAGTCGCCGTCGTTTGAAGGAATTGTCGTCTTTTCATGGTGTCGCAGCGTTGGAAAAATGAAGAACGAACAAGCAACAATCAATCGTTTTTACACGAAAGGAGCACCGAAAGCAAGGCCGACTGTCCGTAAAATCATCGGTTCGGCTAAAAACGGAGTACCATGCAGATCGGTGGTATCACGTTAAGCAAAAGTACAAGTTTTGCGAAGTATTTTTCGGGGATCAACGCATAAACCCGCTTGCCGAGTACCGCTCCGACGACAATTGCGGGAATCAACTGCAAGTCGAACCAAAGCGTTTCGAGCGTAATCATCTTCAGGTCGGGAAAAATAAGACCGCACATAAACGGAACCTTTGACCAATTCATGCAGAAGAAGAACCAGGCCCAGGTTCCCATGAATTTGTCTTTGGACAGGTTTTGAGCGGCCATGTAAATGCTCATCACCGGCCCGGCGGCGTTGCCGACCAGAGTGGTGAACCCGGTCGCTCCTCCCATGAACCAGGCAAAAGCGGGATGGTGCGGTACGGAATTCCATTGCATCCGCTTGCGCAGAAACTCCAGGGCGAGAAGCAAAAGGATCATGCTCCCCAAAAGAGTGGGAAACTGTGTGTTCGATATCCGCACCAAAACGAATGAGCCAAGAATCAAACCGAGCAGCACCGGCGGGAAAAGCTGCCGAAGTTTGTTCCACTGAATATTTTTGTTGTGATAAAAAACGGCGAAACAATCGGCGAGAATCAACAACGGCAAAACCGCCCCGGTCGAGTTCTTTTCCATGCCGGGAAACGCATAGACCATGAGAACGACGCTCGCCAACCCCACACCGGGAACGCCGGTCTTGGAAAGCCCAATCAGAAATGCTGCAAAAGAACCGATGAAAAAGGGTGACATTTCGAAAGGGCTCAACAGATGAACGCCGCAGCAGGTGCGGCGGATACGACAGTTTCTACGATTTCATCGCCTCGGCCAGAATCCGGGACGTGCTCGGACGCATGATTCGCGGATCGACCTCTTTTCCTTCCAGAAGCGTTTTGCGAACGTCTTTTCCGGAGATGAACACCGGTTTTTCGTCGGCGTGGTTTTCCATGAGATCGACGCGACCGACCGATTCGTAATACGCTGCGAAACCGACGTTGAGCGGCTTGAGTTTCAAATCCCCTTTGAGGTTGTTGAAAATTTCCTGGGCGTCGAAATCGCCCCAAATTGCGCTGCCGTCGTGGTAGGGGGCGTCGGCGTGTTTTCGTCCGATAATCAAGTCGGTATAGCCGAAATTCTGCCGGTAAATCGCGTGCATCACTGCTTCTTTCGGACCGCCGTAGAACATTTTAATGTCCAAACCGAGCAGAATCACACGGTCCGGCGGCTCTTGTCCGAGTTTTTTCCAAAGTTGTGCGTCGCTGTCCCCTTCGCCGATTGCCCGTTCGGAAATCAGTTTCTCGTAGGTCTGCATCCGAATCACGGCGTTGACGTCGTCCCCTTTCGTTTCGCCCAAAAGCGGATTCAAACACGCTCCGGCGTTCAACCCCTGCCGCAAAAGCACCTCCAGCCCGTAAACCAAAGCGTATTCGTGTGCCCGGTGCAGCGGATTGCGGGTCTGGAACGCAACGACCCGTTCCCAGCCGGTTGCGGCCAGCTTTTTCCGCACCTCCGTCGGCGAAAGAACGTATTGCCCGAACGCCGGGTTTTTCGGTTGCGGCCGAACCCAAATCGAACCGCCGAGCAGGTGCGTTTTGTCGGCGTCCTGGACGAGCACCATATCGGCTCCCGGATGATCGGTCCGCTCGGTCAGGTAAACGCTTTTCAAATAGCGAGGTTTGTCCCAGGGGAAAACGTCGTCGATTTCCAGAGCCGCGACGATTTCTCCGGCGGAGTTGACGAGCGCAACTTCCTGACCGACGGAAAGTTTTTTCGCAAGCTCTTCGGTAATCGGCAACGACAGCGGAATCGTCCAAGCGTAAAGTTTACCGCCGGATTCGATCACGGATTCGTCGAGAACGCGGTTAAAAATCTTCGAGTTCATCGGCCCGGTCAAGGGACTTAGGCCGCCGTCGCCGAAGCGGTACACGGTCGAAAGGTCCGCGTCGCTCACGGGAACTTTGACGAGCGATTCGGCTTTTTTACGGAAAGCGTTGATTTCTTCCGACGCAACGGTTCGGTTGACGGGTTCGGTTAATCCGCCGTGCGGGACAATCAAATCAGACATACGGGAAACTCCTGGTAAGTAATGAGGGATCGGGACAGAAAAAGAGAATCAAAGAAAATTATACCCGAATTTTTATTCAAAGACAGAGAGGTGCAGGAAGGATTTGTGCGTGGATGTAAATAGACTATTCAACGCCAGTCAGGTGTCATTTTTCGCTAACCCAATCAGAGTCTCGCCCAATCAGAGCCGCGCACGCAGTAAGCGGTAACCCCGGTGGTAACGTGAAAACCGCTTACTCCGTGCGCGGCTCTGATTGTTTGTGGTTCGTTGACTTTTGTTTACGGTTTGAGTTAATCATTTGATGACTTCTTTGATCGCCTCGCCGACATCGAAGGTCGCTTCGTTTTTCCCTTTGGCAATGGTGATCGTGTGCGGCGTCTGTTTGGCATCGTCGAACTCCGGCTTGACGAAGTTGTACTTTACACGTTTTTCTGTCGAAACCTTGTCGGCGTGAGCGGCCCTCTCCGCAGGCGTGGCATCTTTTGCAAGTTCCGGAATTTGCGAAGGCGACATGTCCGTTTTCGAGACAAGAACTTTAAACGTCCCTGCCGGTGCACCGGCAAAGCCGGTATGGGTCGAGATTCTTGCAACCCCTTTCGCATCCGTTCTTCCGTTGACCGTCCAGTCGGAACGACCGCCTTCAAGAACCAAACGTACGGCGGCCCCTTCAAGAGGTTGTCCTCCCTGGATGATCGTGATGGTGCATGAGAAAAGTTCCGGCAGCCCGTCAGGCCTCGGTTTAGGGCATCCGGTAAGAACGCACATCACGAGTGCTAAAGAGAAAAATACCCCGATTCGCTTGTTTTGCATAGTTGTTCCTTTCGATTGAATTTGAAAAGAGCCGGACGCTGACACATCCGGCTCGCTCTGGTGATTGACATCATTTTTCTTCGCCGTCCCCATTGGGACATCAAACCAAGTATTACCCGTCGCTACGCTCCGGGCTGTTATTCTTGATTACGGGACAATCCTGACTTCGCCGCCGTTGATGGAACCCAGTGCCCCCCAGACACCGTAAGGGGAAGGTCCGGTTCTCACGGCAAGCCTGTCAAGACCGGTTTTACCGGCGTCGGGTCTGCCCGCAGGAGCAGGTTCACCACTGTTAACGCTGATGTTGTCGGAAATGAAGCCGACCGACCCGTCAAATCGCAAAGCGTTGACGCCGCCGGTGTGGTTGCTGGAAGCGGAGCTGAGAACTCTGCCAAGCGGTTCGGCACCATCTTTGGCGCAACTCGGCGAGTTGGGAGGAAGGATCGTCGAAAAGGAAGCGTACGGTGCAACACCATCGGCCCAACGAATACCACCCATATCGCCATACCCCGGAACGACCAAATACCTGGCATGCGCGACTGTCGCTCCAAAACACAGACTCGGCACACCGACATCCGCCGGATCTTCCGTCATGTTGGTATCAACAGGTGCATTCGCAACAGCATCACTGTTAGTCACAACTGCGCGTTTGAGCTCCAGCTTGTCGGTTTTACTACTATCAACGATACCGACGCACTTTTCGGCAACGGCAACCGTATTACTCGTTCCATCGTGGACTTGCCCGAAGGACTTGGGATCCGTTTTGGTAAAGGTCTTACCACCGTCCGTACTGACGTTTTTCATGGGGAAGGCACCTCGCGGATTCTCGATATAACTGGCGATATTTGCCGCTTTCCTCACGGGATAAGCGTGCGATTCCGGCCAGTCACCAGAACTGGCCATGTAATTGTTGCGTCCGACGCGAGCGAAGGTTGCCGAACCGGGACCGAAGGGAGCACCGTCCGAAGGGCAACGGATTCCTGGAATCTGCTTAAACCAAGGGCTTAACGCTTCAGTGTTAGTTAGCCTGGTAAGAACGGCAGCCGGCACTGAACCACCATTCCCGGCAGCCGTGTACTGGTCGATCATGACATCCTCATAGAGTTGTGTCTGTTCCATGTAAGGAAGAATGGCCACAATATAATTGAGGCGACCATAGTAATAGTTGGCAGCCCCCCCATTGTTGGAGTCTTGAGAGTAGTAAGCAAACATACCGTCCTTTTGCATTGTGGAATTGGTCGGCAATACACCGAGTGCATCATGATGGTTATGTATCCCAAGACCAATCTGTTTGAGATTGTTGACACACTGCATCCGGCGAGCCGCTTCGCGAGCCGCTTGAACGGCGGGAAGTAAAAGAGCGATCAAAATTCCAATGATCGCAATGACGACGAGAAGTTCAACGAGAGTAAAACCTCGCAGTTTGCCCCCCCCC